>NZ_JBIAUY010000020.1:0-200668 GCF_042893475.1 Streptomyces sp. NPDC001604 | reverse complement strand
TTGGGGGGATGGGGCGCCCTGGCGGGGTTTTTTTTCCAAATGGCGGGGGCTACGCCCCCGGGGGTGCTGCTCCCTAAATAAAAACACCCGATTTTGGGGGGGGGCCCCCCCCCCCGCCGCGCCCCCCCCCCGACCCCCCACCCGCCGGCGGAAGTTGTTCCTCAGCCATGCGCCTGTATCTGCTTGCCCTCAATCCGACCGACTCCGTCTCCGAGGGCTTCCTGCCCGCCGCCGCCCGGCTGGGCCTGGATATCACCGTCCTCACCGACCAGCCCGACGCCCACCGCCGCGCCCACCCGGAGACCGAGGTCCTGGAGTGCGACGTCCGCGACCACCGGGCGGTCATCACCCGCATCTCGACGCACCACCGTCCCGACGCCGTCTTCACCAACAGCGACCACCTCCAGGCCCAGGCCGCCCTCGCCGCCGAGTACTTCGGCCTGCCCGCCAAGGACTGGCGGGCCGCGCTCGCCACCAAGGACAAGGCGGAGATGCGGCGCCGGCTAGCCGCCGCCGGCGTGGACACGGTCTGGTCGGCCGAGCTCACCGAGCCGGTCGCGCCGGACGACGCGCCGTATCCGTGCGTGCTCAAGCCCCGCGAGGGCGTGGCCAGCGAGGACGTCGTCCTGGTCGACGACGCCGAGCAACTCACCACGCACGCCAAGGACATCCTTCAGCGCCGCCCCGGAGCCGTCCTGCTCGTCGAGGAGTACCTCCCCGGCGAGCTGTACACCCTGGAGACGCTCGGTGACGGGCATGTCCGCCATGTGCTGGGCGGGTTCCACACCGAGCTGTCGACCCCGCCGTACTTCATCGAGGAGCGACTCACCTTCGTCCCCGCCCACCCCGAGGCGGTCGTCGCGCAGGTTCTCGCTCAGCTGGACGCCCTGGGCGTCGGTTTCGGAGCCTGCCACACCGAGTTCGTGGTGCACGCGGGCCGCGCCAGGATCATCGAGGTCAACTACCGTGCCATCGGCGACCAGTGCGATCTGCTGCTGGCCCGGCTGCTGGAGATACCGCTCTTCGAGCTGATCCTCCGCGCCCACCTGGGCGAGCGTCTCCCCGCCGACCTCGGGGCCCGCCGCGACGGCGCCGCGCGCCTGGACTACCCGTGCGCCGACCGCTCCGGAACCCTGACCGAGGCTCCCCCCGCCCAGGAACTGACCACCGACGGCGTGCATCTGACGTACCGTCCGCTGCGGCCGGTGGGCGAGCGGCACGAGCTCTACCGCACCAACCGCGACTACCTCGGGGTCCTGCGGGCCGTCGGCACCGACCAGACGACGGTGGACCGGGTGTCGGCCGACTTCCTGGCCGCGCATCGCTGGGAGATCCAGCCGTGACCGCGCCGACCGTGACGGACACCTGCGAGGCGGAGCTGCTCACCCGCGTGCTCAGCGCCCTGCTGCGGGAGGACGTGATCGGGCTGCGCAGCCGCAGCACGCTCGTGCACCGGGCTGACGGCGACTGGCTGCGGCTGCCCACCACCGAGGACGCCTTGCTGCTGCCCGTCACCGAGGACGGCTACCAGTGCGAGCACCGCGCCCGGCTGCCCCTGCTCATGCGCGAGTCGGACGGCTCCGAGCTGACCTCGTACGAGACCGTGCTCGGCGCGCTGCGTGAGCTCGCCGAGCCCGTGGACCGCGACGGCTTCGACGCGTTCGCCGAGGAGTGCCGTCAGACGCTGGACACGCTGCGGCTGCACGCGCGAACCCAGGACGAGGTCGGCCGGCGGCTCATCGACCGGTACGGGCACGATCCGGCACGCTGGACGGGTCTGGCGTACGACACCCTGGCGGCCCGCCTCGACCATCCCGTCTACCCGACCGCGCGCGGCCGCTCCGGCCTGTCCGAGGAGCAACTGCGGACGTACGCACCGGAGTTCCATCCCCGTTTGGCCCTGCGCTGGCTCGCCGTGCCGCGTGAGGCGGTGACCCTGACCGGCCCGCTCCCGGAGCTGTGGCCCTCGCCCGCGCGGCTCGGCCTGCCCGAGGTGGAGCAGACCCATGTGGCGCTGCCCGTCCACCCGTTGACCGTGGGCGCGCCGCTCGACGAGGCGCTGCGCACCACCGGTCTCGCCGGTCGTGCGCTGCTCGCCGAGCAGGCTCATCTCGAAGTCGTGCCGACGCTCTCGATGCGCACGGTCGCGGTGGCCGAGGATCCGTCCCTGCACCTCAAACTCCCCCTGGCGACAGCCACGTTGGGCCTGCGCAACAAGCGCTCCATCAAGCCCGGCACACTCGTCGACGGGGCTGCGGGGCAACGGCTGGTGGAGGCGGTGATCGCGCGCGAGCCGCGTTTCCGGGACACGATCCTGCACGCCGACGAGAGCACGTATGCGCATGCCGGGCACGAACTGCTGGCGGTTCTCTGCCGCCGCTTCCCGGCCGGTCTCGAGGACTCCGTGGTCGTTCCGCTGGCCGCACTCCTCGCCGAGGCGCCCGGCGGACGACTGGTCCTCGACCACCTGGCCGACCGCTTCTACGGCGGCGATCCACTGGCCCTGCTGGACGCCTGCCTGTCGTTGCTGTTCGACTGGCAGACCACCCTGTTCGGCTACGGCATCGCGCTGGAGTCGCACCAGCAGAACGTCTCGCTGGTGCTCGGGCCGGGCGGTCTGCGGTTGCTGTTCAAGGACAACGACGGGCCCCGCATCAACACCTCGCGCCTTGCGGCCGCGCTGCCCGGGCCGTGGGGTTTCGACGACCCGCGGACCTTCACCGCCGAGGACGGGCCGGTCGCCGACGTGTTCGCCACCATCACGGTCCATCTGTGTGCGGGAGCCTACGCGTTCGGGCTCCCCAAGCACCGGGACGCACTGCTGGCGCTCGTACGCGAGCGGCTCGCGGAGGCCGTCGACCGGCTCGGCGGTGACGCGGGCGCCACCCTGCGGGCGCAGGTCCTCGATGCACCGCGGTTGCCGGTCAAGGCCATGGTCACGGCCGGCACGCTGCTCAGCAAGGAGCGCTCGGGCGCCGCTGACGTCAACAAGCACTACACGAGCGGCCCCAACTACCTGCTGCCCGACGGGGGGTGCGCATGAGCACCGAGACGCTGCGGATGCCGGGTACGGCGTTCACCCGCGGCCATGTGCACGCGGTCGCGGGCTGCTACTTCGTGGCGTCGTTCGCGGCGCTCGGGCTGCCGCCGTATCTCACCGAGATCCTCCCGGAGCTGGGTGACCGCCACGCCCGCTGGGCGGGGGTGCTGTACGTCGTGCCGACCGTGTTCGGTGCGCTGGGCGCCCCGCTGTGGGGACGACTCGCCGACCGCTACGGCCGCAAACGGCTGCTGCTGCGCGCCCAGTTGGGGCTCGCCGTGGCCTTCCTGCTCGCGGGCTGGGCGGACTCCCTGGCCACGTTCACCGTGGCGCTGGTGCTGCAGGGCATCCTGGGCGGCACGTTCGCCGCCTCCAACGGCTACCTGGGCGCAGCCCTGGAGGGCCCGGCCCTGTCCAAGGCGCTCACCTTGATGCAGGGCAGCGCGCGGGCGGCGCTGGTCGTGGCCCCCATCGTGGTCGGCTCCCTGTCGGGCTGGCTGTCACCGCACCGCCAGTACGCCCTGCTCGCCGTACTGCCGCTGACGGCCGCCCTGTTGCTGGCCGCACTGCCCGAACCCGAGCCTGCCGCACAGGAGTCGGAGAACGCCCCGGAGACGACTGCCGTACACGAGCCGCCGGTGATCTCGCTCAAGGCCCTGTACGCCCTGGAGTTCGCCTTCGTCTTCTCCACCGTCATCTCCTTTCCCTATCTGATCGCCCTCGTCGACGACCGCCTCCCGGGCACCTCGCCGACCCTGTCCGGCGTGCTGTTCGCCCTCCCCCACCTGTGCTATCTCGTCTCGGCACTGGCCGTGCACTCCGCCTTCCACAACCGCCCCCGCACCGGGATCGCGCTCGGGTTCGCCTGCATCGCGCTCGGGCTCGCCGGACACGGGGTCGCCGGCTCCCTGCCCACGTTGATCGCCGTACGGCTGCTGCTGGGCGCGGGCCTCACTCTCGGCCTGGTGTGCCTGTCGGTGCTGGCCGCCGACTGCGCCAAGGGCCGTGCGCCGGGCGGGATGTTCGGCTCGCTGGAGTTCTTCTCCAAGGCCGGCGCGGTCGCCGCCGGAGTGGCCGCGGCGGCGGGCAGCGCCCGCTTCGGCCCGGCCGCACCCGTGCTCATCGGCAGCGCGGCCGCCGCCGTCACCGTACTGGCCACCGCCCTCCCCCCGCTCACCCCCCGCACCCGCAGGAGCCGCTGATGCCCTCGCTGACCCGTCCCCAGACCCCGTCCGGGGGGCCCGCGATCTCGCTCTCCGGGAGTACCGCCGCGCCCGCCGGGCTCCCTTCCGCCGACGACGCCGTGGCCCACACGCTCCTCAACTGCCTGCTGCGCGAGGTGTCGGGCCCCGAGCACCAGTCGGTCGTCGCCGACGGCCGGCTGCTGCTGCGGCTGCCCCGTCGCGGAGTGCTGCTGCGGGTGGCGCTGCGCCGCACCTCGCTGCTGGGCGCGCACCGCTTCACCGGCCCCGTGAGCGAACAGGGCGAGGGCGGCTGGTCGGAGGTGGACTGGCGGCGGCTGGCCGAGTACACGCACGACGAGCTGTCACTGCGCACCGGCGTACGCAACGAGGAGTTCCTGGAGCAGATCGCCTCCAGCCACGACGCCATCACCACCGCGCTCGCCGCCAGACGCCCGACCCGCCTCCCCGAGGACCGGCTCTCCGCCTATCTGGCCTCCGAGCAGTCCCTGCTGTTCGGGCACCGCTTCCACCCCACGCCCAAGGCTCGCACCGGCGACCCGCACGCCTGGTCCGCGTACGCCCCCGAGGTCGGCGCCTCCTTCCCGCTGCGCCACCTCGCCGTCCGCGCCCACCTGATCGCCGAGGAGTCCGCGGACCCGTCGGCGGCCGCCCCGCTGGACGGGCTGCGCACGGACGTCCCCGAGGGCTACCGGCTGCTGCCCGCCCACCCCTGGCAGTACGAGACGCTCCGGGCCCACCCGGCCCTGCGCGCCGCCCTCGACCGCGGCGACATCCTCGACCTGGGCCCGGGCGGGCAGCCCTTCGCGGCCACCGCCTCGGTGCGCACCGTGTACGACGGGGAGACCTTCCTCAAGTTCAGCCTGAACGTCCGGATCACCAACTGCCTGCGAAAGAACAGCAGTTACGAGCTGTCCGGCGCCGTCGCCCTGACCCGACTGCTGGCCCCGGTACTCGCCGACCTGGCCGAGCGCTTCCCCGGCAGCTCGGTGCTGCGCGAGCCGGCGTACCGCGCGCTGGCCCTGCCCGGCCCGGACGGCACCCCCGACCGGGACCTGTTCGAGGGCTTCGGCGTCATCGTCCGCGAGGGCCTGCCGCGCCGCCTCGCCCCGGGCACGGTCCCCCTGCTCGCGGCGGCCGTCGCCGACGAGTACCCGACCGGCGCCGCCCATGTCTCCCGCCTCCTCGACGGAGCGGACGTACGCACCACCCTCGCCTGGTGGTCGACGTACCTCGACCTGCTCGTCCCACCCGTGCTGGCCGCGTACTTCGACCACGGCCTGGTCCTGGAACCCCATCTGCAGAACGTCCTGGTGTGCGTCGGCGCCGACGGCATGCCCGCGCAGGTCCTCTTCCGTGACCTGGAGGGCACCAAGCTGGTCCCCGACCACCACGCCCGGACGCTGGCCGCACTGCCACCCGACGTCGCGGGCCCGATGACGTACGACGCCCAGCGCGGCTGGGACCGGGTCGTGTACTGCCTGCTCGTCAACCACATCGCCGAGCTGCTGGCCGCCCTCGCCGATCTGCACCCGCAGGCCGAGGCGGCCCTGTGGGCCCGGGTGCGCGGCACGCTCCAGTCGTACGCCGACCGCCACGGCTGCCCGCCGAGGCTCGCCGCCCTGCTCGCCGGGGTGCCGCTGCCCGCCAAGGCCAACCTGCTGACCCGCTGGGAGCGCAAGGCCGACCGGGACGCCGGGTACGTCCGGCTGCCGTCCCCGCTCGCCGAGGACATCCTGCGCGACACGACCGGGAGCGCCCGATGACCGACCCGACGCCAGCGGTCCAGGAGCGCGTCCTGTCCCTGCCCGCCACCGAACTGCCCGCATACGTCTACGACTTGGCGGCGCTGCGTGCCCACGCCGCCGCGGTGCGGGCCGCACTGCCGGAGCGGGTCGAGGTGTACTACGCCGCCAAGGCCAATCCGGAGCCGGAGATCCTCGGCGCCCTCGGCCCGTACGTGGACGGCTACGAGGTCTCCTCGGGCGGTGAACTCACCCATGTGGCCAAGGCGGTGCCGGGCCGCCCGCTCGCCTTCGGCGGTCCCGGCAAGACACCGGACGAGGTGCGGGCCGCGCTGGAGCTCGGCGTCGAGCGTTTCCATGTGGAGAGCGAGTACGAGCTGCGCATGCTGGCCGAGCTGGCGCGGACGTGCGCGCCGGGGCGACGGGTGGCGGTGCTGGTCCGCGTCAATCTGCCGGTCGCGGACGGGGCACTGGCGGGCAGTTCGCTGGCGATGGGGGGCCGTCCGACGCCGTTCGGCCTGGACCCGGCGCAGGCCGTCGACGTCGTACGGGCGCTCGCCGACGGGAGGTACCCGCACCTCGAACTACGGGGTGTTCACGCGCACCTCGCCAGTGGCCTGGAGGCGGCGGAGCAGCTGACGGTGGCCGAAAGCGTCGTGTCCTGGGTGGCGGGTCTCGGTGTTCCGCTCGCCGAGGTCAACGTCGGCGGCGGGATGACCGTCGACTACACCGATCCGGAGCGCCGCTTCGACTGGGCCGCCTACGGCAGCGGACTCGCCCGTCTGACCGAGGCGCACCCCGAGCTGACCCTGCGCATCGAACCGGGGCGGGCACTGACGGCGTACTGCGGCTGGTACGCCACCGAGGTGCTGGACGTGAAGCGCAGCCACGGCGAGGAGTTCGCGGTGGTCCGGGGCGGCACGCACCACCTGCGGACCCCGGCGACGAAGGGGCACGACCAGCCCTGTTCCGTGCTGAAGGTGGACGCCTGGCCGCACCCGTGGCCGCGGTCGGCCGCCGAAGGTGACCAGGTCACGGTGGCGGGACAGCTGTGCACACCGAAGGACGTCCTGGCCCGCCGGGTCCCCGCGCCGGGGCTCAGGGCCGGCGACCGGGTGGTGTTCTCGCTCGCGGGCGCCTACGCGTGGAACATCTCGCACCACGACTTCCTGATGCACCCCCGGCCCGGTTTCCACTTCCTTCACCCTTCAACAGCAGGGTCGTGATCAGGTCACCGGCACAGCGAAAGGGCCGCCCGTCTCCGGGCGGCCCTTTCGCTGTGGGGGGGAACGTTCGATGCTGCGTCGGCGGGTTACAGGGCCCCCGGGAACCCGCTGGCGGCTCCCATGCGGGCGACCCGGTCCAGCTGCTCGAGGTTGTTGAGGCGGTTCAGGTTCCGCAGCTGCTGGGAGGGGCGCGGCACCTCGGCCCTGCGCTCCGCCGGGATGCCGCTCTGGGCGAGCGAGTCGAGCGTGGCGATCGGGTTGAGCTCGCTGGCGTCCTTGTTCTGGATGGTCGCGTCGGACGCACAGGCAAGCGGTGCGGCAAGGGCGGTGATTCCTGCGGCGAGACCAACGGCGGCGACGATACGTCGTGTTGAGATCATGCTTCCCACAACGCCGCCGGGCCCGCGGCGGTCACGGCCGCGCCCCGCCGCTCACCCGTCAGGGGCAGTGCTCCGGCTGCGCTTGCCGACGCTGCCGCAGCGGAGGAGCCTCATAGGAGGGGTCCTTCGCGGCCCGCAGCTCCTCGGGTCGCGGCCCTCGAAGGAGGTCATCATGGGCACCACGGCAACTCCCGGCTTCAGCGCGGACACCCTGCGCAAGGGGGTCGAAGGACACACGGCGGCGGATCTTCTGTCGCTCTACGCGGACGACGCGCAGATACGCATCGTGGACCGCAACACCCAGCCCAGCCAGCCCAAGGTCCTGCGCGGTCGCCAGGAGATCGGCGAAATGTTCGAGGACATCTACAGCCGCGACATGACGCACCACGTGGACCAGTGCATCGTTCAGGGTGACCACGCCGCCTACAGCCAGTCCTGCCAGTACGCGGACGGAACGCGTGTCCTGGCCGAGTCGATGATCACGCTGCGCGACGGCAAGATCGCCGAAGAGGTCCTGATCCAGGCGTGGGACGAGTAGGACGAGCAGGAGGCAGAATCGCGAGGGTCCAGATCACCTCCCGGTTGACCTGGACCTTCTCGGTCCGTGCGGCGCTCGGGCGGGTGCGTCCGGCCGGGCCTCGGACAGGTACGGCACAACGGCTGGCGTCGCTGGCTCTGCTGCGGTCGATGCTGAGAGCGAGGCGGTCCCGGGCGCTGCCTGCTGCGCGAAGGCGGCGCGGCCTGCACCGGTGAGCGGTTCCTGACCGCCGTGGCGGCTCGGCTAGTGTGAGGGCGGGCCGTGACTGGCGCTGAGGTGGAGCACCACCGGGGAGCGGCCACGCAGAGTCGATGCCGTGCGCCTGGGCACACGTCACCCCCTGCCCAGGAGTGGATCATGCCCCAGGCCCGGCTCATCGACGGCACCTCCCTTGCCCGGCGCATCGTCGAGGACACCGCCAAGCGGGCGGCCGACCTCACCGCACGGACCGGAACGGCGCCCTGCCTGGCGACGGTTCTGGTCGGCGAGGACCCTGCCTCCGTCACCTATGTCCGGATGAAGCGCAACCGCTGCCGCAAGGCCGGCATCGAGTCACGGCAGGTGGAACTTCCCGCCGCCACGACCACCGAGGAACTCGTCGGCGCGCTGCGTTCCCTGTCGGACGACCCGGGGGTGCACGGCATCCTGCTGCAGCACCCGATGGGCGAGCACATCGACGAGCGGGCCGCGTTCGAGGCGATCGCGCCCGAGAAGGACGTCGACGGTGTCACCTTCGCCTCGTTCGCGACGATGAGCTTCGGCCTGCCCGGCTTCGTGTCGTGCACGCCGGGCGGCATCATGCGGCTGCTCGACGAGTACGGCGTCGACCCGTCCGGGAAGCGGGCCGTGGTCGTGGGCCGCAGCGCCATCCTCGGCAAGCCGGCCGGCATGCTGCTGCTCGCCCGCGACGCGACGGTGACGTACTGCCACTCCCGTACCCGGGACCTGTCCTCGGTGGTGCGGGAGGCGGACATCGTGGTCGCCGCCGTGGGGCGGCCGCGGTTGATCCGGGGCGAGGACATCAAGCCCGGCGCGGTCGTGATCGACGCCGGCTACAACCCGGGAAACGTCGGCGACGTCGACTTCGGCTCCGCCGTGGAGCGGGCCGGTCTGATCACTCCGGTGCCGGGCGGTGTCGGTCCGATGACGATCGCCACGCTGCTGGAGCAGACCGTGGAGGCCGCCGCCCGGCAGCTCGGGGTGTGATCAGGGCATCCAGGCGCTGTAGTCCATGACGTCGCCGGCCTTGACGCCGTACTGCCGCTCCGCCCTGGTGAAGACGGTCTCCAGGCCCAGGACCGCACCGGTGGACGGCTGCATGATCAGCATCCGCCGGTAGCCGGCGCCCTCGTACTCGTACGCCTGGCCGCGGCGCCCGAGCCGGTCCGTGACCTGGCCGACCGGCCGCAGCCCCTCGGTGCCCGCGAGGAGCCGGGCCAGCGCCGCGGACTCGCGGGCGCCGAGGGTCCAGTGGTCGAGCAACACCCCGACGGCGTCGAGGAGTTCCGGGGTCGTCAGCTTGGTTCGGGTGTACGAGGCCTCCTGGAGATAGGCCCGCAGCAGCGCCGTGTCGTTCGGCGGGGGTGACTCGGGCGGGGCGTCGCTCCAGCTGGGCGGAAACGTCTGGCTGCTGATGACATGGCCGTCCTCGACCAGGTGCGGATCACCCCCGTCGTCTCGCAGGACCGGCCGGCCGGGGTGGCGTGGGTCGGTCGCCACCACGAGCTCGGTGTGGCTGCCGTCGGCCTTCCAGCGCACGACGCGCTCCTCGGGGAGCGTGATCGGGGGCTTGTCGTCGCTCATGCCGAGGCTCCAGGACTGCACATGCGTGCCCTTGCGCAGCTTCGGCGCATCCTCCGCCGTGGCCTGCCGCTCTGCCCGGTCGGCCAGTACCCGAAGGGGCACGGGGGTGGAGTCCGCCTGGACGACGAGCGGGCGGGGCGCGGCAATCGCGGGGGTGGCGCCGGGGCCGCTGAACAGCAGCGTCAGCGCGGTCGCGGCGACGACGGCGGTGGCGGCGAGACCCCAGACGAGCCGGGTGCGGCGGCGGCCCGTGGGGCGTTGGTGCAGCAGCCGGTTGAGCCGTCGTTCGGCGTCGTGGTCGAGAGGGCCGTCACCGTAGTGGGGGCCGTCCACCGGCACCGGGTTGGCGCGGCGCAGGAGTTCGAGTTCGTCAGCCATGGCCGTGTTCCTTCGAGGGGGTCGCGTCGGCGGAGGGCGCGGTGGGGCGCAGAGGACCCATGCGGTCTATCTCGGCTCTCAGCCGGCGCCGGGCACGGTGCAGCCGCATCGATGCGGCCCTCGTTCCGCAGCCGAGGGCGACGGCGACCTCGTCGATGCCCAGTTCCTCCCATGCCGTCAGGCGCAGCACCTCCTGGTCGGCCTCGGACAGCCGGGCCAGCGCCTCGTGCACCCAGCCGCCCGGTGTCTCCGCATCGGGGCTCGCCACGATCTGCCGGCCGTGCGCGGTCTCGTCGTTGCCCAGGCGGTCGACGAGCCGGCGGCGCCGCCCGTAGCCGCGTACCGCGTTCGCCAGGCAGTTGCGGGCCACGCCGTACAGCCAGGGCAGTGGGGATCCCGGCAGGTCGGCCCGGCGTCGCCAGGCGACCGTGAACACCTCCGCCACCACTTCCTCCACCTCGCTGGTCCGCCCGTCCAGTCGCCGCGCAACATAGCGGCTGACCGCCCAGTAGTGCTCGCGATAGGCAGCGGCGAAGATCTCGTCGTTGCTCATGTCCCGTTCGTGTCCGGCACCATCCGGATCGTCACACCCGTTTCCGTGATTCTCCTCGCGTCACCCGAGTGTGACCGGCGGGCCCGGATCGGACACAGGCGGGGCATGAGGCACCTCAAGTGGCTGACGACCACTGATCACAAGACGATCGGAACGCTGTATCTGGTCACGTCGTTCGCGTTCTTCCTGATCGGCGGCGTGATGGCGCTGCTGATGCGCGCCGAGCTGGCCCGTCCGGGTCTGCAGATCATGTCGAACGAGCAGTTCAACCAGGCGTTCACGATGCACGGCACGATCATGCTGCTGATGTTCGCGACGCCGCTGTTCGCGGGCTTCGCCAACTGGATCATGCCGCTGCAGATCGGCGCCCCGGATGTGGCGTTCCCGCGGCTGAACATGCTCGCGTACTGGCTCTATCTCTTCGGCTCGACCATCGCGGTGGGCGGCTTCCTCACCCCGCAGGGTGCGGCCGACTTCGGCTGGTTCGCCTACTCCCCGCTGTCGGACGCGGTCCGCAGCCCGGGCGTCGGCGCCGACCTGTGGATCATGGGTCTGGCCTTCTCCGGCTTCGGCACCATCCTCGGTGCGGTCAACTTCATCACCACCATCATCTGCATGCGCGCGCCGGGCATGACCATGTTCCGCATGCCGATCTTCACATGGAACGTGCTGCTGACCGGCGTTCTCGTGCTCCTGGCCTTCCCGGTGCTGGCCGCGGCCCTGTTCGCGCTGGAGGCGGATCGCAAATTCGGTGCGCATGTCTTCGACGCGGCCAACGGCGGTGCCTTGCTCTGGCAACACCTCTTCTGGTTCTTCGGCCATCCGGAGGTGTACATCATCGCGCTGCCGTTCTTCGGCATCATCTCCGAGGTCATCCCGGTCTTCTCCCGCAAGCCGATGTTCGGCTACATGGGCCTGATCGGCGCGACCATCGCCATCGCGGGCCTGTCCGTGACCGTGTGGGCCCACCACATGTACGTCACCGGCGGTGTGCTGCTCCCGTTCTTCTCCTTCATGACGTTCCTCATCGCCGTACCGACCGGCGTGAAGTTCTTCAACTGGATCGGAACGATGTGGAAGGGGTCCCTGTCCTTCGAGACCCCGATGCTCTGGGCGACCGGCTTTCTGATCACGTTCGTCTTCGGCGGTCTGACCGGCGTGATGCTCGCCTCGCCACCGCTGGACTTCCCGACCTCCGACACCTACTTCGTCGTCGCCCATTTCCACTACGTCATCTTCGGCACCGTCGTCTTCGCAATGTTCTCCGGCTTCCACTTCTGGTGGCCCAAGTTCACCGGCAGGATGCTCGACGAGCGCCTGGGGAAAATCACCTTCTGGACGCTGTTCGTCGGCTTCCACGGCACCTTCCTGGTCCAGCACTGGCTGGGGGTGAACGGAATGCAGCGGCGGATTCCGGACTATCTGGCGGTGGAGGGCCTGACGACGCTCAACACGGTGTCGACGATCTTCTCGTTCCTCCTCGGAATGTCGTTCCTGCCGTTCTTCTACAACGTCTGGAAGACCGCGCAGTACGGCAAGAAGGTGGAGGTCGACGACCCGTGGGGCTACGGCCGCTCCCTGGAGTGGGCGACGTCCTGCCCGCCCCCGCGGCACAACTTCACCTCTCTCCCCCGAATCCGCAGCGAATCCCCGGCGTTCGACCTGCACCACCTTCAGGATCCGGCACCGCAGAGGGAGTTGACCGCCCCATGAGCAGTGACGACGCGCATGTGCTCCTCAACGAGATCGAGGGGCACCTGCTGATCGCCGCCGCCCGCGAGGAGGGCCGTACGGCCGCCGCACGTTTCAGCGCCCCCTTCGACTGGTTGACGCAGGCCCAGCGGGAGGAGGTGGAGCGCCGGTTCGAGGCGGAGTACCTCGCGGTCGCCCGCAGCTCGTGGCAGCACACCGCGGAGCGTGCCCACGAGCTGCGGGAGGAGTACGAGGGCGCCTACCGCGACCTGCGGCGCCGCCTGCTGGCCGGCTGGCTCCTGGCGTGCGCCGCGGTCGTGGCAGTGGGCGTCCTGCTGCTGCCGTTCGCCTAGGCCGGGCCTACGACAGCGTCCACTTCTGGTTGTCGCCCGTGCCGCAGGACCACAGCACGATGGAGGTGCCGTTGGCCGTGCCGTTGTTGTAGGCGTCGAGACAGAGGCCGGCGTTGACGTTGGTGATGGTGCCGTCGCTGTTGACGTTCCACTTCTGGTTGTTCTGGCCGTTGCAGTCCCATATGACGACCTTGGTGCCGTTGGTCGTGCCCTGGTTGTAGGCGTCCAGGCACTTGTTGCCGTACACCACGAGTTCCTTGCGGGAGGTGTACGTCCAGGCCTGGTTCTGGCCACCGTTGCAGTCCCACAGCTCGCCCTGGGTGCCGTTGGTGATCGTGTTGTTGTAGATGTCCAGGCAGCGTCCGGACTGCTTGCCGACGACCTGGGAGCCGTTGGCGCCCGGCAGGGGTCTGACGGTGATCGAGTCGAGGGGCGGGGCGCCGGAGAAGGTGAGCGAGTTGGCGGACCCCTTGGACAGACCGACCTGGACCGAGATGGTGCCCGGGCCGGCGCCCGTCGGCGGGAAGGAGACCGTGGTGGCCACCTGGCCGTTGACCTTGAGGGTGCCGGTGCGGGCCGTGGAGGTGTTGTTGGTGTACGACACGTCGACGACCTTGATGCCGGTGCTCCCGGCGGCCACGCCCGAGAAGCCCGAGGTACCGGTGTACGAGCTGCCGGCCGCCTCCGTCCCGCCGGTGACCGTCAGCATCACCGAGCCGCCCGCCGGAACGCTGGTGGTGTAACCGGTGCCGTAGGTACCGACATCGGCGCGCGCCCACAGGTCCCGCACGGTTGCGGACGCGTTCGTCAGACCGAGGTCGGACCAGCGGGCGGTGATGTTCTGGGCGGAGGAGGTGCGGTTGAGGAGGACGACGGCACGGTTGCCGGTGCCGGAGAGGACCTTGCCGTACACCTGCAGGCCGGTCGTGTCCTCGGCGACCTTCACGCCCTGGAGGCCGCGCGGGTCCAGGTCGACGGCGATGACCTCGGGGTTCTTGAGGATGCCGGCGGTCTCCGATGTCATCGTGGCGAGGTTGTTGCCGGCCAGGAGCGGCGCTCCGGAGATGGCCCACAGGTTCATATGGGTGCGGTTCTGGGCGGCGGTGAAGCCGTCCATGCCGACCATCAGCATGTCCGGGTCGTTGTAGTAGCCGGTGTGCTGGGCGGTGGGGTGCAGGGCCTGGTCGAAGTTGGACATCAGGTTCGTCATCGACGGCGAGTTCCCGTAGTAGATGATGTCCGTGCTGGTGCGCCACATCGGGGCCTGGCCCGGCGCCCAGTTCCAGGGGTTCTGCTTGCCCCAGTTGCAGATGGAGAGGGTGAGCGGCCGGCCGGTGGTGGCCGTCGCCTTGGCGACCGCGTCGCTGATCGACTGGTACGCCGTCGCCGCGTCGAGTCCCTCGACGTCTCCACCGCACCAGTCGACCTTGACGAAGTCGAAGCCCCACTTGGAGAACTGCAGCATGTCCTGGTCGTAGTGGCCCTCGCTGCCGGTGTTCGGGGCGACGGGGCGGCCCGTCGGGTAGTAGTAGCCGCAGCCGTTCCTGCCGGCGTCGGTGTAGATACCGGCCTTGAGGCCCTTGCTGTGGATGTAGTCGGCGATGGCGCTCATCCCGCCGGGCCACTCACCGGTGTCGACGGTGATGTTGCCGGCGCTGTCGCGGGTGCCCTGCCACCAGCCCTCGTCGATGTTGATGTACTTGTAGCCGGCCGCCGGCAGCCCCGCCGCGACGAAGGCGTCGACCTGCTGCTTGATGACGTTGTAGTCGATCTTGGCGGCGAAGCTGTTCCAGGAGGCCCAGCCCATCGGGGCGGTGGGCACGGCCATCTGACGGGTCGTCGCGGCCTGGGCGGGGGCGGGTGCCGCGAACAGGAGTGCGGCGGCCGCGGTGACGGCGAGGGCGAGGAGGCGTACGGCGGCGGCTCTGCAGCGGGCTGCGAGACCTCTGCGGGTCGAGCGCGGAGGAGGGTACATGCGGCTCCATTCATTCGACATATCGAACGAGGATCGATGTTCCGAACGCGTTGCGCGCCGAAAGTAGAGCCACCGCAAGCGTCAAGTCAACGGAAGCGACAAGCGTGAACTCGCCTGTCTCGACGGGGCGTTCTCGCTGAAAGGGGTGTGCCGGCGCCATACTGGCCGTCGTGCGCATCGCGATCATGACGGCGGGATCCCGGGGCGACGTCGCTCCGTACACCGGACTCGGACACGGGCTCTCCCGCGCCGGGCACGACGTCACCCTGGTGACGCACGCCCGTTTCGAGCCGCTCGTGGCCGGGTCGAAGGTGCGTTTCCATCCGCTGCCCGTCGACCCGCTGGCGGAGCTGGAGTCCTCGCGGGGGCGCGGGCTGCATCGCAGTGCGACCGGCGTGGGCAAGCTGGTGCGGGTGGTCGCGATGGCGCGGGCGCTGGTCGGCAGGATGACGGACGATCTGGTGGCGGCCGCCCGGTCAGGCGACATGCTGCTGCTGTCCGGTTCGGTGGGTCCGCTGGGACACACCATCGCGGAGGGGCTGTCGCTGCCCTCCCTGGACGTGCCCCTTCAACCTCTCGCTCCGACACGGGAGTTCGGGCCGCCGATGCTGGGGGCCCGCTCGCTGGGCGCGGTGGGCAACCGGATCGCCGGGCACGGGGTCGGCCTGGCCGTGGAACAGGTCTTCGCCGGGGCGCTGCCTGCGGTACGGCAGCGGCTGGGGCTGCCCCGGATGAGTGTCGCCGCGGCCTGGCGGGCGCGGGAGCGGCAGGGGCGGCCGGTGCTGCACGGATTCAGCCCGCTGGTGGTGCCGCGGCCGGACGACTGGCGGCCGGGCCTGTCGGTGACCGGATACTGGTGGCCGTACGATGCAGAACCTCAACTCCCTGGTCTTGTAAGGGACTTCCTCGACGCGGGGCCGCCGCCCGTGTTCGTGGGCCTGGGCAGCGCGACCGTGCCCGATCCCGAGCGGCTCAGCGCCTGCATCGTGCGCGCCCTGCGCCGGGCCGGGCTGCGCGGAGTGATCCAGCGCGGCTGGGCCGGCCTGGAGGCCTCGGAAGACGACATGCTGGGCGTGGACGAGGTCCCGCACTCCGTGCTCTTCCCCCGCATGGCCGCCGTGGTCCACCACGCGGGGGCGGGCACGACGGCGGCGGGTCTGCGCGCCGGGGTGCCGGCCGTGCCGGTGCCGATCCAGTTCGACGAGGGCTTCTGGTCCGCCCGCCTGGTCTCACTGGGCGTCGCCCCCCGCACGCTGCCGCTGCGCCGCCTCACCCCCGACACGCTGGCCACGGCGCTGATGCGGGCCACCAGGGACCCGGCTTTCGCCCGGCGCGCCGAGACGCTCGGGGCACGCATCCGCGGCGAGGACGGGGTGGCTCCGGTGCTGGCGGCAGTGGACCGGTGGGGTGGCTAGGAGGCCAGGGGCGCCCTCCGCGCGGACGGCGGGGTAAGTCTCGCTCATGACCTTCAAGAGTCCCGTTCAGCGCGGTGGCCCGCGGCGCGGCCGGTTCGATCAATTCGCCGAATACGCCTCCAATTTCACCAGCTCCCCGCTCTTCTTCCTGGTCTGTCTGACGCTCATCGCCTTCTTCGTGGCCTCCCATCTGGCGCATCTGAGAATCGAGCTGCTCCTGCTCGCGAGCGGGTCCATGACCGCGGTGACCCTGCTGCTCCTGGCGCTGTTGAAGAACGCCGAGATGCGCGCCGAGCACGCGGTCCAGCGCAAGCTCGACGCGATCGCCGCCGCCCTGCTCGAAGGGCACCGCGGCGACCACAGTGAGGCGTTCGAGGACCTGAGGAATGCGATCCGGATGGAGGAAGAGACCTGACACCGGACCACGAAACGCCGCCGCGGTCCTTCTCGCCCTTCCGTATACCGACGATCATCCGCGTCATGGACATCTTGCTCGTCGCCAGCGCGTTCAACAGCCTGTCCCAGCGTGTGTACGCGGAACTGTCCGACGAAGGGCACCACGTGGACGTCGTGCTCGCCTCGCACGGCGCCGAGGCGGTCCGGACCGCCGTTCACGAGACCCGCCCGGATCTGATCATCGCCCCGATGCTGAAGACGGCGCTGCCGGAGGACATCTGGCAGGGGCACACCTGCCTCATCGTGCACCCGGGGCCGCCCGGCGACCGCGGCCCGTCCTCCCTGGACTGGGCGATCGCCGAGGGTGCCTTGCACTGGGGGGTGACGGTGCTGCAGGCCGAGGCGGCCATGGACGCGGGCGCCGTGTGGGCGGCCGGGTCCTTCCCGGTGCCACCGGTCGGCAAGAGCAACCTGTACCGGGGCGAGGCCTCCGACGCCGCCTCGGCCGCCGTCCGGCTGGCGGTGCGGCGGTACGCCGACGGATCGTTCAAGCCGCAGCCGCAGAGCGATCCCGCGATCCGGGTGGTCTGGCGCGACTTCTTCCGTCGCGAGCAGCGAAGGATCGACTGGGAGACCGACACGACGGAGACGGTCCTGCGCAAACTCCGCGGGGCCGACTCCCAGCCGGGAGTCCTGGACGAACTCTGCGGACAGGAGATGTTCCTGCACGGCGGGCATCCCGAGGACCGGCTGCACGGACGGCCCGGCGAACTGCTCGCGACGCGTGCCGGGGCCGTGTGCCGGGCCACCCGGGACGGGGCGGTGTGGATTCCGGAACTGCGGCCCCGCAAGGCCTCCGGCGACCCGGCGCCGTTCCGCCGCCCGGCGGCCTCCGTGCTCGCGTCGTTCCCGGGCCCCTCGCTGCCGGAGGTCGCGGCTCCGCTCGAGTTGCCCTCCGGCCGGATCACCTGGAGCGACATCCGCTACCGGCAGCACGGCGACGTCGGATTCCTGAGCTTCTCCTTCCCCGGCGGGGCGATGAGCACCGGCCACTGCCGCAGGCTGCTGGCCGCCTACCGGTACGCGCTCACCCGCCCCACCTCACTGCTGGTGCTGGGCGCGGCCCGCGACTTCTTCTCCAACGGCATCCACCTCAACGTCATCGAGGCGGCCGCCGACCCCGCCGGCGAGTCCTGGTCCAACCTCAACGCCCTGGACGACCTGGTCGAGGCGGTGCTGCGCACCACCGACCGGATGGTGGTGGCGGCGCTCGGCGGCAACGCCGCGGCCGGCGGCGTCATGCTCGCCCTGGCCGCCGACCAGGTGTGGTGCCGCACGGGCAGCGTCCTCAACCCGCACTACCGGCGGATGGGCCTGTACGGGTCGGAGTTCTGGACGTACACCCTGCCGCGCCGCGTCGGAACCGAGACGGCCGAGCGACTGACGGCCGAGGCCTTGCCGCTGAGCGCCGCGAGCGCCGCACGGATCGGCCTGGTGGACCGTCTGGTGCAGGCCCCGCCGCATGAGTTCACCGCCGAGGTCGAACGGCTGGCGGCCGAACTCGCCCACGACCCGGACCTCCCGCAGCGGATCGCCGCGAAGGCCGCGGCACGCCAGGCGGACGAGGCACGGCAGCCGCTCGCGGAGTACCGGCGGGACGAACTCGCCCGTATGCGTGCCATCTTCTTCGATCCGCAGGCCCCCTACCATGCCCTGCGTACCGCCTTCGTCCGCAAGCTGCCGAACGGCGGGGCCCGGCCCCTGACCCCAGTGGGTGACCCGGTCGCCGGGGATGTCCGGTGACGGGGTCCGGTGCCCGGCTGCTGGTGGCGGGCGTCGGCAACATCTTCCTCTCGGACGACGCCTTCGGGCCCGAGGTGATCCAGGCCCTGGCCCGGCGGCCGCTGCCTCCCGGGGTCCGGGTCCGGGACTTCGGCATCCGCGGTCTGGATCTCGCGTACGAACTGCTCGACGGCTACGACGTGGCCGTCCTGGTCGACGCGGCCGCGCGGGGGCACCGACCGGGCACCCTGTCGCTGATCGAGCCGGAACTGCCCGAGGGCACCACGGGCGCCGCCCCGCCCGAGGCCCATGGCATGGATCCGGCCAAGGTGCTGGCCCTGGCCGCCCACCTGGGCGACGAGCCGCTGCCGCGGGTCCTCGTCCTCGCCTGCGAGCCCGAGGTACGGCCGCGCGGCGACGAGGACATCGCCCCGGGCATCAGCGCAGCGGTTCGCGGGGCGGTCGACCGGGCCGTCGCAGCCCTGCACACCCTGGTCCCGGCACTGCTCGCCGACCCCGCGGCCACGCCTTCGTTGAGCCGCCCGGACGAATCCACGGACCTGTCCGCGGCCGAGGTCCCGCTCCCGGTGGCCGGCGGCATCGAGGATCGGTGACGCACCGACACCCATCTCCCTCGAACGACCGCGAGGAGCAGCGCCCATGTGCGAGTCCATGGACGACGTCACCCAGGCCGTCCTGGCGAAGAACGACGGCCTGGCCGCGAGCCTGCGCGTCGAACTGGCCCGACGCGGGGTCGCCGTCGTCAACCTGCTGTCCAGCCCGGGCAGCGGCAAGACGGAACTGCTCGGGCAGGTGCTGGCCCTGGCGGTCAAGCGCCGCATCCCGGTGGCCGCGCTCACCGCCGACCTGGCGACCGAGAACGACGCCCACCGGCTCGCCCGGTCGGGCGCGCCCGTCAAACAGCTGCTGACCGACGGGCTGTGCCATCTGGAGGCGCGGCAGCTCAGCGGCCATGTGCACGGCTGGCTGCCCGAGGACACCGCGGTGCTGTTCGTGGAGAACGTCGGCAATCTCGTCTGCCCGGCGGCCTACGACCTCGGCGAGAGCCTGCGGATCGTCCTCATGGCGGTCACCGAGGGCGAGGACAAGCCGCTCAAGTACCCCACGGCCTTCGGCTCCGCCCATCTGGTCGTGCTCACCAAGACCGATCTGGCCGAGCCCGCCGGTTTTGACCAGGCCGCCTTCGTCGCCCATGTGCAGCAGGTCAATCCCGGGGTGGAGGTCGTACGGACCTGCGCCCGTGACGGCGCCGGCGTCGCCACCGTGCTGGACCGGGTCCTCGCCGCGCGGGACGGAGCCCCCGTGCACCGGCCTCCCCTCGCGCCGCACCCCCACGGCCACCAGCACGCGCACCAGGCTCCGGGCCTCGCGGCCGGCCGCGTCTCGTGACCGCCCCGGCCGCGCAGGCGGTACGGCGCCGCGTCCTGGTGCGCGGCACGGTGCAGGGCGTGGGTTTCCGCCCCTTCGTACACCGCCTGGCCACCGATCTCGCGCTGGCCGGGTTCGTGAGCAACACGGCGAGCGGCGTGGTCATCGAGGTGGAGGGCCCGCCCGACGCTGTCGCCCGTTTCTGCGGCCTTCTGGCCACGGAGCCGCCACCGCTGGCCGCCGTCACCGGCGTCGGCGTCGAGGACCTGCCCGCCACGGGCGCGGACCACGCCTTCACCATCCGTGCCACCGAACGGTCCGCGGGCCGTACGCTGCTCCCGCCGGACACGGCGGCCTGCGAGGACTGTCTGCGGGAGCTGGCCGATCCGGCCGACCGCCGCCACCGGCACCCGTTCGTCACCTGCACCCACTGCGGCCCCCGCTTCACCATCGCCACGGGGATGCCGTACGACCGGGCGGTCACCACGATGGCCCGCTTCCCCATGTGCCCCGCGTGCGCCCGGGAGTACGGCGACCCCGCCGACCGGCGCTTTCACGCCCAGCCCGTCGCCTGCCCGGAGTGCGGTCCCCGGCTGCGGCTGGTGCCGGCGGCCGGCAGCGGTATCCGTCCTGCACGGGACGGCGACGCCCTGGAAGCGGCGCGGTCGCTGCTGGCAGCGGGCCGCGTCCTCGCCGTCAAGGGCCTCGGCGGCTATCACCTCGCCTGTGACGCCACCGACGCACGCGCCGTCGACACACTGCGCACCCGGAAGGAGCGTGGTGGCAAGCCGTTCGCGGTGATGTGCGCGGATCTGGACACCGTGCAGGGGATCGCCCAGGTCTCCGCTGCCGAGCGCGCGGCGCTCACCGGCCCGCGCCGCCCCATCGTCCTGCTGCGCCCGCGGACACCGGCCGCGCACCTGCGCCTCGCTCCCGGCGTCTGCCCCGGCAGCCCGCAGCTCGGCGTGATGCTGCCCTACACCCCTTTGCACACCCTGCTGTTGGGCCTGCCCGGCGATCCGCCGGGCCCTCGTGTGCTGGTCATGACCAGCGGCAACCGGTCGGGGGAACCGATCGTCACGGACGACGAGGAGGCGCTGACCCGGCTGGACGGGCTGGCCGACGCCTGGCTCACCCACGACCGGGCGATCGCCTCACCGTGCGACGACTCCCTGCTGCGGGTGCGCGCCGACGGCAGCGAGCAGGTGCTGCGCCGGTCCCGGGGGTATGTGCCCCGCCCGCTGCGGGTGCCGGTCGCCGTGCGGCCCGCGCTCGCGGTGGGCGGCGACCTCAAGAACGCACTGTGTGTCGGCGAGGGCGATCAGGCCTGGTTCGGCCCGCACATCGGTGACATGGGCGAACTGACCACGCTGGAGGCCGCCGAGCGGGCGGAGGAGCACATCCGGCGGCTGAGCGGTGTCACCCCCGAACTCGTCGCAGCCGACCGGCACCCCGGCTACCACTCGGCCCGCTGGGCCCGCCGCCGCGCCGCCCAACTGCCCCGGCGTACACCGGTGTTCGTGCAGCACCATCACGCGCACATCGCCTCGACGATGGCCGAGCACGGCCTCGACGGCACCGCACCCGTGATCGGCGTCGCCTTCGACGGAACGGGCTACGGCGACGACGGCACCGTCTGGGGCGGCGAGATCCTGCTCGCCGACTACAGGGGCCACCGGCGCTTCGCCCACCTCTCCCCCGCCCCGCTGCCCGGCGGAGACGCCGGGGTCGCCAACCCATGCCGGCTGGCGCTGGCCCGGCTGTGGGCCGCGGGCCTGCGGTGGGACACGGACCTGCCCTGCGTCGCCGCCTGCTCGTCGACGGAACTGGAACTGCTGGAAAGGCAGTTGGCGCGCGGGGTTGCCTGCGTGGCCACCTCCAGCATGGGCCGGCTCTTCGACGCGGTGTCCTCCCTGCTGGGGGTGTGCCACCGCGCGGGATACGAGGCCCAGGCCGCCCTGGAGCTGGAGGCCGCGGCCGCTTCGGCCCGGGACGCCGACACCTCGGCGTACACCTTCGGTATCGGCCCCGGCCTGTGCGACCCGGCACCGGTGCTTCGCGCACTGGTCGCCGATCTGCGGCGCGGCACGCCGGTCCCCGTGCTCGCGGCGCGCTTCCACCGGGGCGTCGCCCGGGCGGTCCTGGAGATCTCCCGGCAGGCGCGCCGGGACACCGGCCTGGCCACGGTCGCTCTCAGCGGCGGGGTCTTCGCCAACGCACTGCTGGAGGAGGAGTGCACACGGCTGCTGGCCGAGGACGGCTTCGCGGTGCTGCGGCACGGTGAAGTCCCCCCGAACGACGGCGGATTGGCCCTTGGACAACTCGTGGTCGCGGCGCACGAACGACAAGAGGAGTGACCCATGTGTTTGGCAGTGCCCGGCAAGGTCGTGGCCATCGACGACAGTGCCGACCCGCTCACCGGGCTGATCGACTTCGGCGGTGTGCAGAAACAGGCGTGTCTGGAATACGTGTCGGACGTGCGGGTGGGCGAGTACGTCATCGTGCACGTCGGGTTCGCTCTCCAGCGCCTGGACGAGGAATCGGCGCTGGCCTCCCTGCAGCTCTTCGAGGAACTCGGGCTGCTGGAGGAGGAGTTCGGCGACGCCTGGGAGCAGGCGTCGCGGGACGCGGGAGTCGCCGCCGTGAGCGAGGAACCACGAGAGAGCGAGGCCCGGTGAAGTACATCGACGAGTTCAACGACCCCGATCTGGCCCGGCGCCTGCTGGACGAGATCCGCGCCACCGCCACCCGGCCGTGGGCCCTGATGGAGGTGTGCGGCGGGCAGACGCACTCCATCATCCGGCACGGCATCGACCAACTGCTGCCGGAGCAGGTCGAGTTGATCCACGGCCCCGGCTGCCCCGTGTGTGTCACCCCGCTGGAGGTCATCGACAAGGCACTGGAGATCGCCGCGCGCCCCGGGGTGATCTTCTGCTCCTTCGGCGACATGCTCCGGGTTCCGGGCACGGACCGGGACCTGTTCCGGGTCAAGGGCGAGGGCGGCGACGTACGCGTGGTGTACTCACCGCTCGACGCCCTGGAGCTGGCCCGCCGCAACCCGGACCGGGAGGTGGTCTTCTTCGCCATCGGCTTCGAGACCACGGCTCCCGCCAACGCGATGGCCGTGCACCAGGCGCGCCGTCTCGGGCTGACCAACTTCAGCCTGCTGGTGTCGCATGTGCGGGTTCCCCCGGCGATCGAGGCCATCATGACGGCCCCCGAATGCCGGGTGCAGGGCTTCCTGGCCGCCGGACACGTGTGCAGCGTGATGGGCACGGCCGAGTACCCCGAACTGGCCGAGCGGTTCCGGGTGCCGCTCGTGGTGACCGGTTTCGAGCCGCTGGACATCCTGGAGGGCATCCGCCGGGCGGTGCGCCAGCTGGAGCGCGGGGAGCACCGGGTGGAGAACGCGTACCCGCGTGCCGTGCGTGAGGACGGCAACCCGGCCGCCGTACGCATGATCGAGGAGGTCTTCGAGGTCACCGACCGCAACTGGCGGGGCATCGGGCCCATCCCGCTCAGCGGCTGGCGGCTGACCGAGGCGTTCCGCGCGTTCGACGCCGAGCACCGCTTCGACGTCACCGGGATCCGCACCGAGGAGCCCGCCGAGTGCCGCGCCGGAGAGGTGCTCCAGGGACTGATCAAGCCGACCGAGTGCGCCGCGTTCGGCACCACCTGCACCCCGCGCACCCCGCTCGGCGCCACCATGGTCTCCAGCGAGGGCGCCTGCGCGGCCTACTACCTCTACCGCCGGATGAACTCCGCGACGCCGAAGGCCGCGCGGGAGGAGATGAACCCCGTTGCCTGAACTCTTCGAAACCGTGGACCCCGCGGCCTGGACCTGTCCAGCGCCGCTTCGCGACCAGCCCGTGGTGGTCATGGGCCACGGCGGAGGCGGCGCCCTGTCCGCCGAGTTGATGGAGCAGGTCTTCGCCCCCGCCTACGGCAATGCCACCCTCGCCGCGCTCGCCGACTCCGCCGTCCTCGAACTGGGCGGCGCGCGGCTGGCGTTCTCCACCGACTCCTATGTGGTCAGACCGCTGTTCTTTCCCGGCGGCTGCCTGGGCGACCTCGCCGTCAACGGCACGGTCAACGACCTCGCGATGAGCGGTGCCAGGCCCGCCTATCTGTCCGCGGCCTTCGTACTGGAAGAGGGCGTGGAACTGACCGTGGTCGAGCGGATCGCGCGGGCCATGGGCGCGGCGGCCGAGGCGGCGGGGGTCGTCGTTGCCACGGGTGACACCAAGGTGGTGGAGTCCGGGCACGGCGACGGCGTGTACGTCACCACCGCCGGTGTGGGGCTCGTCCCCGACGGGGTGGACATCCGTCCCCAGCGTGCGCGGCCCGGTGACGCCGTCATCGTCAGCGGTCCGATCGGCCTGCACGGGGTGGCGATCATGAGCGTGCGTGAGGGGCTGGAGTTCGGTGTGGAGCTCGCCAGCGACACCGCGCCGCTCGCGGACCTGGTGGCGGCGATGCTGGCGGTCACGCCCGACCTCCACGTCCTGCGCGATCCCACGCGTGGCGGTCTGGCCGCGTCGCTCAACGAGATCGCCCGCGCCTCCGGTACCGGTGTCCGCCTCCAGGAGCGGGCCATTCCGGTGCCGGACGCCGTCGCCAACGCCTGCGGCTTCCTGGGCCTCGACCCGCTCTACGTCGCCAACGAGGGCCGGCTCGTCGCCTTCGTGCCACCGACCGCGGCGGAGGAGGTCCTCGCGGCGATGCGCGCCCACCCGCAGGGCGCCGGGGCCACGCTGATCGGCGAGTGTGTGGCCGAGCACCCGGGGATGGTCGTGGTCTCCACCGGCCTCGGCGGCACCCGGGTGGTGGACCTGCCGCTCGGCGAGCAGCTCCCGCGGATCTGCTGAGCCCGACGCACGAGGCCCCGCCGCAGCATCGAGCTGCGGCGGGGCCTCGTGCATGTCACTCGATCCCGGTGATCTCCAGTTCCCGGCCGCTGCGCAGGTCGTTGGAGGGCCGGTCGCAGTGCGGGCACCAGAAGAACGGGGGCATACCCACCGGGAACTCCTGCGCGCACGCGCCGCAGTAGGCGTGCGCCGGGACCCGCTCCACCACGAGCCGGGCCGCGGCGAGAGCGGTGCCGTCGCGGGCCACCTCGAACGCGAAACTCAGTGCGTCGGGTACGACCCCGGCCAGCTCGCCGACCCGCACGGTCACCGCCGAGACGGCGTCCGTCCCGTCCGCCCGGGCGAGCTCGTCGGCCCGCTCGATGATCGCGGTCGCGATCGACAACTCGTGCACGGTCGGCTCATGGATAGCGGCGGCCTGCGCGGAAGCCGCCGGCCAACCGGTAGATCCGCAACTCGCGCCTGATGCTCGGCAACTCATGGACGAACAGCGCCAGGGCCACGGCACCGGCCAGGGCGGCCTCCGCGATCAGCAGCTGCCGTCCCGTCGTTGCGCTCTGTGCGCCGTCTGATCGTTGGACCTTCATTCCGGCTCCCTGTCGTTCCTCATCCCGGGGGGATGTTCGGCATGACGTCGAGGAGGGCGTCGTGCCGCTTCCAATGGATCCCGGTGGAGCGGCGCGCGTCGGCGGTGCCGTCCTTGTGGTGTCCGGTCTGGCGGCCGTAGGGCCCTGTGTTGCCCTGATGCATGCCGGGCACATGCCCGGTGGCGTCGGGCTTGGCCTGGGGTCGGCCGACTCTGATGTTGCCCATGGGGTGTTCTCCTTTCTCGCCTCCGCGCCGCGGAGGCATGGTCATGGCCGCTCGGTGAGGTCGTCGAAGAACCGCTCGACGGCGGGCCAGACCCGGCCGCCGCCGGACAGGCCGCGCCATTCCCGGCGTACGACGGCGATCATCCGGTAGCAGTCGTCGACCGGGACGATCCAGTGGTGGTCGAGGCCGTGGACGGTGTTCACGAGCAGTGCCTCCACGTCGGGTTCCACGGACGCGAGCTGCGGACAGGTCGCGGTCAGCCGCTGCCAGGCCCCGGCGTCGACCTCCCACCGCATGGCCCCGGCCGGGCTCGGGCCCTCGGCGGTGACCGTGCCGTCGGACCGGGGCACGAAGAACACCAGCCCGACGGGCACGCCCAGGATCTCAGTGTCCACCCGGGGGAGCCTGATCCGCCTGCGGGGGACGAGCCGGTAGTGCCCGTCGCCCGCGCCGCTGTCGGCGAACAGCACCGAGCAGGGCCCGCAGGCGCAGCGCACCTCGTCGTCGGCGGTGTCGTACAGGTGGCGGTGTTCCTCGGGCACCGGCGCGGCGCACAGGTCGCACCGCTCCGTCTCAGCCGCCGGCGTGGCCTCGGCGGAGGAGCGGATGAGGCGGGCGAGCGCGCCGTCCGTGGTCACGGTGTGCCTCGGTGGGTGAGCGTCGTCAGCGGTACGAAGGCCGGGGCGGTGGTCTGCACCTGCTCCACCTCCGTCAGCTCCGGGGCCACGGCGAGCACCGCCTCCCGGACGGCGGCGGTGACGTCGCCCGTCCCGCCGCCGCAGCCGGAGCCGCAGCCGCCGCCCGCCGTCAGCCGTACGCGGCCCACCGCACCGTCCACGCCGGCCCACTCCACGTCACCGCCGCGTTCCTGTACGGCGGGCCGCAGTCGCTCGACCGCGCGGGCCGCACGGCGCTCTACGGGCTCGGGGTGGATCGCGTGCAGAACCAGCAGGTGCCCCACCAGCTCGTCGTCGGCGAGGCGTTCGGCCAACTGCGCGTCCGCGTGGTCCATGACCCGGGCGAGCGCCTCGCCGTAGACCTCGGTCAGCAGCCGTACCGTCTCGACTGCGGGGCGGGTGGCGGGTCCGGGCGTGGACTCGAGTTCTTCCAGCAGCTGGTCGAGCCGGGTCAGCCGGGCCACGACGGCCGGGTCCGCGAGCCGCTCGGGCTCAGCCATGGTTCGCGCCGTACGTCGGCGAGTGCAGGGTGGTCAGGGTCTTGCCCTTGCCGACGTACATGTGCACGCCGCACGGCAGACAGGGGTCGAAGCTGCGGACGGTGCGCATGATGTCGACGCCCTTGAAGTCGTCCGGTCCGTTCTCCTCGAAGATCGGCTGTCCCTGGACGGCGTCCTCGTAGGGGCCGGGGGTGCCGAACTTGTCGCGGGGGCTGGCGTTCCACGGAGTGGGCGGGTACGGGTGGTAGTTGGCGATCTTCTTGTCCTTGATCACCAGGTGGTGGGAGAGGACTCCGCGCACCGCTTCGTGGAAGCCGCAGCCGATGGCCTCGTCCGGCACCTCGAAGTTCTCGAAGACCTTGGTGTCGCCGTCGCGCACCAGACCCATGGCCTCGTCCAGGAACTGCAGGGCCATGGCCGCCGCGTAGGCGACGAAGTAGGGCCGGGCGCGGTCCCGTTCGATGGTGTTGCTCCACTTCGGGATGCGCCACTCCAGGGTGGTCTCCGGCAGCGACTCGCCCTTGGGCAGCGAGATGCGCACGCTGTGGCCGGTGGACTTGATGTACGGGGTGTCGACCAGTCCGCTCAGCGCGGTGGACCAGAGGCGGGCGAGCGGGCCGCCGCCGGTGTCCAGGGCGAGGTGGTCGCCGCTGCGCGCGTCGTACCAGCGCGGGCTCATCACCCAGCTGTACTTGTCGTCGAAGTTCCGCTTCTGCGGGACCGGCACGGTGGTCTGGTTCCACGGGTGGCGCATGTCGACGGGGTTGCCCAGCGGGTCGTGGGTGACGAAGGGCTGCTCGCCCACCCAGTCCTCGTAGTACGAGCTGCCGAGCATGATCCGCAGTCCGAGGTTGATGTCGACGAGGTTGTTGGTGACCAGTTCGCCGTCGACGACGATGCCGGGGGTGACGTACATCGCCTTGCCCCAGGTGTTCATGTTCTCGTAGCGGTAGTCGACGACGTCGGGGTTCTGCCACGCGCCCCAGCAGCCCAGCAGGATGCGGCGGTTGCCGACCTGTTCGTAGCCGGGCAGTGCCTCGTAGAAGAAGTCGAAGACGTCGTCGTTCATGGCGACGGCCTTCTTGACGAAGTCGATGACCCGCATGAGGCGGCTGAGGTAGTCGGTGAAGACGGTCGGCTGCGGCAGCGTGCCCACGCCGCCCGGGTACAGCGTGGAGGGGTGGACGTGGCGTCCCTCCATCAGGCAGAACATCTCGCGGGTGACCCGGCTGACCTTCAGGGCCTCCTTGTAGACCTCGCCCTCGAAGGGGTTGAAGGCCTTCATGATGTCGGCGATGGTCCGGTAGCCGTGGATGTCCCCGCGGGGGGCGTCGGAGCGTTCGGCGCGGGCCAGCACACCGGGGTTGGTGGCCTTGACCATGGCTTCGCAGAAGTCCACGAAGACCAGGTTGTCCTGGAAGATCGTGTGGTCGAACATGTACTCGGCGGCTTCGCCGAGGTTGACGATGTGCTCGGCGAGCCGTGGCGGTTTGACCCCGTAGGCCATCTGCTGGGCGTAGTCGGAGCAGGTGGTGTGGTTGTCGCCGCAGATGCCGCAGATGCGGGAGGTGATGAAACCCGCGTCCCGGGGGTCCTTGCCCTTCATGAACACCGAGTAGCCGCGGAAGAGCGACGACGTGCTGTGGCACTCCACGACTTCCCGGTTGGCGAAGTCGATCTTCGTGTAGATGCCCAGGTTCCCGATGATGCGGGTGATCGGGTCCCAGGACATGTCCACGAGCTGCGGCGGCTTGCGTCCCGTGGGCCGGGCCTCGGTTGTGGTCATCGCTGTTACTGCCCCTTGCTGTCGCTGTTCCGTAGGTCGGTCCGTGGTGAGGGTGTGCGGGTCGGGCGGTGTCAGGGACGCCAGTGCGGGTCGTAACCGCTGGTCAGCTTCCGCTTGTTGTGGCGCCACTTGGGTTCGTGGTTGACCAGCTCGTTCGTGAAGCCGCGCAGTCGGCGGATGACGGCCCCGTACGGCTTGACGATCATCGAGGAGAGTGTTCCGCCGGGCGGCTCGTCCATGAACGGCATGAACGCGTCGGGGAAGCCGGGCATGGTGCAGCCGATGCAGATGCCGCCGACGTTCGGGCAGCCGCCGATGCCCGCCATCCAGCCGCGCTTGGGGACGTTGCAGTTGACGACCGGGCCCCAACAGCCCGTCTTCACGAGGCACTTGGGCGAGTTGTAGTCCTTGCCGAAGTTGCCCTGCTCGTAGTACGAGCCGCGGTCGCAGCCCTCGTGGACCGTCTTTCCGAACAGCCACTGCGGGCGCAGCATGTGGTCGAGCGGGGGCGGCGGAGCGGAGCCGGCCGCGTGGTAGAGGACCCAGATCAGGGTCTCCATGAAGTTCTCGGGCTGGATCGGGCAGCCGGGGACGTTCACCACGGGCAGGCCGCCCTGGGACCTGAAGTCCCAGCCCAGGTAGTCCGCGAGGCCCATGCAGCCGGTCGGGTTGCCGGCCATGGCGTGGATGCCGCCGAAGGTGGCGCAGGTGCCGGCGGCCACCACCGCCCAGGCCTTGGGGGCGAGTTGGTCGATCCACCAGTTGAGGGTCTGCGGTTCGCCGGTCTCGGGGTCGTTGCCGAAGGACGTCCAGTAGCCGTCGCCCTCGATGATGTTCTGGTTGGGGATCGAGCCCTCGATGACGAGGATGAACGGGGCCAGTTCGCCGCGTACCGCGGCCCGGTAGGGGGCGAGGAAGTCCTCGCCGCCCAGGCTCGGGGAGAGCACCTTGTTGACCAGGTTCACCTTGGGCAGGCCCGGGATCAGGCCGAGGACCAGGTCCTCGATGGAGGGCTGGTCGGCGGCCGTCAGGGAGACGGTGTCGCCGTCGCAGCTCATGCCCTCGGAGATCCAGAGGATGTGGAGCTCGTCGAAGCCCTGCCGTTCCTCGCCGCGGCCGGGTTCGGCGCTGACCTCGGTGGTGCTGCTGTGTGTCGTCATGTCAACGGCCTCCGGTGCGGGGGGTGTCGGAGTCGGTGGGCTGGAGTGGTTCGAGTTCGTCGGGCCGGAAGTAGTGGAAACGGCCGTACCAGCTGTGCAGTTCGGCTGCGGGGTCGTCGTCGAGGGTGACGGCGAGGTGGACGCTGCCGTCCACGTCGTGGAAGACGGCGGCCACTTCGGCGGTCCGTCCGGCCAGGAACATGTCCTGGGCGTCGGCGCCCCGGCTGCGTGGCCGAAGCCTTACGCGGCTGCCGCCGCCGAGGGGGACACCGTCGACGAGCACCGTGTCGGTGGACGGGGAGAGTCCGTCGTCGGCGCCCTCCTGCCACCAGGCGGGGCGTTCGGTGGGCGGGGGCGAAGGGTTGGCCGGGGCCAGGGAGCGGACGGCGCCGTGCAGCCGTGCGAAGACCTCCGGGGGCATGGTGTCGACCCGGTCGAGGATCGCGGCGGCCCGTGGGTCGGTGGCGCGTGCCTCGCGTTTCTCCTCGTCCGTCAGCAGCATGGTGCGCAGCGTGAGGATCTCGTCGATCTCCGCGGCGTCGTGCAGATCCCCGGGGCTCTCCGGGGCCACCTGCGGATGGTCGGGAAGGATGATCGGCGAGGAGAGCAGGACGTGGCCCGTGGCGCCGGTGCGGGACGTGGAGGGTTCGCCGCCGAGGACGGGGAAGGTGAATTCGTTCCGGCACCTGTCCGCGTGGGCCCGCAGGTCCTCGGGCGGATCGATCAGTGAGACGAATTCGAGGCCGTCACCGCCGATCAGCGTGTGCGCGGCGATGAGCGCGCCACTCAGCGCTTTCTCGCGCGTGGCCCGCGGATCCGGCGCAGGTCCCGTGTTGGTGGTGCACACCCTGAGACGGCAGAGGTTCTCCCCCAACTGCTCGGCGCCGAGGGTGACATCGGCCCGTACCTCTTCGCGACGGCGCACCACGCGCCCTACGCCCGAGGGCAGGGCCTCGATGTCCCTGCCGGCCGCCGCTCCCGCCGGAAAAATGCGTTCGCCCTGGAGGAGGTCGTCCAGCGGGACCGCGATGTCCACTTCGCACGGCACGGCCTCGTCGAAGGTCAGATGCACCGTGCCGTCGTCGGTGCGCAGCGACTCGACCTCTCGGAGGCGGCCGTGGCCGGTCTCCTCCACCTGCTTGCGCTGCAGTTGGAGGTATCGAAGCCTCAGCCGCAGGGTTGCGCCGGGCTGCCGGATCCTCAGCAGCACCTCGGTCTGCTGGTACCAGGAGTCGGCGGAGCCTGACACATTGGGGACGACCGGGCCGTCCTGCTCCACCCAGGCCCGCGGGAAGAGCACTCCGAACTGCCAGCGGACGCGGTTCTTGGCCGACGACCGACGGTAGGGATAGAGCAGGTAGCCCTCATACAGGATCGCGTCGGCGACGGCACTCAACTGCTCGAAGCCGTGCCGGGACCGGTCGGCCGGCAGACCCGGGGCGTCCCTCGTGGCGGGGGGCGCCATGCCGCCCTCGACCGAACCCTGCGACATCGCGCCTCCTCGTCACCGCATGCACGCCCATGCCTTCCACCACCGTCACACCACCTACGCACCCTCGCCTCCTCCGGCGCATCGTCACTGAGCCGTTCGGGGGGTCACTCGGAGTGGTGGGGGCGGTCCGCGGCAAAGCGGATGGGAGTGTCGTCGGCCGCTCGGCGGCAGAAGTCGTCACAGGCCCGGCGGGGCACCGCGCGGGGGGGGCGGCCGGAAGCGCCACGCCGAGCAGCGCCACGCCGCGGCCAGGCGAAGGCACAACACCTAGCCCAGCAGGAACGCCGCGCCATGAGCCTGCGGGAACGCCACACCATGGCCAGGGCGTCGCGCCGTGAGCCGGCAGGGGCGCCACGCCATGGCCCGACAGGGCACCGCGCCGGGGGGCGGCCGGGAGCGCCACGACGCAGTCAGGCGAAGGCCCCACGCCACGAGGGGGCGGGAACGCCCCACCATGCCCCGGCAGGGCACCGCTCCGCGGGCCGACGAAGCCACCGCGCCATAGCCCGGCAGGGGCACCGCGACGCGGTCAGGCGAAGACACCACGCCATAACACGGCGATAGCGCCACGCCATAGCCGGGCAGGGCACCACGCCTCGGCCCGGCGAAAGCACCACGCCATGAACCGGCAGCAACACCACACCATGGCCCGCAGGGGACTGCGCCGCGGGGCCGGCAGGGGCACCGCGCCATGGCCAGAAGGCGTACCGCGCCGCGGTCAGGCGGAGGCACCACGCCATAGCCCGGCGGGAGCACCACACCATAGCCCGGCAGGCGCACCGCGCCCCTGCCCGGCGAAGGCCCCGTGCCGCCGAGCGGCGGGAGCACCGCGCCGTTTCAACCCGTCGGAGTCGTCCACCCCGGCGGGCGCAGAAACGCGAGCAGTTGGTGGACCAGTTCGTCCACCACTTCGTCGAGCGTGGCGTTCACCCAGCCGGCGCTCCAGTCGTGCAACAGCCCGTTGACGCTGCCGATGAAGGCCGTCGCCGCGATGCGGTAGTCGCGGGGCGCCGCCTCTCCGTGGGCGGCGGCACTGTCCGCCTCGGCACAGATGAGGTCCACCCAGCGGGAGCGGCGGGCCAGGCGCTGTTCCTCCAGGCGTGCGCTGACGCCGATGATCTCGACGAAGGTGATCCTGATCCGGCGTGGATCGCCGGTGACGTTCCGGGCGTAGGCCCGGAAGATGGCGGTGACGCGCTCGGCGAGCGGGAGCCCTTGGGCCTCGGCGAACGCGGTCAGTACGGCCTCCTCGGCCCAGTCGTTGACCTGGAGGTGCAGCGCGGCCAGCACGTCCTCGAGGGTGCGGAACTCCTCGTAGAACTGGCGGGTGGACAGGCCCGCGGCCTCGCTGAGTGCCGCGACCGTGGTGGCGCGGTAGCCGGGATCGCCACCGAAGAGTTCGAGGGCGGCGTCCAGGAATCGCCTGCGCCGCTCGGCCTGCCGTTCCGCGGCGGTCTTGCCGCCGTACCGTCCGGTCGGCGCCTTGAGCCTTCCCGCCACTGAGCCTCCCTTGTCGCCCGCCGCGCCAATTTTGTCGTGTACGCAGTCTTGTGGAGAAGGGCACCCCTTCCTTACTTTCCAGTAAGTAAGAATCTGAACGCGCCAGTTTTCAGATTCGGCCTTAATTTCCTTTGGCATGCCCTCATCACACCCGCCCGCAGAGGAGAGAGCACTCATGCCTGCCTTCAGATCCAGGCACATCTGCTCCGTAGCCGCCGCCCTCGTCCTGACCGTCGCCGCACCCGCAACCGCCGCCACCGCCGACTCGTCCGCAGCGCTGCGCGAGGTGCTGTTCGTGGGCAACAACTGGGACGGCACCGCCACCGTCCTGAAGTCGTCCGGCGACTTCGCCGAGGTCGGGAAGATCAACGTCGTTCCCGACAAGGCGCAGCGCATCGCGGAGATCAACGCCGACCCCATCAAGTGGATCTACTACACGGCCATCCGCAACCAGGTCGGCCAGGGCCACGACCAGTACGTCGACGACATGTACTCCACCCCCGACGGCACCTCCGTGGTCGTCTCCCGGCCCAGCTTCGCCGATGTCGTCTCCATCGACCTGGCCACCGACAAGATCAACTGGCGTTTCCCGGTGGCCGGTTACCGTGCCGACCACATGGCCGTCTCCCCCGACGGCACCAAGGTCGCGGTCTCCGCGTCCACCGCCGACAAGGTGCAGGTGCTGGACATCAACACCGGCAAGGAACTGGGCGAGTTCGGCACCGGTGACAAGCCGCACGAGAACGTCTTCACCAACGGCGGCAAGTACATCTGGAACATGGCGATCGGCGAGGTCACCACCTCCCTCGACGACCCGTCGGCGGACTGGACCAAGGGCGACCGTCACATCACCGTCGTCGACGCCACCACGTACAAGACGGTCAGGACCATCGACATGCGCGACCGGCTGGACGCGATCGGCCTGAAGGACTTCTCCGATGCGGTGCGGCCCGCCGCCTTCACCCCCGACTGGTCGAAGATGTACTTCCAGGTGTCGTTCTTCAACGGCTTCCTGGAGTACGACATCGCCACCGACAAGATCACCCGAGTGAAGACGCTGCCGGTGAACCCGGCGACCAGCACCGACCGCACCACCTGGCTGCTGGACTCGCGCCACCACGGCATCTCGATGAGCCCCGACGGCGGCAAGCTGTGCGTCGCCGGGACGATGGACAACTACGCCACCGTCGTCGACCGGGCCACCCTCCAGGAGGGCCCGCTCGTCACCGCGTCCACCCCGTACTGGGCCACGGTCAGCGGCGACGGCAAGGACTGCATCATCTCCGAGAGCGGCGCCGACCAGGTCACGGCGATCGACTTCACGACCGGCCAGAAGGTCACGTCCGTGCCGGTCGGGGACCATCCGCAGCGGGTACGGCTCGGCCATGTGCAGGCCGGGTGGACGGGTCCTTCCGCGAGCTGATCCCACCTCACCGACGGCGCCGGACGATGCAGTCCGGCGCCGTCGGCCTGTCGGCCCGCCCGATCCCTCGACTCAGAAGTGTGCCTCCGCCCAGGTGGCCAGCTCGGCCCTGGCCGCGCTGAGCAGGCTCGCCGATGGCGCCGTTGCCCCATTGGTCACCAGCGCGTAGTGCAGGACGCCGGAGTCCGAGTCGGTGAGCAGGAGGCGCCGGCTGCCCGTGCCGCCCGGCTCGGGAGCCGCCGCGACCGGTGTCGAGGTCGCGTACGCCGGCGGGCCGTAGACCGTGCCGAGGTCGGAGACGACGGTGGTCGTCGCGGTCGGGAACGAGGCGGGCAGGTGCAGTTCGGTGGGTGCCGTGCCACTGCCCGACTTCCACACGAGCAGCCCGTACTGGCCGGAGCCGACCAGCTGGGACACGTTCGGCAGTGAACTCGGCACCGGGTTCCAGGTCAGGGTCGTGGAACCGTCGCGTGACCGGTCCTCGTAGGTGAAGGCGAGCGTCGTACCGGCCGTCGCGCTCGGATAGACGCGGTCGAGGAGCCGGGCGTCCTGACGGAGAGTCACCGCGCCGGAGTCGTCCAGCTTCACGACGGAGAGGTCCTCGTCGTTCCAGGCGTCGCCCGACGTCTTGACCTTGTCGGGGTTGTCGTTCATCAGCTCATGGTGGCGGCCGTTGTAGATGTCCCACTGCCACTGGTTGCCGGAGAGGACCGGGCCGGAGGAGGCCGGGCTCGACCACCAGCCCGAACCCGGCAGCCGGGAGTCGAGGGCCTGGTACATCGCCTTGTCGACCGTGGGGGCCTTGCCCGCCACTGATCCGGACAGGGGATGGCCGAACTCGCTGACCACGGCGGCCGTCCCGGCGGCGGACGCCCGGTCGCGGATGGTGCCGAAGTCCTTCGCGTACTGCCCGTCGGACGCGTTGCCCCACATGAAGATGCCGGAGATGGCCTTCTGGTCGTAGAAGTGGGTGTTGAAGACGTAGCGCGGGCCGAGCGTGCCGGCGTCCAGCAGTCCGCCCTCCTGCTTCTGGGAGTCGATGTTGGCGTTCCAGAAGAGGTTCGGTTCGACGAAGGCCGGTTTGTCCTGCCAGCCTGCCGCGTCCATCCGGGCCCGGAACTTCTGGTAGAAGGGCCACAGCAGACTCTGCTCCCAACTCCGGCTGCTCTGCCCGGAGTCGTAGCTGCCCGCGAAGGGCTCGTTGTACGGGTCGAAGCCGACGACGCCCGCGAACTCCGCGTCACTCAGGTGCTGTTCGACGTAGGCCATGGTCTTCTGGGCGGTGGCGAGGAAGGCGTCCTGCAGGCCGTGGTTGTTGTGCCAGAAGTCGTACTGCGCCTTGGTCACGGCCTGGTTCTGGGTGATGTTCTGACCCCAGAAGAGGCAGATCCCGCACGACTCCTGCGGATAACCGCCCAGCGCCACGGCCCACTTGGGTGCGCCGTCGCCCGTGTACCAGCTGCCCGAGTTGAAGAGGTAGCGGGAGTAGAGGTCCTGGTGGAAGTCGGGATACACGCGGATGCCTGCATCGAGGAAGGCCTGCATCTGCGCGGTGACGGCGGCCAGGTAGGCGGTGTCGACCGTGCCGCGGGTGGGTTCTGCGCGCGCCCAGGACAGCAGGAAGCGGACCGAGTTGCCGCCGCCGAGGGCGCGCAGCGCGGTCGCGGACTTCTTCGCGTCGGCGACCGAGGCGAAGGGCAGGCCGCTGTTCTCCTCCAGCTTGGTCTCGCCGGAGACGTTGTAGCCGCGCAGCACGACCTCGCGGCCGTTGCCGTCGACGAATCTGCCGTTCTGCACCGTCAGAGGCGATGCGTCGAACCAGAGGGAGTCGGGAAGGGTCGCGGCGGTGGCGGAGGGTGCGCCCGCCACCGTCAGGGATCCGAAGAGGACAACCAGCACAAGGAGCAGACGTGTCCGGATATTCGGCATGTCCACTACAGTCCGGTGATTTCCGGACACCGTCAATACTTCTGACTCTTGAGTAAGTTTCAGGATTTTCGAGGAGCGTTCCTTCTCAGCCACCTCAGCCCGTCACGCGACGCGTCACGTTCAACAGGTACTCCTTGCGGTTGAGGGGGTTGTGGTCGGTGCGCGGACGTTCGGGAACCGTTCCGTAGGTGATCGGTGCGTAGTGGTCGAAGGCGCTCTCCAACTCGCCCTCGCCCCGCGTGAGTCCGGGCAGCCGCTGCTCCAGTTCGTGCACCCGGCCGGCCGGGACCGCACCCTCCAGAACGCAGGCGGCATCCTGCGTCCGAGTCGTCTGCGGCACGGCACGCAGGGCGGCCAGCACCGGCAGCAGGGCGCCGAGGGTGTCGGCCGGTGCTTCGAGGCGGAAGCGGTGCATCGGTTCGTGGACCCGGGTGCCCGCCCGGCGCAGCGCCTCGATGAGGACCAGCGGGGTCAGGCCGCGGAAGTCGTGGCCGGTGCTGGACATGCTCTTGTCGAAGCCCTGGTGGGCGTGGCTCTGCCGGGGCGAGTAGCCGGAGTGGGTCATGGTGACCGTGCAGTCGGTGACCTGCCAGCCGTGCAGGCCCTGCCCGAGGGTTTCGCGAACCGTGTCCTCGACGGCCTTGAAGAAGGCGTAGGGCATGGCGCCGAGCTCCACCTCCAGCCGGAACTGCACGCCGGAGCCGACCGGTGCGGGGTCGACGCGCAGCCCGACGGTGGCCAGGAACGGGTTCGGGTCCTTCTTGTTGAACTCGACCGCCGCTCCCGGCCCGGCCGGCCGCTCGATGCAGATGACGGTGGTCTCCCGGAAGGTGACGTCGAGCCCGAACTCCTCGGCGAGCGTGGCCTGGACGACCTCCTTCTGGACCTCGCCGTAGAGGGACACGGAGGTCTCCTGGCGCACCTCGTCGTGGCGCAGGTCGATCAGCGGGTCCTGTTCGGCGAGTTGGGTGAGCGCCAGATGCAGCTTGCGGGTGTCCACGCCCGGGCCCGGGACGACCACCGTCTCCAGCGTGGGCGGGGCGAAGAAGTGCTCGTAGGCCTTGCGGGGTTCGCCGAGCGCGTCGCCGGTCCTGATGTCGGTCAGGCCCCAGAGTCTGGCGATCCGTCCGGCGGGGACGCCGTCCGCCCGGACGTCGGTACCGTGGTCGAAGACACTGATCGCGGTGACCCTTCCCTCCGTGCGCGTCTCGCCGAAGGGGATCCGGTCGCGGGTGCGCAGGGTGCCGGAGAACATGCGGGCGTACGCCACCTTCTCCCCCGCCGGGCCTCGCTCGACCTTGAAGACGGTGCCCGAGACCGGCCCCTCGGGATCGCCGTCGGCCGGCGGCAGAAGCTCTTTGATACCGGTGACCAGGGCGTTCACGCCTGCGCCGGTGATGGCCGAACCGAAGTGGACGGGGTGGACGAGGGCCTGGCCCGTCTGGGTGGTGAGGGCCGCCCGGAGGGTTACATGGGACATGTCACCGCCCTCCACCCAGGCGGCGAGCAGCCCGTCGTCATGGTCCGCCAGGACGTCGAGCGCGGCCTCAGGGAGTCCCGGCACGAACTGGGCAGCGGGCGTGCCGAGTCCGCCGACCGTCCCCATCGGCACGACCGCCGGCGTGAGCCGCTCGCGGATCTCCCGCAGTACGCCGTCGTATCGCGCCCCGCGGCGGTCGATCTTGTTCACGAACAGGAGGGTCGGGATGCGCAGCCGCTGCAGCGTCCGCATCAGGACGCGCGTCTGCGCCTGGACGCCCTCGACGGCCGAGACGACGAGGACCGCGCCGTCGAGCACTCCGAGCACCCGCTCCACCTCGGCGATGAAGTCCGGGTGGCCGGGGGTGTCGATGAGGTTGACCGTCACGTCGTCGATCGCGAACGAGACGACGGCGGACTTGATGGTGATGCCGCGCTGCCGCTCCAGCGCGAGGGTGTCAGTGCGGGTGTTCCCGTCGTCGACACGGCCGGGCTCGTCGATCACGCCGACCGAGTGCAGCAGCCGCTCGGTCAGGCTGGTCTTACCTGCGTCGACGTGCGCGAGGATGCCAAGGTTGAGCAAGTGCACGAAGCGTCATGTCCTTCGAAGAGTGGGTCATTCCTTCCTGGGCGGACATGAACGGTGCTCGCATTGCTTCTCCTGGGCGGTGCGGTGACACGACCCATGAAGTGCACCAGTACGGGCGTCCCGGCGGCAACGGATTAACGCTCAACGAATGGCTTCTCGTCCCCGCCCCCTCTGGAAGCAGCACGTCCTCGGTCGTCTCCGCCCCTGTGGCCGCCGGGATGGCGGCGGCGCTGCCGAGCGTGGACGCTTTCGTCGAGGGGCACAGTCTGGCCGCGCTGGAGCGTCCGGCGGCAGCGGTGGTGTGCGGGGCCGGCCCGGCGCCCGTGGAAGGAGCGGATCGTGCGTGAGATTCTCCCGACGCTGAGCGAGTGGTACGCGGCCCGGGTGCCGTTCGGCCTTGCGACCGTCGTCGCCGTGAGCCGCAGCGCACCGCGTGATCCCGGTGCGGCCATGGCCGTGGGGCCCGGTGACGAAGTCGTGGGCAGCGTGTCCGGGGGCTGCGTGGAGGGCGCGGTGTTCGAGCTCGCCCGGGAGGTCGTCGAGACCGGCGAGGCACGCCTGGAGACCTTCGGCTACAGCGACGAGGACGCGTTCGCGGTCGGGCTCACCTGCGGCGGTGAGGTCACGCTGCTGGTGCGGCCCGTCACGCACGAGACCGACCCGGGGTTCGCCGCGGTCGCGCGGTCCGTGGCCGAGGGCCGTCCGGTGACCGTGGCGACGGTGACGGACGGACCGGCGACGATCGGGGCCACCCTAGCGGTCTGGCCGGACGAGGTGTCCGGGACGCTGGGCACGGCCGGGCTGGACGTCGCCGTCACCGCCGACGCGCGTGGTGAACTCGCCCTGGGGGCCACCGGGTTGCGTCACTACGGCCCGCACGGCGAGCGCCGCGAGGACGCGGTCACGGTCTTCCTGCACTCCTTCGCCCCGCCGCCGCGCATGCTGGTCTTCGGCGCCATCGACTACGCGGCCGCGGTCGCCCGCATCGGCAGCTTCCTCGGCTACCGGGTCACCGTGTGCGACGCCCGCCCGGTGTTCGCCACGCCCAAACGCTTCCCGGACGCCGTCGAGGTGGTCGTCGACTGGCCGCACCGCTATCTGCGGGGCACCGACACCGATGAACGCACGGTGATCTGCGTTCTCACCCACGACCCCAAGTTCGATGTGCCGCTGCTGGAGGAGGCACTGCGCCGGCCGGCTGCCTACATCGGGGCGATGGGCAGCCGCCGCACCCACGACGACCGCATGAAACGCCTGGTCGACGCCGGGCTCACCGAGGGCGAACTGTCCCGGCTGCGCTCCCCCGTCGGCCTCGACCTGGGTGCCCGTACGCCCGAGGAGGTCGCCGTGTCCGTCGCCGCCGAGATCGTCGCGCTGCGCTGGGGCGGCAGCGGCGCCCCGCTGACGGCCACCGGAGGGGCCATTCATCCGTCGACGTGACGCCCGCTGGAGGAAGCCATGGAGCTGCACCACGAGTGCACCGTGCCGGTCCCGGTGGACGACGCCTGGCGAACGCTCCTCGACATCGAGCGGGTCGCCCCGTGCAGGCCTGGGGCGATGGTCGAGGAGTACAGAGGGGAAACCGTCACCGGCTCGGTGGAGGTGAAGGGGCCCGATCAACGTGCCGTACGAGGGCACCTCCGTCTTCGAGGAGCAGGACGGGGCGGCGCACCGCACGGTGCTGATCGCCGACGGCAGGGAGACCCGCGGCCGGAGCACCGCACACGCCACGGCGACCGGCACTCTGAGCGATCGCGACGGCGGTACGGCGATGTCGGTCCGGTCCGATCTGAGGGTGACCGGGCGTGCGGCGCAGTCCCGGCGGGGTGCGATGGCGGAAGTTGAAGTGGGCGACCTGGTCGTCGGCCGGTTCGCTCAGTGTGGCGGTGGCTGTCCCTGCGGCCGTCGTGTTCGCGCGGGTACGGCGGTGGCGGCGCGGTTGATCCCCCGTCCCCTCAGCCCGCGTCGCTCCGGTAGTCCGCCAGGATGGCCTCCAGGTGCTTCAGGGCTGCCGTGATCCGGGCCGGACAGTCCCGGAAGAAGGGGTCGTCGGGTACCGGGAGCGATCCCGCGAGGGCCCAGCCGCGGCCCCGCGCCCAGGTCGCGTCGTCGGCGCCGACCGCCTCGCGGAAGACGTCCCGTGCCCGCGCGGGCAGGAACTTCCAGGCGGGCACCAGGTCCACGGCGGGGTCGGCCACGGCCAGCGTGCCGAAGTCGATGACGGCGCTCAGCCGGCCGTTCCGCGTCAGGAGGTTGCCCGCGTCGAGGTCGCCGTGGATCCACACCGGCGGCTTCTCCCAGGCGGGCGCGGTGAGAGCCGCCTCCCACACCTCCGTCACCGCGTCGACGTCGACGAGGCCAGCGTGCTTCAGCGCCTCGAGCTTGGGCCGCACACGTGCCTCCGCGGCCACGGAGTCACGTTCGTCGCCGAGCGGCACACCGCGGAAGGCGTTGCTCTGCTCGGGGCCGGGGCCGCCGGTGGGGTCGGCGGCCTGCAGGGCGGTGATGAATTCGGCGAGGTCGAGGGCGGTGCCGACCGGGTCGACCAGCGCTTCGGTGGCCGCTGTCTCGCCGTCCAGCCACCGGTACACGGACCACGGGTAGGGGTAGCCCTCGCCGGGCTCCCCCATCGCCAGGGGCTCGGGCACGGCCAGCGGGAGGTAGGGGGCGAGGCGGGGCAGCCAGCGGTGCTCGCGCTCCACCTGGCCGGCCCAGTGCGCGTAACGCGGTAGACGTACGGACAGCTCGTCGCCGAGCCGGAAGGTGGCGTTGTCCATGCCGGACTGCGGCACCGGGACCACCGGCAGATGGGCCCATTGCGGGAACTGCGCAACGAGCAGACGGCGTACGAGAGTTGCGTCGATCAGCACGCCGTCCATCTCAGCGGAGGGACGGCTGGACGTCCATCGGATTTCGGCGGGTGGGGTGCCGTCCGGGCAGGCGGCGCCCGATGGGGCATGCACGCTTCCGCGACACAGCACCTGTGCTTCCACGAACGGCCGCTCACGTCACCTCTCGCCGCCCGGAAGCAGGGCGCCCGGCAGCACCAGCAGGGCGAGCACCGCAGCGGCCGCGTAGAGGCCCGCGGCTCCGAGGGCGACGGCGTGGAAGCCCCGTACGAAACGTGTCTCGTCACCAGGCTGTCCGGCGACCGCGCCCGCCACCGCGATGCCTATCGCACCGCCTGTCTGACGTGCGGTGTTGTTCGTCGCGGAGGCCAGCCCCGACCGTTCGGCCGGGACGGCCGCGATGGCCGCGGCGACGACCGCGGGGGTCAGCAAGCCCATGCCGATACCCCACAGCAGGAACGCGGGCAGCAGGACGAGATACGGGGAGTGCGGTGCGGCCAGGGCGAGGAGGGCGAGCCCGGCCGTGGCGACGAGCAGACCGGCGGCGGCCGGAAGCCGCGCCCCGATCCGGCTGGTGATCCGCCCGCCGAAGGGTGCGATGACGGCCAGCGGGGCGAACAGCGGTATCACGGCGGCGCCCGCGAGCAGCGCGGAGCGGTCCTGGACCGACTGCAGGAACAACATGAGCACGAACAGCGTGCCGAGCGTGCCCATGTTCATGATCCCGGCCACCACGTTCGCCGCGTCGAAGGCGGGTCGCCGCAGCAGCGGAACGGGCAGCATCGCCTCGTCCCCGCGGCGCAGTTCGACCACGGCCAGTGCCGGCACGGTCAGGACGGCGAGCGCCGCGGCCACGAGCACCTGCGGGGCATCGGCGCCGGCGCGTCCGCCCTCGATGAAGGCGTATGTCGTCGCCAGGAGCAGCAGGCTGCCGAGCAGCAGTCCGGGCACGTCCAGGCGCCGGGCCTGCTCTTCCCTGCTCTCCCGCACGATCGCGGCGGACCACACGAGGGCGACCAGCACGATCGGCACGTTCAGCAGGAAGATCGCCCGCCAGCCGAGGGTTTCGGTGAGGGCGCCGCCGAGCAGTGGGCCCGCGGGCAGCGCCAGGCTGCCTGTGCCGGCCCAGACGCCGATGGCACGGGCACGTGCCGCGTCGTCGGGGAAGGCGCGGCTGATGATGGCCAGGGTGCCCGGCAGCAGCAGCGCCGCGCCTACGCCCTGGACCACCCGGGCGGCGACCAGGGCGGGGACACCGGGGGCGAGTCCGCAGGCCAGCGAGCCGGCGCCGAAGACGACGAGTCCGGCGAGGACCACGCGCCGGTGCCCGTACAGGTCCCCGGCCGTCCCGCTGGTCAGCATGAGGGCGGCGAGCGCCAGCGCATAGCCGTCCACCACCCACTGCAGGCCGCCGATGTCGGTGTCGAGGCCCGAACCGATGCCGGGCAGTGCCACGTTGACGATGGTGACGTCGAGCAGCACCAGGAAGTAGCCGGTGCACATCACGAACAGGACGGTGCGCGGCGAGCCCTCGTGCCGTGCGGGGCTCACCGCGCGCCGCAGGAGCGTTGCCGGTGATCCAGTCATGGTTCCTTGGTAACAGGAGGGTCTGACAACGCCGCCGGATGCCGGATGCTCGTGAACGGCCGCCGCTGCCGGGTGCCCCGCCCTGTTGTCCCGAAACCGGTGTCTACCTCGGGGGCAGGCGGTGCAGTTCCACGTCCGTGAGGAGGCCGTCGGCCACGGTGGCGGTCATGTAGGTGCAGTGGGGCTGGCGGCGCCGGTCGGTCGGGGAGCCGGGGTTGAGCAGGCGCAGGCCGCCGGGGGCGGTCGTGTCCCAGGGGATGTGGCTGTGCCCGAAGACCAGCACGTCGACGTCGGGGAACCGGGCGGCACAGCGCGCTTCCCGGCCCTGTGCCGGGCCCGTCTCGTGCACGACGGCGAAGCGCACTCCGCCGAGCTCGGCGTACGCCACTTCGGGCAGCCGGGCTCGCAGCTCCGGTCCGTCGTTGTTGCCGTACACGCCGACGACCCTGCGGCAGCGGGCCTCCAGCAGGTCGAGGGTGGCGGTGTCCACCCAGTCCCCGGCGTGGACCACGACGTCGGCGCGCGGGAGTTCGGCCAGGAGCGGCTCGGGCAGTTGCTTGGCCCGTTTGGGGAGGTGGGTGTCGGTGGTCAGCAGAAGGCGCACGCGCTCAGCCTAGATACGGCGGAGGCGGCATGGCGTGAGCGGGCAGCTCGTGGTCGGCACGGTGGTTGTCCCGGCCGCCGAGCCAATCCATCGGGCTTGGAACGAGCACGGTTCACCGTCACGGCAACCCGATTCGCCGTCACGGCAACCCGATCTACAGGAAAACTGTTCAGTCTGGACTGGACAGTTTCACCTTACGGTTTTAGGGTCGGGGCATGGATGCACAGACCACCGGCCCCTCCGAGGGCATCGGCGAGTCCGCCGCCCGTGCGGCGCGTGATCTGCGGGTGGTGGTCAGCCGTCTGCGGCGCCGCATCAGGGAGGTCGCCGAGGACGACGAGCTCACGCCGCCCCAGGTCTCCGCGCTCACCCTGGTGGCGAAGCACGGCGCCGCGACGGCCAGTGCGCTGGCCACGGCGGAGGGTGTGCGGCCGCAGTCGATGGCGACCACGCTCGCCGCGCTGGACCGGCAGGGGCTGATCAGGCGCAGTCCCGACCCCGACGACGGCCGCCGCCAACTGGTCACCCTGACCGAGGCGGGCCGTCTGCGCGTCGAGGGTGACCGGCAGGCCCGTGAGGAATGGCTGGCCCGGGCGTTGCAGGACCGCTACACCGAGGACGAACGGCGGACGGTCCTCGCGGGACTGGCGCTGCTGGAACGGCTCACGCAGCCGTGATACGTCGACTCTCCGGCATCGGGGGCGGCGCGCGGACCGCCCGACCCTCCCCCACCGGGTTCGACCGGCGGCTGATCGCGCCGATGCTGTTCGGTTCGGTGCTCAACCCGGTCAACTCCTCGATGATCGCGGTGGCGTTGGTGCCGATCGGCGTCGCCTTCGGTGCGCCGCCGGCCGAGACGGTGTGGCTGGTGTCCGCCCTCTACCTGGCCACAGCGGTGGGACAGCCGGTCGTCGGGCGGCTCGTGGACATGTACGGGCCGCGTCGCCTGTATCTGATCGGTACGGGTCTGGTGGGCATCGCCGGGCTCCTCGGCGCGTTCGCCCCCTCGCTCGGCGCGCTGATCGGTGCGCGCGTGCTGCTCGGCTTCGGGACCTCGGCCGCTTATCCGGCGGCCATGCAGCTGACCCGCAGCGAGGCCGAGCGCACCGGCCAGGACAGCCCGGCGGGGGTGCTGACCGCGCTCGCCATGGCCAATCAGGTCGTGGCCGTGATCGGTCCCGCCCTCGGCGGTCTGCTGATCGGCCTCGGGGGCTGGCGGGCCGTCTTCACCGTCAACGTGCCGCTGTCGGTGGTCTGTCTGGCCCTGGGGATGCGCCGACTGCCGAGGACGCCCGGGCGACCGACGGGCCGGGGAAACGGTGTCGACCTGCCCGGCATGGCGCTGTTCGCGGTCACGCTGGTCTCGCTGATGGTCTTCCTGACGGGCCTCAGGCTCGATCGGTGGTATCTGCCGGTGCTGTCCGCCGTGGCCGCGGCGGGTTTCGCGGTGCGGGAGCTGCGGGTGCCCGACCCGTTCGTCGACCTGCGCGTCCTCGGCGGCAACGTTCCGCTGATCGTCACGTATGTGCGCCAATGGCTCGGCTACACGACCTCGTACGCCTTCATGTACGGCTTCACCCAGTGGCTGGAGGAGGGGCGCGGTCTGCCCGCCGCGACGGCGGGAGTGGTGCTGCTGTCGCTGTCGGCCACCGGGCTCGCCGTCTCCGCCGTCACCGGACGCCGGGAGGCCGTACGGACCAAGCTCGTCGTCGGCAGCCTTATGCAGATGGCCGGCTGCGCCGCGCTGCTGCTGGTCGGCGCCGGAACCCCGATGTGGGCGCTGGTCCTGGTCGGAGCAGTGATGGGCGTGCCGCAGGGCCTCCTCGGTCTTGCCATCCAGAACGCCCTGTACCGCCAGGCCGAGCCGGCCCGCACCGCCTCGGCCGCCGGGCTGCTGCGCACCTTCGGCTACCTCGGCGCGCTGGCCGCGTCCGCCGCCGCCGCGGCCTTCTTCCCGCACCGCGCCGACACCTCCGGGATGCACGACCTGGCGCTGTTCATGCTCGCCGGATCGGCGCTGCTCCTGGCGTCCGCTCTCCCCGACCGTTCACTCGACACCCTCGTACCGCAACGAAAGGCCTGATCCCATGACCGTCACCGCCCTCGACCCGCGCACCGCCCTCGTGGTGATCGACCTCCAGGCCGGCATCGTCGCCGCGCCCGTCCAGCCGCACAGCGGCGCCGACGTCGTCACCCGTACGGTGGAACTCGCCGACGCCTTCCGCGCTCGGGGTCTGCCCGTGGTGCTGGTCCGGGTCTCGTTCGCCGCCGACGGGGCGGACACGGTGCCCGGCCGCACCGAGGTCTCCCGCCCGGGCGGCGCCTTCCAGGAGGGCTGGGACGTCGTGGTCGCCGAACTGGCCGGTCACCCCGGCGACATCACCGTCACGAAGCGTAACTGGGGTGCCTTCCACGGCACCGGTCTCGATGTCCAGCTGCGCCGCCGCGGTGTCACTCAGATCGTGCTGACGGGCATCGCCACCAGCATCGGCGTGGAGTCCACCGCCCGCGCGGCGTACGAGCACGGCTACCACGTCACCCTCGCCACCGACGCCATGAGCGACCTGGACCCGGAGGCCCACCGGAACAGCGTCGAGCGGATCTTCCCGCGGCTGGGCGAGACGGGCACCACCGCCGAGATCCTGGAACTGCTGGCCAAGACGCACGCCTGACCGGCTCGCGCAAACGATCTGCAGACAGGCTCGCAGTGGGACGAAACCCAGGGCGGAGATAGCATCTGGCCACCCGTACCCACACTTTCGGCGAGCGACCCGAGGGGGCTCGGAAGCCCGATGCCGGTCAAGGTCAGCGTCATCGTCCCCGTCTACAACCCGGGGCCCTACATCGAGGACTGCATCACCTCGTTGCTGAAGCAGTCACTGCCACCCGACGAGTACGAAGTGATCTTCGTTGACGACGGTTCCACCGACCAGACCCCGGCCCGGCTCGATGCGCTTGCCGCAGAGGAGCCCCGCGTCCGGGTGATCCACCAGGAGAACTCCGGCTGGTCGGGCAAGCCCCGCAACGTCGGCATCGCCGCCTCCCGGGGCGAGTACGTGATGTTCGTCGACAACGACGACCGCCTCGGCGACGAGGCCCTGGAGCGGATGTACGGCTACGGCGTGGCCAACGGCGCCGACGTCGTCGTCGGCAAGATGGCCGGCCAGGGCCGCGGCGTGCCGGTGGAGCTGTTCCGCCGCAACCGGCCGCGGGCCAGTGTGCGGGACGCCCCGCTCATCGACAGCCTCACCCCGCACAAGATGTTCCGCCGGGCCTTCCTGGACGAGATCGGCCTGCGCTTCCCCGAGGGCAGACGGCGCCTGGAGGACCACGTCTTCGTGACGGAGGCGTATCTGCGCGCGGCCAACGTGTCCGTCATCGGCGACTACGTCTGCTACTACCACCTCCGGCGCGACGACTCCTCCAACGCGGGGTTCCAGGAGTTCGACCCGGTCGGGTACTTCAAGAACCTGCAGGAGGCGCTGGACGTCGTCGACCAGTACACCGAGCCGGGCGCGGTGCGCGACAGCCTCCACCGCCGCTGGCTGCGGGTGGAGATGGTGGAGCGGCTGCGCGGCAGCCGTCTCCTCGCCAAGCCGGACGACTACCGGCGCAAACAGTTCGAGGAGATCCGCCAGGTCGTCGTCGAGCGCTTCGGCCCCGGGGTCGCCGTCGGACTGCAGCCGACGCAGCAGGTCGTGGCCGCGCTCGTCGCCGCCGACCGGTATGACGACGTGGTGGCCTTCGCCGAGTGGGAGACCGGGCTCGGCCTCTCGGCCCGGCCCGGGACCGTCGAGTGGCAGGGCGGCAGGCTGCGCTTCGATTTCGCCGCCGAGCTCACGGCGGGCGGTAAGCCCCTGACGTTCCCCGGCGGCGGGGTCCGCACCCCGCTGGACGGCCCGCCGAAGGACCTCGACGAGGCGATCGCGTGGGTGGGCGCCGACACCGTGGCCCGGTTCGGTCGGGCCACCGTGGACCTGCTGGTGCGCGAACGCTCCAGCGCCGCCCAGTACTTCCAGCCCGTCGAGGTCACCCGGGAGATCGTGCCGGTCGAGGACAGCGGGCAGGTGCGGCTCGTGCTGCGCGCGACGGCCACCGTCGACCCGGCCGCCGCGGTGGACGGCGCGCCGCTGCGCGCCGGGCTGTGGGACACCTACGCCCGCGTCAAGCTGGGCGGATGGAGCAAGACGTCCCGCGTGGGCCCGGGCCCGCGCAAGGCCCGTGCCGCCACGTCCGCGGCGGTCGTGGGCGGGCGGGTGGTCCTGCCGTACTGGACCGACCAGCACGGCAATCTGTCCCTGGACGTCGACCGGGCCAACCAGCGCCTCGGCCTCGGCCGGCTCGATCCGGACGCCGTGGGTGTCTCCGGGGGCCGGCTGCGCGTGCCCCTGCCGCTGCACGTCCCTGCCGAGACGGCCGTACTGCTGCGGCTGACCTCGCCCGACAGGTCGGTGGACGTGCCCGGCACGCTGTCCCCGGCCGGGGACGGGGCCCTGCTGGAGGCCGCCCCGACCGTCGCCGATCTCAGCGGCGCGACCTGGCGGACCGCCCTGTGCGCGGCCCCCGACGCCGCCGAGCCGCGCTTCCTCCCGCTGCCGCTCGCCCTGCACGCGGACGCGAACTCCATCAAGGTGGTACGGACTCCCAGGCCCTCGGCGGTACGGCGACTGGCCCGCAGGGCGCGGCGTGCGCTGGCCGCGGTCCTCAGACGGCGTGCGGCATCCCGGGCGGGAAAGGCGTGAAAGGGAGCGCTCCCTGGGCATAGCGGGCGCGTGAGCACGGCGTGCACCCCAGGCGTGCAGGCGCCGTCGTCGGCAGAGGCCCGGCGGACCGGGCTCCTGCCGTCGTACGACGCCTGCACCTCCCCGTTACGAGGAGTTTCTGCGCGGCCGGCAGTTCAGCGGCCGGCCGTCAGGCTCTCCAGGGCCGAGCGCAGCGGCTGCCAGCCGCGCGAGCGGCTGAGGCCGCGGTTGCGCGCACGGACCAGAGGCCGCCAGAAGTCGGCTCCCAGCAGGGCCTCGGGCGTGACCGCCTTCACCCGCTCCAGGACCGTCTCGGGCACCTTCTGGGGGTCGGGCACCTGGAACTCGGCGATGATCTCGTCGTACTTGTCCTTCAGCACCGTGTTCTGGTGGTCGGCGCCGAAGACCACCAGCTGGCCGGTGGGCTGGGTGTCGACGAGGACGGTCACGAGATCCGGCCGGTAGCGGTTCAGGATCTCGATGAGCTTGTAGACGTCGCCGGTCCAGGCGTCGGTGTGCCGGTCGCGGGCGGCCTCGTCGATGCTGCGCGGCAGCATGTCGTCGAAGACGATCACGCTCGACCAGTCCGAGTGCTTCTCGATGTTGATGAAGTCCCGCAGCGCGTACTCGAACAGGTGCATGCCGTCGATGAACGCGAGGTCGAGCGTGGTGCGCCGCCAGTAACCGATCGGGCTGCGGCCCCGGCGCAGGTTGCGCACGGGGTGGCGGCCGCCCTTGAGGTGGCCGAGGGGGTTGTCACGGGCGAAGAAGTCGTCGCTGGTGGCCTTCACCAGGTGGACGTCGCAGCGGATCTCCGTGACCACCTTGAACGCGGGGTCGACCGCGATGCTGGGGACGCGGGACAGCGTGAGACTGCGGCCGTCGTTGACTCCGATCTCCAGGTAGTTGCGGTTCGCGGTGGCCTTGTGCAGACCCCGCAGGAATTCATGGCGTTTCACGAAGAGGACTCCTTGCGGATAAAGGGGAATGCTTCATGCAGGGCGGATCGCCGGTCGCGCGGCGCCGGCAGACCCAGCCTCTGCCGACGACCGTGGGCGAGGGCGCTGTACGCGGGGCGGGGAGCGAGCCGCGGGAAGGCCCCGCTACTCACTCGCCGCGCCCGGTCCGGGTCCGCGCCGAGGCGGGCGCAGACCTCTCGGACCGACTCGTACCAGGAGGTGTCACCACGGCCGGCGGCATGGAGGACACCGCTCGCACCCCGGCCCGGGTGCGGGCCGAGGTCGACGGGACGTGCGGCGACGTCCGCGCTCCACGTGGGCTGCCCGCGCTGGTCGTCGACGACGTCGAGGGTGTCGTGGCGGGACTCCAGGTCGATCATCGTGCGGACGAAACTACGCCCGTGAACGCCGTAGAGCCAAGCGGTTCGCACGATTGCGCTCGATGTGGGAGGCTCCTCCGCCACCGGCGAACCGGGTGCGGCCGCACGCCTTGCTCGGGACGGTGCATGATCTCCGGGATACGGGGTAGGCGCATCGCCCGCCGAAGACGTGGTCGGCGCAGAGATGGATCAGGCGGACGCCGTGTGTGCCGTGCAGGCCCTGGCGGGATCGCGAGCGCATCGCCGTTGATCCGGTTCGGCCAACGCCCGCTGGACGGGGTCCTGTTGGGCGATGAAGAGGCCCCCGCTCCGGCTTCTCTTCCAGGCCCACGGTCTGGCCGGGGAGTTGCCATGGGGGGACGAGCTGCTTGGCTGAAGTTGAGACTATGCGCTGGTGCGGGTGGGCGTGCCGGTGGTCAGTCCTCGCCCCGCACGATGTTGCCCTCCGGGCCGGGCTGGTCCGTTCGGGTGGTGCCCTGCTCGAGAACCGCCGGAATACAGGTGCGCAGAACGCCCTTGCCCCGCAGCCGCCGGGCCCTCGCCCAACCGGTCTCCGGTCGACGGATCGCAAGCTTGTCTGTGGTGTGCGGCGTCACGGCGGTTCATCTTCCTTCTGCTTCAGTGGCTGTCGACCGGGTCCCCTTCGGCGGCCCGGTCAAACGCCGCATCCGCCCCACGGAACCTGCCGCGGGCAAGCCCCACTTCGGCGCCCTTTCGGCACTCAGGCAGTGCCCAGCGCCCCGCGAAGGAGGCTGACAGCCTGGCTGATGGCGGCCTCCGCGGCATGGGTCTCGCGCAGGGCGTTGAGCATCACGAAGTCGTGGATGATGCCCTGGTATCGGACCGCGGTGACCGGGACGCCCGCCTCGCGCAGCTTGTTCGCGTAGGCCTCGCCCTCGTCGCGCAGCACGTCGGCCTCACCGGTGATGACGAGGGCGGGCGGCAGACCGGTGAGCTGCTCGGTGGAGGCCCGCAGCGGGGAGGCGGTGATCTGGGCGCGCTCCGCCTCGTTTGTCGTGTACTGGTCCCAGAACCACTGCATGGCGTCGCGGCGCAGGAAGTAGCCCTCGGCGAACTGGTGGTAGGACGGCGTGTCGAAGCTCGCGTCGGTCACCGGGTAGAACAGCACCTGCGCCGCCGGCCGGACGTCGCCGCGCTCCTTGGCCATCAGCGTGAGGGCGGCGGCCATGTTGCCGCCGACGGAGTCGCCTGCCACCGCGAGGCGGGAGCCGTCCAGGCCCTGGGCGGCGCCCTGCTCGACGACCCACTTGGCCACCGCGTAGTTCTGCTCGATGGCGACCGGGTAGCGGGCCTCGGGCGAGAGGTCGTACTCGGGGAAGACGACCGCGGCGCCGGTGCCGACGGCGAGTTCGCGCACGAGCCGGTCATGGGTGTGGGCGTTGCCGAACACCCAGCCCGCGCCGTGGATGTAGACGATCACCGGTAGGACGCTGGTGGCCCCGGCGGGGCGGACGATGCGGGTGCGGACCTGGCCGGTGGGGCCGCCGGGCACGGCGATCCACTCCTCGTCGACTCCGGGCTTCTCGATGTCGCCGGACTGCACCTCGTCGACGGTCTTGCGGCCCTCGGCCGGGCCGAGGTCGAAGAGGTAGGGCGGGTTGGCGGTGGCCTCGACGAAGGCCTGGGCGGCGGGTTCGAGGACGGGGCGGGGTGCGGTGGTGCCGGTCATGACGGCCTCCTCGGATCGGGTGCCGCGGCCGCGGCACACAATGGAGAGTAGCGCGCGATTAAGTCGTGCACAACTAATATGGGCGCGACTTATTTGAGCCCGATACAATCGAACGGACCCGAACGACAGGCTGGTGATCGCCGTGCACAGGACAGCAACCGGGAGCCCCACCGCGAGGCCCGCTGCGGAAACGAGCGAGGGCTCGCTCCTCCTCGACGACCAGCTCTGCTTCGCCCTGTACGCCGCCTCCCGCGCCGTCACCGCCCGCTACCGCCCCCTGTTGGACGAACTCGGCCTGACGTACCCGCAGTACCTGGTCATGCTCGTGCTCTGGGAGCAGGACTCGATCTCCGTACGTGACCTGGGATCCGCGCTCCAGCTGGAGTCCAGCACCCTGTCCCCGCTGCTGAAGCGGCTGGAGGCGAACGGGCTGCTGCGCCGCGAACGCCGCGTCGAGGACGAGCGGTCGGTCGCCCTGCGCCTCACCGAGGCCGGTGCTCAGCTGCGGGAAAGGGCGGCCCGGGTGCCCCTCGCCATCGGCGACGCCATGGGCCTGACCCCCGAGCAGGACGCCCTGGCCAAACAGCTCCTCCGCCTGATCACCGCCAACGTCACGAACTGAGCACGAGCTCCGCCCACACCTGTTTGCCGCCGCTGGCCGGCACGGTCCCCCACGCCTCGGACATCGCTTCCACGAGGAGGATGCCGCGACCGCCGGTGGCCTCCCAGCCGATGCTGGTCGGCTTCACCGGAGTGCGCGGCGAGGCGTCGGCGACCGAGACGCGCAGCCGGTTGTCGAGCAGGGTGAGGTCGAGGCGGACCTGGCCGTCGGTGTGCACCAGGGCGTTGGTGACGAGCTCGGAGACGACCAGGAGTACGGCGTCCATGTCGTCGCGGGTGACGCCCCAGGCGCGCAGGGTACGGCGGGTGAAGCGACGGGTGTGGCCGACGGCCTCGGGCACGCGCCAGACCGTCCAGTTCTCGCGCAGCGGACGCAGCGCCATGCCGTCGTAGCGCAGCAGGAGCAGGGCGACGTCGTCGCTGCGCCGGGCGTTGCCGAGGAGGGCGTCGGCGACCAGGCCGAGGTGGCCGGGGTCGGAACCGGACAGTTCCCGGGCGAGTCGCTCCATGCCGTCGTCGATGTCCGCCTCCGCGGACTCGACCAGGCCGTCCGTGGTGAGCGCCAGGACCGTGCCGGGCTGCAGCCGCAGCGCGCTCATCGGGAAATCGGCCTGGGCGACCACGCCGAGCGGCGGCCCGCCGTCGGACTCGGGCACCTCGGTGCTGCCGTCCGGGTGGCGCAGCACCGGCGGCAGATGGCCCGCGCGCACGTACCAGGCGGAGCCCTCCTCCATGTCCACGTCGACGTAGCAGCAGGTGGCGAAGAGGTCCGTCTCCATGTCCGTCAGGAGCCGGTTGGCGTGGGAGACGACCACGTCCGGCGGGTGGCCCTCGACCGCGTAGGCGCGCAGCGCGGTGCGCATCTGGCCCATGAGGGTCGCGGCGCTCGCGTTGTGGCCCTGGACGTCGCCGATGACCAGGGCGACGTGGTTGTCGGGCAGCGGGATCACGTCGTACCAGTCGCCGCCGACCTCCAGGCCCGCCGTGGTGGGCAGGTAGCGGGCGACGGCGACCGCGCCGGGCAGCTTGGGCAGGCGGCGCGGCAGCAGCTGGCGCTGGAGCATGCCGACCAGTTCGTGTTCGGCGTCGAAGGCGTGGGCGCGCATCAGGGCCTGCCCCGCGAGGCCCGCGGACGCGGTGAGCAGGGCGCGCTCGTCGGGACCGAAGTCGTGCGGGGTGTCCCAGCCGATCAGACAGGCGCCGGCCATGCGGTTGCCCGCGGGCAGCGGCAGCACGGCGAGTCCGCCGGGGCCGACGTCGGCGAGGGCGGGTTCCAGAGGGGTGCCGGCGGGCCAGATGCGGGCGCGTCCCTCGCGCAGGGCGGCAGCGAGGGTGGGCATGGCGCGCACGGGCGCGTCGGGCCACTCGGTGCGCCACTCCAGGCGCCACAGCTCGGGCCAGGACTCCGGATCGGGCGGGTCGAGGACCGTGACGACGAGCCGGTCGCCCTCCAGTTCGGCGAGCGCGATCCGGTCGGCCTGCAGCGGCTTGCGCAGGGCGGAGACGACGGCCTGACTGACGTCGCGGACGGTCCCGGCCGTCGCGAGCATGGCGGCGAGGCGCTGGACGCGGGCCACGTCGGTGACCTCGGAGCGCAGCTTGGAGGCGTCGGCGACCGTGCCGACGAGCATGGCGGGCCGGCCCTCGCCGCCGGGCAGCAGACGCCCGCGCAGCCGCAGCCACTTGGGCGGGCCGGAGGGCTGCAGGACCCGGAACTCCAGCTCACGGTCGCCGAGGGACATGTGGTCGGCCTCGACCACCGACATCAGCGAGGGCAGGTCCTCCGGCACCGTCAGGCCCAGCAGCGTCTCGGCCCTGCCGTCGAATTCGGCGCGGGTGATCGCGAACAGCCGCAGGATGTCGTCGCCGGCCTCGACCCGGCCGCTGTCCATGGCGAGGCTGAACGCGTTGGCCGGCAACTCCGCGCCCTCGGCGGCGCGGGCCGGGGCGGGACAGCCGACGGCGTCGGCGATCAGCTCCAGGCACTTGCGGTCCTCGGTGTCGAAGCCGTCCGGCCGCTCGCTGACGGCCAGCAGACAGCCGCCGTCTCCGTTCCCGCGCGCGGGCAGCACGGCCAGGTGGAAGTCCCGCGGCGGCGTCCGCCGCGCCTCGGTGTCCCCGGCGAGTTCCTCGGGCCCCAGCCACACCGGGCTCCCGGAGCGGTGGCCGTCGGCCACCGGGGAGCTGCCGGAGCGCGGGTAGCTGTCGCGCAGCCCGAACAGCGTCCTCGGAACGCCCGCCGACTCCACCAGGCACAGCAGGTCGCCGTCCTCCTCCGGCGTGTACACACCGGCGAACGCCGCCCCGGCGAAGACCAGCGCCTGCTCCAGGACCCGGCGCACCCGCTCGGGTGCCGGACCGGACGTGAGCGCTTTCAGGGCACCTTCGGCGCGCAGAGTTCTCGTTCTGCGTGCCTCGGCGCCCTCACTGACCACGTCCGCAATTACAGCGCGTATGGGACGCCTGCGCAGCCCCTGTGAGCATTCCGTGGAGGTCGTCGTGCCTGTCCGCTCGAAACGCGCCGAACATGTCTTAACGCGTGCGTATCGCACGGTGATCTCGTGACAGGCGTGACTGTCCCGGGCCCTCGGACGGCTGGAAGTGTCGGTGCCGGGCCACGGAGGGGAATCCATGGACAAGCGGTACGAGGTGTACGCACTCGCGGACAGACACTTCTACGAGACGCCGGACCGGCTTGCCGGCGCCGGACAGCAGCCGGCACCGCTCTTCGAGACCGCGCGTCGTGAGGTGCCGGAGGGCTGGGACGCGGCGCGGATCGGCGACTGGCTGACGCTGACGCCGCTCGGCGCGGACGGCGGCGTACAGCCGGGCCCGGCGCAGGGCTGGAAGATCCACGCCTCGGCCACCCGGGCGAACGCGGAGCGGATCGCGGCGATCGTGTGGGACTACTGTGTGCCGCGCCGGATCCCGTTCAAGTTCGTGCCGGGACCGCATCTACTGCACCTGCGCAACACCAAGTACGCGGCCCGCGACACGAGCGGCAAGTTCGTCACCGTGTATCCGGCCGACGAGGAGCAGCTCCACCAGGTGCTGCGCGAGCTGGGCCAGTTGCTGGAGGGCTTCGAGGGGCCGTACATCCTCACCGATCTGCGCTGGCACGACGGCCCGCTCTACGTCCGCTACGGCGCCTTCGCGCGCACCTTCGTCGTCGACGAGCGGGGCTCGCTCGTGCCGGCGGTGCGGGACGGCGCGGGCACGCTGGTGCCGGACCGGCGGGCGCCGTCCTTCCAGGTGCCCGACTGGGTGACGCTGCCGGCGTTCCTGGAGCCGCATCTGGCGGCCCGCAACACCACGACGGTGGGCGAGCTGCCGTATCGCATCGAGAAGGCACTGCACTTCTCCAACGGCGGCGGGGTGTACGCGGGCACCGACACCCGTGACGGGCGCAAGGTGGTCCTCAAGGAGGGGCGGCCGCACGCGGGGCTCGCCTCCGACGGCGCGGACGCGATCGCCCGGCTGGAGCGCGAGAAGCAGGCGCTGGAGCAGGTGGCGGGCACCGGGGTGGTGCCCGAGGTGCGGGACTGGTTCACGCTGGGCGACCACCGGTTCCTGGTGATGGACTTCCTGGAGGGGCGGCCGCTCAACTCCTTCTTCGCCGAACGGCATCCGCTGCTCACCCCGGACCCCGATCCGGAGGCCGTCGCGCGCTACACGGCGTGGGCGGTGCGCATCCACGGGGCGGTGCAGCGGGCGGTGGAGGCGGTGCATGCGCGCGGGATCGTCTTCAACGACCTGCACGTCTTCAACATCATGGTCGCGCCTGACGAGGAGTCGGTGTTCCTGCTCGACTTCGAGGCGGCGGCACCGGTCGAGGAGAACGGCCGTCAGGTCGTCGCGCACCCCGGTTTCTTCGCCCCGCCCGACCGGAGGGGCACCGAAGTCGACCGCTATGCGCTGGCCTGCTTACGGCTCGCGCTGTTCCTGCCCGTGACCACCCTGTTCGTGGTCGACCGGGGCAAGGCGGCACATCTGGCCGAGGTGATCGCGGAGCAATTCCCGGACGTGCCGCGGGAGTTCCTGGACGAGGCGGTCGCGGAGATCACGCGAGGCGCCGCTGTGGGCGCCCCGGCGCTGGTGCGGCCCGGCGACTGGCCGCACAGCCGTGACTCGATGGTCAAGGCGATCCTCGCCTCGGCCACCCCGGGGCGCGAGAACCGGCTCTTCCCCGGTGACATCGCCCAGTTCTCCGACGGCGGCGGACTCGGGCTCGCCCACGGCGCGGCCGGAGTGCTGTACGCGCTGGCCGAGACCGGCGCCGAGCGGTACGAGGAGGGCGAACGCTGGCTCCTGGAGCGTACGGCCCCGCCACCGCCCGGCACACCGCTCGGCCTGTACGACGGACTCGCGGGCGTCGCGCACGTCCTGGACCGGCTCGGTCACCGGCAGCGGGCCCTCGATCTGGTCGAGGGCATCCTCGCCGAGAAGTGGCAGAACCTCTCCTCCACCCTGCACGGCGGCCTGGCCGGCCTCGGCCTGGTCCTCGGCCGACTGGCAAGCACGACGGGTGAGTCGGAGCTGCGCGAGCGGGCCGCCGAGGCCGCCGAGATCGTCGTACGACGCCTTGCCGAGCCGCTGCCCGACAAGCCGAGGCGGCGGGCCGGGCTGCTGCGGGGTGCGAGCGGACCGGCGCTGTTCCTGCTGCGGCAGTACGAGTGGACCGGCGACGCCGGGCTGCTGGAAGCGGCCGGAGTGGCGCTGCGCCGGGATCTGGACTGCTGCGTCGTGCAGAAGAGCGGCGGTGGTCTGGAGGTCGACGAGGGCTGGCGGACCCTGCCCTATCTCGGTGACGGCAGCGTGGGCCTCGGCATGGTCCTGGACGACTATCTCGCGCACGCCGCCGACGCGGAGTTCGACAAGGCGCGTTCCGGCATCCTCACCGCCGCCACCTCCCGCTTCTACGCACAGCCCGGCCTGTTCCAGGGCCGCGCCGGGATGATCCTGCACCTCGGCCGCACCACGGAGCCGAGCGCGACGGACCGTCACCTGGCCGAGCAGATCGCCGCGCTCGGCTGGTACGCGATGGCGTACGAAGGCCAACTGGCCTTCCCCGGGCACCAGATGATGCGGCTGTCCATGGACCTCGCCACCGGAACGGCAGGGTGCCTGCTCGCGCTCGCGGCGGCCACCGGTGGCAGCGCGCACCTGCCGTTCCTCCCGCCGCTGCGGCGGCCCCTATGACGCGGCTCCGCGACCTGGCGGAGTCGTGACCCAACCCCGTCCCCACGGGTGAACACACAGATGGAAGGACACGAAATGGCACTGCTCGACCTGCAGACGATGGAATCCGACGAGCACACCGGCGGTGGCGGCGCCAGCACCGCGAGCCTGCTCTCCTGCATCAGCGCGGCGAGCGTTCTGCTCTGTCTCTGACGGCACCGTGATCCACGGCTCCGGGCGGTCCGCTCCCGCGAGGGAGGGGCCGCCCGGGGTCCTGCGCTCCCCCGACCCCGGATGCGAGGCCGCAGCCGTATGACGACTCGTGCCGACGCCGCACATCCCGCCGCGTTGCTGAACTCCGCCACCCGGCACAGCGGCGCGCGCTGCATCGCCCTCTGCCTGATGAGCACGGCGTCCACCGGTACCGGACTCCTGCTGCCGGTCGCGCTCGGCCGCACCCTCGACCTCCTCCTCGCCCACGCCCCGGCGACCCGCTGGGTGCTGTACTGCGCGGGGATCGTGCTGCTGCTGGCCCTGCTGGACGCCGGCGAGACCGTGCTGAGCGGCACCGTCGACGCCCGGACGACTGCATGGCTGCGGCGACGGCTGACAGGACATGTGCTGGCCGTCGGTCCGCGTGCCGCCGCCCGCTTCGGGCCCGGCGACCTGGTCGCCCGCCTCGTCGGCAACGCTGCCCAGGCGGGAACGGCTCCGGCCGCCCGCGCCGCGCTGCTCGCCGCACTGGCCGGCCCAGTCGGAGGCATGGTGGCGCTCGGCCTGATCGACCCGTGGCTGGCGGCCGTGTTCCTGGCCGGAGGGCCACTCCTGACGCTCCTGCTGCGCGCCTTCTCCCGTGACACCACCCGCTGCGTGGCGGACTACCAGCAGGTACAGGGGCGGATCGCGGGCGCGCTCGCGGAGGCGGTGGCCGGCCACCGCACCGTCCAGGCGGCGGGTACGGCGGACAAGGAGGCGGCGCGGATCCTGCGGCCCCTGCCCGAACTGTCCCGCGCGGGCCACCGCATGTGGCGGGTGCAGGGGCGGGCCGCGGCGCAGGCGAGCGCCGTGGCGCCGCTGCTGCAGCTGGGCGTCGTCGCCGTGGCCGGGCTGCTCCTCACCAGGCACCGGCTGACGGTCGGCGAGGTGCTCGCTGCCTCCCGGTACGCGGTCCTCGCGACCGGTGTCGGCGTGCTGGTCGGCCAGTTCGCGAGCCTGGCCCGGGCCAAGGCGGCCGCAGGGCGCCTCGACGAGGTACTGACAGAACCGGCCATGACCTACGGCCACCGCCGACTGCCGCCCGGTCCCGGCCGCTTGGAACTGCGTGGCGTGACGGCGCGGCGCGGCGACCGTACCGTTCTCGACGGCGTCGACCTCGTCGTCCCCGGCGGCACGACACTCGCCCTGGTCGGCCGTTCCGGCACGGGCAAGTCGCTGCTCGCCGCACTCGCCGGCCGCCTGGCGGAGCCGGACGCGGGAGAGATCCTGCTCGACGGCGTCCCCCTGCACGACCTGACCCACAAGGACCTTCGCGGATCGATCGGTTACGCCTTCGAACGCCCCGCCCTCCTGGGCACCACCATCGAGGACGCGCTGGCGCTCGGCCTGCGGTCCCCCTCCCCCGCCCGCATCCGGGAGGCGACCCGCCTGGCTCGTGCCGACGACTTCGTACACCGCCTGCCGAAGGGCTACGCCACCACGTGCGCCGACGCACCCCGTTCCGGCGGCGAGTCCCAACGCCTGGGCCTGGCCCGGGCCTTCGCCCACGACGGCCGCCTGCTCATCCTCGACGACGCCCTCTCCAGCCTCGACACGGTGACGGAGGCACAGATCGCAGAGTCCCTGACCCGGGGCATGGCCGGCACCCGACTTCTCATCGCCCATCGAGCGGCCACGGCGGCCCGTGCGGATGCGGTGGCGTGGCTGGACGGGGGGCGGGTGCGGGCGGTGGGCACACATGCGGAGTTGTGGCGGATGGCCGGGTACCGGGCGGTGTTCGGGGACGGGGGGCAAGCGTGAACGGCGGGGGCCGCTGGTGTCGACGGGGGTTTCGGCGGGGCGGGGCGCGAGTGGAGGAGTCCCGGTGGAACGCCGGCTGCTCGGCAGGACTCAGTGACGAGGCCTGTCCCGGGCAGGACGGGATCGAGCGGCACGACCCCCGCCGGGTTCGGCAGAGCGAGGCGCGAGTGGATGGGCTCCGGCGGAACACCCACTGCTCGGCAGGACTCAATGAGGAGCCAGACCCCAGCCAGGACGCGATCGAGCGGCACAGCCCCCGGCAGATCCGGCCGAGCAAAGCGCGCGTGGAGGAGCCCCGGCGGAACACCCACTGCTCGGCAGGACTCAATGAGGAGCCAGACCCCAGCCAGGACGCGATCGAGCGGCACAGCCCCCGGCGGATCCGGCCGAGCAAAGCGCGAGTGGATGGGCCCCGGCGGAACGCCGGCCGCTCGGCTTGGCTTGCTGAGGCGTGTTCCTGGCAGGAGAGGGGCGGGTGGTGCGGTCGCCGTTCGCCGTGGGGCGGAGGCCTGGCGGCGAGGGTGGGCATCGGGCGGTGGCAGGGTGTCCGCTTCCGGATGGTGGACGGAGACGGGGTGCCCGTATGAACGGCAGGGGGATCCTTGGGCGGGGGCTTCGTTTCCTGCGGGACCGGTGGCGGGTCGTGGTGCGGCTCGGCGGGTGGTCCGTGCTGGAGACGGGGCAGACCTTTGTCACCGGGTACGCCCCGGCGCGGGCACTCGACGCGGGGTTCCTGGCCGGGCGGGCCGAGGTCGGGCTGGCCTGGCTCGGGGTGGCCGGGCTCGGTGTCCTCGTGGGGGCGTACGGGACCGGACGGGTGTACGCGGCCGTCGCCGCGCTGGTCGAACCCCTGCGAGACCGGCTCGTCGAGCGGGTGGTCGGGCGCGGGGTGCGGGAGGCCGACGGCGGGACGCTGTCGGGGCTGACCCAGCAGGTGGAGATCGCGCGGGACACCTTCGCCGGGCTCGTGATGGTGTCGCGGTCGTTCGTGTTCACCGCGGTCGGCGCGTTCGTCGGGCTGTTCTCGCTCGCCCCGCTGCTCCTGCTGGTCGTGGGCCCGCCACTGGTCGCCGGAGTGGCCCTCTTCGCGGCGTCGCTGCGGCCGTTGGCCCGCCGGCAGGAGGCGTTCCTCGTCGCCGACGAGGCGCTGGCCGACCGCCTGGGTGCCGTCTGCCCGGGGTTGCGGGACATCACGGCCACCGGCGCCGAGGAGCGGATCGCCGCCGACACGGGGGAACTCGTCGACGCCGAACTGCGGGCCGCCCGCTCCCTCGCCCGTTGGGGCGTCCTGCGCATCGCGTCGCTCGCCGTCGGCGGCCAGCTCCCGATCGTGCTGCTGCTCGCCGCCGCCCCCTGGCTCCTGTCCCGCGGTGTCACGACGGGCGCCCTGGTCGGCGCCCTCGCCTACATCACCCAGTCCCTCCTCCCGGCCCTCGGCAACCTGGTCCACGGCCTGGGCACAAGCGGCTCCCGCCTGACGGTGGTGCTGCGGCGCCTGGCTCCGCCCCACCGGACCGGCACCCACGAACCGCCCGCGGAACGGAGCGCACCACAGACCCCCGACGGACACCCCGCACCGCCCCAGCCCCGGCCGACACGCACTGACCAGGCCAGTCCTTCGCCTACTCCCGACGACCAGTCCCCCGAACACCCGCCCGCGCTTGACCCACAAGGCGAAGAGCCGCCTCCTGCCCCGCACCGTTCGCCCGCCCCGGCCCCCGACGACGCCCCCCGCAGGACGGCGGCCTCCGGCACCGGTCGAGACGGGCATCCAGCCACTCCCCCGCACCGGTCGACTTCCACCCGCACAGCCACCACCCAGCCCATGTCCGACGACCGCCGTCACCCGGCACCGATCGCACCAGGCCCCCCGGGCAGACGCCCCGCCGCACGGCGCCCGGCGCCCCCGGCCCTCTCCCTCACCTCCGTCACCTTCGCCTACGGCCCCACCGCCACCCCCGTCGTCGAAAACCTGGACCTCGTCCTTCCTCCCGGCTCCCACCTGGCCGTCGTCGGCCCCAGCGGTATCGGGAAGTCCACGCTCACCGCTCTCGTCGCGGGGCTGTTGGAGCCGCGTGGCGGGACGATCAGGGTGGGTGGGGAGCCGGTGCCGTCGGCGGCTGCCGCTCGGCGGCGGGTGCTCATTCCGCAGGAGGCGTACGTGTTCACCGGGACCGTCGCCGACAACCTGGCCCACTTCCGGGGGGACCCCGTCCCCGAGGCGGAGCTGCTCGCGGCGGCCGACGCCGTCGGACTCGGTCCGCTCCTCGACGCCCTCGGCGGCCCCGGTGCCCGGATCGACCCCGCGGCGCTCTCCGCGGGCGAACGGCAGCTGCTCGCGCTGGCCCGGGCCTATCTGTCGGACGCCCCGCTCGCCCTGCTCGACGAAGCGACCTGTCATCTGGATCCGCAGGCCGAGGAGCGCGCCGAGCGTGCATTCGCGCAGCGGCCGGGCGGCACCCTCGTCGTGGTGGCCCACCGCATCAGCTCGGCGCGGCGGGCGGATCGCGTGCTGGTCATGGACGGCAGGGGCACCGCGTGCGGAACCCACCACGAGCTGCTGGAGACCTCGCCTCTGTACCGGGAGCTCGTCGGCAGCTGGACGCCCGTGCCGTCACAGCCAGCCCTCCCCCTGCGAGATACGGATCGCGTCGATGCGGTTGCGGGCCCCGGTCTTGCGGGTGATGGCCGCCATGTAGTTGCGCACGGTCCCGTGGGACAGGTGGAGGCTCCCGGCGATCTCCGCGACGGACGCGCCCTCGGCGGCCAGGGATAACACGCTCAGCTCCCGCCGGGTCAGCGGCATCTCGGCGGCCTTCAGGAACCCGAAGCCCAACGAGTCGCTGATGAAACGTTCCCCCTGGGCGACCCGCCGGATCCCGTGCACGAGGTGTTCCGGCGAGGCCTCCTTGTCGACGTAGCCGAGCGCCCCCGCCTCGATCGCCCGTTTCAGCAGGCCCGGTCTGTTCGCACCGGCAAGCACGAGAAGTCTCGGCGGAGCCCCGTCCGGGCCCCGCGAGCGTAACTCGCCCAGCGGCGGGATGCCGTACGCGTCCGCGCACTCGAGGTCCGCCGCGCAGACGTCGGGCCGCAGGGATCTCACCCGGCCGGGTGCGCTGCGCCACGGCGTGTCCTCCACCCGGAGGTCGGGTTCCCGGCGCAGCCAGTCCGCCAGCACCGATCGCACCAGACACTCGTCATGTACCAGAAGTACCCGGATCACTGCCGCCCCTCAGCATTCCGTCATTCCGTCTGCGGTCGCATTGGTGTTGAACGCGTGCCCATTGTTGGCGCCCGCGACCAATCATGGGCGCGAAGAACCGGCCAACAGGGTGCGCGGGGGCGCACGCGCGGCGCCCGCACACCCTGCCGCGCATCAACCGAGGGGGCATGCACCGGCGGCGAGGGGGTACACGGGCTTTCTTCACCGGGCCGCGGGCCGTCGTGTGCCCGTACGCGAGCCGGGCGACGGCGCCCCGGCCACCGCTCGCCGTGCGCGAACGGCCGCCAGGGGGCAGATTGATCCCTGGGACCCGTCGCCCGGCCGTGCGAGGAGGTGGTCGGCGTGTCCGACGGGCAGACGTCCGCACAGGCGCCGGCGACCACGAGGACGCGGGTGGGCCGACCGCTGCTGTCCCTCGCGCTCGCGTCGATGATGGACGAGGTCAACGCCCACTCCGGGGCGGTGTATCTGCTGTCGCCCGACGAACCCGTGCTGGAGATGGCCGTGATGGCGGGCCTGCCCCGGGCCTTCGCCGCGCCCTGGGAGCGGGTGGGGCTGAGCGCGCCGATCCCGGTCGCGGACGCGGTGCGGGAGCGGCGGCTGGTGTGGGTGGGCGGCGAGGAGGAGATGGCGGCCCGCTACCCGCGCATCGCCGTGGTGCTGCCCTATCCCTTCGCGCTGGCCGCGGTACCGGTGGCGACCGGCTCGACGGCGTACGGCGCGGTCTTCGTGACCTGGCCCGGCTCCCATCCGCCCGACCTGTCCGAGCGGGAGCGGGAGCATCTGACCGCGGCCTGCGACCGGCTCGCGAAGCGGCTGGAGCGCGCCCTGGAGGAGAGCCGGCAGCTGCTGCCCGAGTCCGATCTGCTCGGTGGACCGCCGGTGGGCGGCCTGGCCGGCACCCTCGGCACGGTGGAGGCTGCGCGGATGGTGGCGCGGCTGCCGTACGGACTGTGCTCACTCGATCTGCACGGCCGGGTCGCCTTCGCCAACGCGGCGGCGGCCGAGCTGATCGGTCTCCCGGTCAGCAGGCTGCTGGGCACGCAGCTGTGGGCGTCGGTGCCCTGGCTCAACGACCCCGTGTACGAGGACCGCTACCGGGCCGCACTGATGAGCCAGCAGACCACCTCGTTCGTGGCGCTGCGCCCGCCCGGGGACTGGATGTCCTTCCGGATGTATCCCAGTACGACCGGGCTCAGTGTCCGTGTCACCCGGGCGCGGGCGGTGGCGGAGATGAACCGCGCGGGGCCACAGCCCGGTGACACCCCCTCCCGGCTGGTCACCATCTCCCAGGTGCTGACGCTGGCCGGTGCGCTGACCGAGGCGGTGGGGGTGCAGGACGTGGTGCAGCTGGTCGCGGACGAGATCGCGCCGGCCGTCGGCAGCCAGGCGCTGGTGATCCTCGGTTCCCGGGCCGGGCGGCTGCATGTGCTGGGGCACCGCGGATATCCCGACCCGCATCTCGTGGAGCGGTTCGACGGGCTGCCGCTGGCCGAGCCCACACCGGGCACGCACGCCCTGAACACCGGGGTGCCGGCGTTCTTCGACTCCCGGGAGGAGCTGGAGCGCCTGTATCCGTCTCGGCACGCCACCCCGGACGGCTTCGCTGCCTGGGCCTATCTGCCGTTGATCGCCTCGGGGCGACCGGTGGGCACCTGTGTGCTCGCCTACTCGGAACCGCACCCGTTCCCCGCGGACGAGCGGGCGGTGCTGACGAGCCTGGGCGGCCTGATCGCGCAGGCCCTGGAGCGGGCCCTGCTCTACGACGCCAAGCACCAGCTGGCGCACGGCCTGCAGGCGGCCCTGCTGCCGCACTCTCTGCCACCGCTGACCGGCATCGACTCGGCCTCCCGCTATCTGCCCGCCACGCACGGCATGGAGATCGGCGGCGACTTCTACGACCTGGTGCCGACGCGGGGCGGGGCGGCGGCGGTGATCGGGGACGTGCAGGGCCACAACGTGACGGCGGCCGGGCTGATGGGGCAGATCCGCACCGCCGTGCGTGCCTACACGACCGTGGGGCAGGCGCCCGAGGAGGTCATGGGCAGCACCAACCGGCTGCTCATCGACCTCGGCGCGGACCTGTTCGCCAGCTGTCTGTATCTGCGGCTCGATCCCGCGCGCGGGCGGGCCGTGATGGCACGGGCGGGTCATCCACCGCCGCTGCTGCGCCGCCCCGACGGCCGGGTGCGGGTGCTCGACCTCGCCGGTGGCCCGCTGCTCGGCATAGACGGCTCCGCCGGCTATCCGACGACGGAGGTCGACCTCGCTCCCGGCTCCGTACTCGCCCTCTACACCGACGGGTTGATCGAGTCGCCCGGTGTCGACATCGAGGACGCGCTCGCCGGTCTCGGTGAACGCCTCACCGAGGCGGGCGAGTTGCCCCTGGACGAGCTCGCCGACCATCTCGTACAGCACAGCACGGCCGCACGCGAACGGCTCGACGACGTGGCGCTGTTGCTGCTGCGGGCACGTTGAAAAGGTCCGAACGGGCGCGGACACGACGCGGTCCGGCCCTCCCGCCGGAGGGCCGGACCGTCCACCGTCGACCGGAACCGCACTGGAGGCCGATCAGTGGGTCTCCATCAGAGGGTCCGCGCCGGGTGAATGCGCTCGATCAGTGAGCGGCACCCGATCACTGGGACCCGGTGAGCGACGACGAACCGTCGTCCGCGCCGGTGCCGCTCTGGTCCCCGACGCCCGCACCGGACTGGTCCCCGACGCCCGCACCGGACTGGTCGCCGACGCCGTTCCCGGACTGGTCGCCGACCCCAGCTCCGTCACTGGCCGTCGCGGACGGGTCGGCGGTGCCCACCTGGTCGCCGCCGCCGACCGCGTCGCCGCCTCCGGCCTGGTCGCCGGCCGAGGCGGACGGGTCGGCGGTGCCGGCCTGGTCACCCGCACCGGCACCCGCGCCTGCGCCACCGTCGCCCAGCGTCGCGCCCGTGGCCTGCAGGGCGGTGGTCACCGGCTGGAAGAACGTCTCGCCGCCGTTGGTGCAGTCGCCGCTGCCGCCGGAGGTCATGCCCACCGCGCTGCCGTCCTGCGTGAACAGCGAGCCACCGCTGTCGCCGGCCTCTGCGCAGACGTTGGTCTGGATCAGGCCGGTGACGGTGTCGACGCCGTTCGGGTCGGTCTCGCTCTGGAAGTTGACGGTGGCGTCGAGACCGGTGACCTGGCCGTCGTGCAGGCCGGTGGTGCTGCCCATCCGGAAGACCGTCTCGCCGACGGTGGCGTCCGCAGCCTGGGTGATCTGGACGGTCTTTCCGTCGCCGGTGTTGACCTCGCTGGCCGCCTGGGTGTTCGGGTCGTCGTACTTGACCAGGGAGAAGTCGCCGTCGCCGGGGAAGGTGGCCTGGTCGACGGTGGCGATGGGCTGCCCGGTCTCCGAATCGGACCACTGCTTGGCCGCCACACCGCAGTGGCCGGCGGTCAGGAAGGCCGGACTGCCGTCGCTGGCCTTGACGTTGAAGCCGAGGGAGCAGCGCACGGTGCCGCCCTGCGCCTGCGCGAAGATGGCGTCACCGCCCGACACCTTCGTCTTGAAGGTGCCCGAGGACTTCTTCACGGTGGCCATGTCGGCGCCGAGGCTCTTGACCGTCGACGTCAGTCTGTCCCACTTGGCGCCGGTGACCGTGGAGTCCGCCGTGACAGCCAGCTTGTTGGTCTTCGGGTCGATCGCCCAGGCCGTGCCCGGGATGGTCGCCTTGGCCTTCAGGGTCTGTGCGCCCGCCTTCAGCGCGGCGAGGCTGTTCTTGACCTCGCGGACCTTCGCGCCCGCCTTCTCCGCCTGGACGACCACGTTGTTCTTGTCGCCGGATATGACGTTGACGACGAGCTGCTGTGTGCCCGAGTCGTAGTAGGAACCGGCGAAGGCGTCACCGAGCAGGTTCTGGAGCTGCGAGGCGAGATTCGAGGCGTCGGTCGCCTTCAGGACCCTGGGGGCGGCATTCGTCGACGACCCGTCCTGCGAGGCGTTGGCGTGCGGAAGCAGGATGGCGGCTGCGCCGAGCGCCGCGACGCTGCCTGCCGCGATTGCGGCCTTGCGCTTCGGAATTCGCTTGTGACTCAAACTTCTCGACCTCCTGGGGGACCGGAGTCTGTGCCGCCGTACGGCAGCTGTTCTGTTCGGGCGCCTGGATGGCTGTTGGTACGCACGGGTCACGTGGTGCGTTCAATTCCGTTTGCCAACTGGCTTTGCGCAACGCCGAATCGGCCATGACCCGCGTCTGAGGAAACCGCGCGGGGAACAATCGCCCATATGACGATGACCACCGCCGAAGCCGACAAGATCCTCTCCGCCAACTTCGCCCCTTGGGTCCTCGAGCTGGGCCTGACGGTCGAGGCCCTCGCCGAAGACCGGGCCACGCTGCGACTTCCCTGGTCGGACCGGCTGGCCCGGGAGGGTGGCGGGCTGTCGGGGCAGGCACTGATGGCCGCCGCCGACACGGCCACCGTGATCGCCGTGTCGGCCGCCCGCGGGGCCTACGGGCCGATGACGACGGTGCAGCAGTCGACGTCGTTCCAGCGCGCGGTGACCGGTTCGGATGTCCTGATCGAAGCGGTGCTCACCAAGCTGGGCCGCCGTATGGCATTCGCGGACGTCACGATGACCGCCGAGGCTTCCGGTGAGCTCGCGGCACGCGCGAGCACCGTCTACGCACTTCTCGGCTGAGCGTTTCTCGGCCCGACAAGGGGCCGACACGTTCCGCAGTCGATCGACAACGGTCCGTTCAGAACTGCGACCTGAATCACAACTTCAGGGAATCTGCACATCCAATTCCCATCCGGGTCACCGGGTGCAGGGGATCTGCACACGGTGGCGGACTTCGTCATGCCATTGGGACGGGAGTGTCGGATTCGTCGCGGGGAGGGCAAGGCCGCGGCTGAACCGATGCCGTGACGCATGTGAAGAACTCGCCATCGAGCGGTGCGCAAGCCTGCACGGATGGGTGCCTCTGGGACTCAAGTTGCCTGGTGAGGCCGTTGGTTGATTGGAAGCCCGCGCCTGCAGCGTGCTTTGATCCATCGCACCGCAGGGGCCGCGAAGGGTCACCGGAAACGGATGCCCGGCGCCTGCGGTCGCGGCCGTCGCTCTGTCCCCCAGAGGGGGGCCGCTCCCCCCTTGTGAAATATCCATACGAAGGGAAGTTCCATCATGAACTCCACCCCCCGTGTTGAGACCGTTGAGATCTCGGACGCCGAGCTCGACGCTGTTTCCGGCGGCCTGTCGATCAACGCTGTCAACTCCGTCACCGGTGCGCTGGACGGCATTGCTCCCGTTTCCGGCACGGTCGACACGGTCGTCGGCACCGTCGAGGGTGTGACCGGCCTGAACACCGCTCCGGTCACCAGCCTGGTCGCCGGTCTCTGATCGCGCCTTTTGTGATCGTCGAGTCCCGGAGTCGTATCGCGACTCCGGGGCCTTCGGTTGCCGTAAAAGCCTCACACAGGCTCTTGAACCAGCCGGCTCGTGCGAGCCGGTCCTCTCTCGTTTTCAGGTGAGGGAAAGTTCCGTGCAGTTCCGCCAGCAGGCCCTCGCCAAGCTCCAGTCGCCGGAGGAGCTCGATCTCCCGGTGCGTTTCGCCCGCCCTCAGGGCTGGCTCGTCCTGTCGGTGACGGTGGTCGCCATGGCGGCCGCCTCCGTGTGGGCGGTGACCGGCACGGTCACGTCCACGGTCGGCGCGCCGGCCATCCTCACGCACGGTGAGGGCAGCTACATCCTGCAGAGCCCGGTCGCGGGCCAGGTCACGGCGGTGCTCGCCGAGCAGGGCGAGCGGCTGCCGGCCGGCTCGCCGGTTCTGAAGGTCCGGACCGCCCAGGGCGACAGCGTCGTCCGCACGGTCGCCGCGGGCCGGATCACCGGGCTCGCCGCGACCATCGGGCAGATCATCCAGACCGGCGCGAACGTCGCCGCCGTGGAGAAGGTCGCGCACGCCGGCGATCCGCTGTACGCCACGGTGTACGTGCCCGCCGAGAACGCCGCTTCCATCCCCGCGGACGCCGCCGTGGACCTGACCGTCTCGTCGGTGCCGACCCAGACGTACGGCGTGCTGCGCGGCCATGTGAAGTCGGTGGACCGCTCGGCGCAGTCGGCCCAGGAGATCGCCGCCTTCCTCGGGGACAACCAGCTGGGCGAGCAGTTCACCAAGAAGGGCCGCCCGGTGGCCGTGCTGGTCAGGCTCGACAAGTCGTCGAGCACCAAGAGCGGCTACAAGTGGTCGTCCGCGGACGGCCCGCCCTTCGACCTCACCTCCATGACCCTGGCCTCGGCCTCGATCCGGCTGGCCGATCAGCGTCCCGTCGATTGGCTGCTGCCGTGAGCACCGCACAACAGACGCGGAGCAGGCGCCGTGCCGCTCCGCCCAAGCGCCCGGTCCCCAAGGGCAAGGCGAAGACCGTCCGCACGCCGACCGTCCTCCAGATGGAGGCCGTGGAGTGCGGCGCCGCCTCCCTCGCGATGGTGCTCGGCCACTACGGCAAGCACGTCCCTCTGGAGGAGCTGCGCATCGCCTGCGGTGTCTCCCGCGACGGCTCGCGCGCCAGCAACCTGCTCAAGGCGGCCCGCAGTTATGGCCTGACGGCCAAGGGCATGCAGATGGACACGGCCGCCCTCGCCGAGGTCAAGACACCGGCGATCCTGTTCTGGGAGTTCAACCACTACGTCGTCTACGACGGCATGGGGCGCCGCTTCGGCCGCCGCGGTGTCTACATCAACGACCCCGGCAAGGGTCGCCGTTTCGTGCCGATGGAGGACTTCGACGGCAGTTTCACCGGCGTCGTCCTGGTGATGGAGCCCGGCGAGGGCTTCAGCAAGGGCGGCCGCAAGCCCGGCATCCTGGGCGCGATGCCGGCCCGGCTGCGCGGCACCGCGGGCACCATGCCCGCCGCGGTGCTGGCGAGCCTGCTGCTGGTCGCGGTCGGCGCCGCGGTGCCCGCGCTCAGCCGGACGTACATCGACGAGTTCCTGATCGGCCAGAACACCTCGCTGCTGGGTGTGCTGTTCGCGTCGATGGGCGCGTCCGTGCTGCTCACGGTGGTGCTGACGTGGCTGCAGCAGGCGAATCTGCTGCGCGGCCGCATCATCTCCTCCACCCTCTCCAGCGCCCGCTTCCTGCGGCATCTGCTGCGGCTGCCGGTGACGTTCTTCGCCCAGCGCAGCCCGGCCGACCTGGTGCAGCGGTTGCAGTCCAACGACCAGGTGGCCGAGACCCTGGCCCGCGACCTCGCGGCGGCGGGCGTGGACGCGGTGGTCGTGGTGCTCTACGCCGTCCTGCTCTACACGTACGACCCGCAGCTGACGTTCCTCGGCATCGGTGTGGCCCTGCTGAACATCGTCGCCATGCGGGTCGTGATCCGGCTGCGGGCCACCCGGACGGCGAAGCTGCGGGCCGACAGCGCCCGGCTCACCAACACCGCCTACACCGGGCTGCAGCTGATCGAGACGATGAAGGCGACCGGCGGTGAGGACGGCTACTTCCGCAAGTGGGCCGGTCAGCACGCCACCACCCTGGAGGAGCAGCAGCGGCTCGGTGTGCCGAGCGCCTGGCTCGGGGTGGTCGCGCCGACGCTGGCCTCCCTGAACAGCGCGCTGATCCTGTGGATCGGCGGCATGCGGGCGGTCGAGGGCGGTATCTCGGTCGGTCTGCTGGTCGCCTTCCAGGCCCTGGTCACCCGCTTCACCGCTCCGATCACCCGCCTGAACGGCGTCGCGGGCCGCATCCAGGACTTCGCCGCCGACGTGGCCCGTCTGAAGGACGTCGAGAACTTCCAGGCCGACCCGCTCTACGGCCGCCCCGGCGCCGGCGACTCCACGCGCCGCCTGCACGGCCACGTCGAGCTGCAGAACATCAGCTTCGGCTACAACCCGCTCGACAAGCCCCTGCTCACCGGCTTCGACCTGACCGTCGGCCCCGGTCAGCAGGTGGCGCTGGTCGGCGGCTCGGGAAGCGGCAAGTCGACGGTCTCCCGGCTGATCTCGGGCCTGTACACCCCCTGGGAGGGCGTGATCCGCATCGACGGACAGCGCCTGGACGACATCCCGCGAGGCGCGCTCGCCGCCTCGGTCTCCTTCGTCGACCAGGAGGTCTTCCTCTTCGAGGGCACGGTCCGCGACAACGTGGCGCTGTGGGACCCGTCGATCCCGGACGACGCGGTCGTCGACGCGCTGCGCGACGCGGCGCTCTACGACGTCGTGACGCGACGGCCGGGCGGCATCCACAGCAAGGTCGAGCAGGACGGCCGCAACTTCTCCGGCGGCCAGCGTCAGCGCCTGGAGATCGCCCGGGCGCTGGTGCGCCGCCCCAGCATCCTGGTCCTCGACGAGGTCACCAGCGCCCTGGACGCGGAGACCGAGCAGGTCGTGATGGACAACCTGCGCAGGCGCGGCTGCGCCTGCGTGGTGATCGCGCACCGGCTCAGCACCGTGCGCGACAGCGACGAGATCGTCGTACTGCAGCACGGCACGATCGTGGAACGCGGTCGGCACGAGGACCTGGTGACGCGCGGCGGCGCGTACGCGGCGCTGGTCAGGGAGCGATGAGATGACGACCGCACACCACCATGGCGACCTGGTTCTCGGCGCCCTCGGCTCCATGGGCAGCTACGTGGACTGCTCGGGCCTGACCCGGCTCGACCTGGAGGGTCCGCAGGTGCTGTGGCTGGTCGCGGCCGGCAGCCTCGACCTGTTCGCGGTGGACGCCGTGCAGCAGGGCCACTGGCACCACCTCGGCCGGCTGGAGGCGGGCTCGCTGATCCTGGGCCCGGTCCCCGGCCCCCAGCACACCCTGGTCGCCCGCCCCTTGCGCGACTGCGTGGTGCACCGCATCGGCCTGCGCGAGCTCTACCAGACGGCCGACACCCAGACCTGGTCCTACGACGAGTACGGCAACGCCCAGTACGTCCCGCCGACGACCAGCCCCCTCGAGTACGCCCTCGCCCTCGGCGTCGGCCGCAGCCTGTCCGTCCTCTTCCAGGCGCCGATGGCGACCGAGGGCTCGGCCGCCGAGGTGACCGACGACGACGTGTTCTGGATGCAGGTGCCGCCCGGCAGCGTCCAGTACGGCTCGCTCTACGGCGCCGAGGCCGCCGCCGACCTGCTGATGGACCCCGCGGTCTGGCAGAGCATGGTCGACCAGCAGTACCGCCTGCTGACCACGCTGGACCGCTGGATCGAGCAGCTGGAGCGCACCCACGAGACGCGTACGGCGGCCGGTATCAAGGCGGGCGAGGCGGTCCGCGCCCAGGCCGACCGCACCCTGCTGGCCTCCATCGGCAAGACGTCCGGCAAACGCACCACGGCCGCCGACGCGGACGCCTCGTACGCGGCCTGCAAGCTGGTGGCGGAGGCGGCCGGGATCACGCTTGCCGAACCCGCGCAGAGCGGCACCGAGAGCGAGCGCCTGGATCCGGTGGAGCTGGTGGCGATCGCCTCCCGCGTGCGCACCCGGGCCGTGCGCCTGGACGGCCGCTGGTGGCGGGACAACATCGGCCCGCTGGTGGGCCACCGGGCCCTGTCGGGGGCGCCGGTCGCGCTGCTGTGGCGGCGCGGCGGCTACGTGGCCGTACATCCGTCTACCGGGCGTGAGACGCCGATCGAGAAGGACAACGCGGAGGAGTTCGAGCCCCGCGCGGTGATGTTCTACCGCCCGCTGCCCGAACGGACGCTGAGCCCCCTGCGGCTGCTGCGGTTCAGCATGCGCGGCACCGGCGGCGACCTGACCAACCTGCTGCTGAGCGGTCTGGTGACGGTGGCCATCGGCGCGCTGGTGCCCGTCGCGACCGGCAAGGTGCTGGGCGAGTTCGTCCCGAAGGCGCAGACGGGACTGATCGCGCAGGTCTGTCTGGCCGTGATGCTCACCAGCATCGTGGCGGCGGCCTTCATGCTGCTGGAGAACCTCACCATCCTGCGCCTCGAGGGCCGCATCGAGGCCACGCTCCAGCCGGCCGTGTGGGACCGGCTGCTCAGGCTCCCGACGAAGTTCTTCACCGAGCGCTCGACCGGTGAGCTGGCCAGCGCGGCCATGGGCATCAGCTCGATCCGCCGCATGATGGCCGGGCTCGGGCCCGTCATCGCCCAGTCGTTGACCGTCGGCGGGATGAACCTGGCGCTCTTGTTCTGGTACAGCCCGTCCATGGCGCTGGCGGCGATCGGCATGCTCGTCGTCATCGCGGCCGTCTTCCTCGGGCTCGGTCTGTGGCAGGTGCGCTGGCAGCGCAAGCTGGTCGTGCTCAGCAACAAGCTGAACAACCAGGCCTTCCAGACCCTGCGCGGTCTGCCGAAGCTGCGGGTGGCGGCGGCCGAGAACTACGCCTACGCGGCCTGGGCCTCGGAGTTCGCGCACAGCCGTGAACTGCAGCAGAAGGTCGGCCGCATCAAGAACCTCACCACGGTGATGGGCGCGGTCTATCTGCCGCTGTGCACCCTGCTGATGTTCATGCTGCTGGCAGGCCCGGCACGCGGGGTGATGTCGGCGGCCGCGTTCTTGACCTTCAACACCTCGGTGACGATGGTGCTGACCTCCGTCACCCAGCTGACCAGCGCGTTCGTCTCGACCGTGGCCGCGCTGCCACTGTTCGAGGAGATCAAGCCGGTGCTTGAGGCGACGCCGGAGGTGCGCACGGCGAGCACCCGGCCGGGCCCGTTGTCCGGCGCGATCGAGGCCCGGCGGCTGTCCTTCCGTTACTCGGACGACGGTCCGCTGGTCCTGGACGACGTGTCGTTCGAGATACGCCCGGGTGAGTTCGTGGCGATCGTCGGCCCCAGCGGCTGCGGGAAGTCGACCCTGCTCAGGCTGCTGATCGGCTTCGACAAGCCGGTCTCGGGCAGTGTCCTGTACGACGGCCAGGACCTGGCGGCGCTCGACCAGTCGGCCGTGCGCCGGCAGTGCGGTGTGGTGCTGCAGCACGCGCAGCCGTTCACCGGTTCCATCCTGGACGTCATCTGCGGCACCGAGCCGTACACGCCGGAGGAGGCGATGGCGGCGGCCGAGATGGCGGGGCTCGCCGAGGACATCAAGCGGATGCCGATGGGGCTGCACACGATCGTCCAGGGCAGCGGCGCCGTCTCCGGAGGCCAGCGTCAGCGCCTGATGATCGCGCAGGCGTTGATCCGCCGGCCGCGGATCCTCTTCTTCGACGAGGCCACCAGCGCCCTCGACAACGAGACGCAGCGCACGGTGATCGAGTCGACCAAGGCGCTCAACGCCACCCGCATCGTCATCGCGCACCGTCTGTCCACGGTCCTGGACGCGGACCGTGTGATCGTGATGGAGGACGGCAAGGTCGCCCAGCAGGGCCCGCCCGCGCAGTTGCTCGCGGACACGGGCGGGCGGCTGCACGAGCTGGTGCGGCGGCAGATGGCGTGAGGGCTCAGTCGAGGCCGGGCACCGGCGCCCCGGAGGGCACACCGGCCTCGACGTACCCCTCGTAGAAGTCCTTCCAGGAGGCGCCCGCCCCGGCGTGCGGCCGCTCGGACCGCTCCCCTCGTGCCTTCGCGTCGAGGGCGGCCAGGCACACCTCCCAGCCGGCGCCGTTGCGGGCGGCGGTGTCGGCGGCCTTGAGGACGTTGGTGAGGGTGAAGCGGGTGCGCTTGTCGTCCAGCGCCTCCAGGTCGAAATGCAGCTCGTCGCCGCCCCACTCGAAGGACAGGCGACGCGGCTCGTCGAGGGCGAGCACCCGGCCCGTGGACTCGGGCATGTGCGGATCGCCGCTGAAGTTGATCGTGCCGCCGGGCCGGGGGTCGATCTCGGCGCGCGAGGGGAACCAGTGGGCGAGTTCCTCGGCCTCGGTCACGAACTGCCAGACCCGCTCGATGGGGTGGTCGTAGACACGGCTGAAGCGGACGGCCGGGCGGCCGTCGTCCAGGGTCAGATAGGTGCCGGTGGGTTCAGCGGCCATGGTGGATCAGTCCTTGGGGGCGGGGTCGAGGGCGTGGACACGCCTCCACGATCCCGCCCGGGGGCCGCGACCGCTCCAGGAGCAGCGCGACGACAGTCCGCATGAGACGGAGGCCACACCTAGCGAAACGTTGCCGTTTCGCTTGCGGAGGGTCTAGTCTGCCGGTGTACGAAACCGTTTCGTTCAAGGTTGCCCGAACGACTTCCCTGGAGTGGTTCCCCCATGTCTGAGAACACCCTGACCGACAGCGCCCCCAGACGGGTGGTCGAGGCCGAGCCCGCCGCCTCGTCGAAGCGCTGGTGGATCCTCGCGGTCGTCGCCGTCGCGCAGCTGATGGTGGTCCTTGACGCCACCATCGTGAACATCGCCCTGCCCTCGGCCCAGGCCGACCTCGGCTTCTCCGACGGCAACCGGCAGTGGATCGTCACCGCCTACGCGCTGTCGTTCGCCTCCCTGCTGCTGCTCGGCGGCCGTATCGCCGATCTCTTCGGCCGCAAGACCGCCTTCCTCATAGGTGTCGTCGGCTTTGCCGCCGTCTCCGCGCTCGGCGGTGCCGCGAACGGCTTCGGCATGCTGGTCACCGCGCGTGCCCTGCAGGGAGCCTTCGGCGCACTGCTCGCGCCGGCCGCGCTCTCCCTCCTCAACACGACCTTCACCGACGTCCGGGAGCGCGCCAGGGCATTCAGCGTCTACGGCGCCATCGCCGGTGCCGGCGGCGCGGTGGGCCTGCTGCTCGGCGGTGTCCTGACCGACGCGTTCGACTGGCGCTGGACGCTGTATGTGAACGTCGCGATCGCCGTCGTCGCCTTCGTGGGCGGCTGGCTGCTGCTGACCAACCACCGCGACGCGGAGAACTCCAAGCTGGACGTGCCGGGCACGCTGCTGGTCGCCGCCGGTCTGTTCTCCCTCGTCTACGGCTTCTCCAACGCCGAGACGCACGACTGGGATTCTGGCCTGACCTGGGGCTTCCTGATCGCGGGTGGTGTGCTGATCGCGGCCTTCGCCTGGTGGCAGACCAAGGCCGCGCACCCGCTGCTGCCGCTGCGCATCCTGCTGGACCGCAACCGGGCGGCCTCGTTCCTCGCCGTGCTGATCTCCGGCGGCGGCATGTTCGGTGTGTTCCTCTTCCTCACCTACTACCTGCAGCTGAACCTGGGCTTCAGCCCGACGAAGACCGGTGTGGCGTTCCTGCCGATGGTCGGTGCGCTGATGGTGGCGGCCCAGCTCGGCACCACGGCCCTGGTGCCGCGGATCGGGCCGAAGGTCGTCGTCCCGCTGGGCTTCGCGATCGCCGCGGTCGGCATGGCCTGGCTGACCGGGATCGGCGTCGGCTCCAGCTACGTCAGCGCGGTGCTTCCGCAGCTGATCGTGACCGGCGTGGGCCTCGGCCTGGTGATGCCGGCGGCGATGCAGCTGGCCACCGGCGGGGTGGCCGCCGAGGACGCGGGCGTCGCCTCCGCCACCGTCAACGCGATGCAGCAGGTGGGTGGTTCGATCGGTACGGCCCTGCTGAACACCCTCGCCGCGAGCGCCGCTACCGACTACCTGGCCGGCAAGGACGCGACCAGCAAGCTGGTGCAGGCCCAGGCGACGATCGAGAGCTACACCACCGCCTTCTGGTGGTCGGCGGGCCTGTTCGCCGTCGGCGCCGTGATCGCCTTCGTGCTCTTCCGCCGCGGGGTGCCGGAGCAGGACGCCAACGCCGCACCGGTCGTCCACATGTGATCGGTCCGGCCTGAGCCGCACGGGTCCGAGGGGCCGCCGTCCGCAGGGAGACGGTGGCCCCTCTTCGCTGCCATGGTGGCCGTATGCGCAAAACAGCGGCGGCACTCGGGGCCACGCTCTTCCTCTTCCTCGCGCCCGGCACCGTGGTCGTCCTGCTGCCGTGGTGGCTGACCGGCTGGCGGGCCGGCGACTGGTGGCCGCCCGTGCGCGTGCTCGGTTTGCTGCCGCTCGTCGCGGGGGCGGTCGTCCTGCTGTCGGCCTACGTCCGCTTCGTGGTCGAGGGGTCGGGCACGCCGGCACCTGTCGCGCCGCCCGAGCACCTCGTGGTGGGCGGGCTGTACCGGTACGTGCGCAATCCGATGTATGTCGCCGTGGTCGCGGCGATCGGCGGTCAGGGCCTGCTGCTCGCCCGACCGGTGCTGTTCGGTTACGGCGCCTGCGCGGCAGGGGCGATGTGGGCGTTCGCGACGTGGTACGAGCAGCCCGCGCTGACCCGCCGGTTCGGCGCCGACTACACGCGCTACCGGCGCGCGGTGCCGGGCTGGTGGCCTCGAATGACACCTTGGCGCGGTGGGTGACGGGCGTTGGACCGACCGTAATTGGGTACCCCCTGGCCCATGCGAATCAGCGTGGTGGATGTGGGATCGAACACGGTCAGACTGGTTGTGGCGGACGCCGAGGGCGGGGTGCCGCTGCCGGTCCACACCGCCAAGTGGCGCCTGCGGCTGTCGGAACACGTGAGGCCGGGGAGCAGCATTTCCGAGGAGGACATCGACCGGATCGCCGGGGCGGTCGCCGACGCGAGCCGGACGGCGGCCCGGTGGGGTGCGACCGCACCGCTTGCCTTCGCGACGGCCGTGGTGCGGGCCGCCCCGAACCGGCGGGAGGTGCTGCGTACGGTCCGGTCCCGGACCGGGGTCGAGCTGTGCACGCTGCCCGGCGAGGTCGAGGCCGAGCTGACCTTCCTCGGGGCGCGGCGCTGGATGGGCTGGCGTTCGGGGCCCCTCGCACTGCTGGACATCGGCGGCGGTTCCCTCGAAGTGGCCTTCGGGCGCGGCCGGCTGCCCGACTTCGTGGCCTCGCTGCCGCTGGGTGCGGGACGGCTCACCCATGAGTTCTTCCAGGGGCAGGATCCGCCACCGCAGGAGCAGATGCGGGCGCTGCGCCGCAAGGTCCGGCACCAGTTGCGGGACGTCGCCGCCCGGATCCGCTGGGAGGGCCCGCGCACGGCGGTGGCCACCTCGCGCACCTTCCAGCAGCTGGGACGGCTGTGCGGAGCACCGCCCGGGCGCCACGGCCCGTTCGTGGAACGGCAGTTGAAGCGCTCGGACCTACGCCTCGCCGTCGGCCGGCTCGCCGCACTGCCGGCCGCCGAGCGCGCCCGGCTCCCCGGCATCTCCGCGCCGCGCGCCGAACAGAGCCTGGCCGGCGCGGTGGTCGCCCACACCTCGATGAAGCTGACCGGCCTCAGAGTGGTCACGATCTGCCCCTGGGCGATCCGTGAAGGCGTCCTGCTGCGCCAGATCGAGGACGGCACATCCTGGTGGACGAAGATCAACAATCTTGACGAGGCGCCCCTGTCCCCCGATCACGTGCCCCTGCGCATAGCCGCCCCAACGCCCTGAACCAAGGCCCTTGAGTCGTTGCGCGCGCAAATTGTCAAGCGCCTCCACCGCAATTCACCGGGTCGAGTGAACCAGATCTTGCGCTCGGCGTGTCGGGGATGCTCCGCCACCGGTCGGGGTAACTCCGAGACCGAATGCGCCCTTTGCCTAGGTGGAGCGGACATGAAGCCGCATGCCGACGACCACGCTTCCGAACCGCCCGCGGCGAACCCTCATGCCCGCACTCGGGTCGGCGGCCGGTTCACCGTGGTCGTGGTCGCGGGTGAGATCGATCTGGCGACCGCAGGGTTCCTCCAGGAACACCTGGACGCGGCCACTGCGCGGCCGGTGCCGGACGTACTGGTCGACCTGCGGCAGATCGAGTTCCTCGACTGCTCGGGCCTGCGTGTGCTGTGCCGGGCCGAGTCGCGGGCCCGGGAGCGCGGCGGCCGGCTGCGCATCGTCTCCGATGCACCCGGCATCCGCCGGCTGCTGGGCGGTGCGGGACTGCTGGGACGTTTTCCGCCCCTCCCCGCGATCCCCGGGGAGGGGCGGAACTGATGCCAGGAGTCGGCGGGCGGCCCCACTCCGCCCTGCCGACCCCTGGTGCGAGATCGACGGGTACCCGCGACAAGGGACTCGCACTCCCCAACTGCGTGCCTCTTCAGGTGTGCACGAGGACCCCGCGATCCCGGTCTCTCAGAACGCGAAGAGGCTGGTCCCGTAGGAGTTCTTCACGCACTCGTTTCCGAAGGTCCGTTCGTAGGAGACGCGCTTGCCCTGCCAGACACCTTCGACCGTGACGACGACCGGGTCGTACAGCTTGTTGCACATCACGCCGTCTCGCGCCTTCAGGGCGTCGATGTCACCGGCGACCCCGCGCAGATCGGCGCAGGCGAGGGCCGGGGCCGGGTGGGTGCCGGAGGCCGTCGGGGCGCAGCTCAGGGTGACGGCCCGTAGCGGGGTCGCGGCGGCCGCGCTTGCCCCGTGGCCGACGGTGAGCACCAGGGCCGAGGGGGCGTAGAGCGAGGCGGGGGCGGCCGCCGGGGTGGCGAGCGCGGCCCCGGTCACAGGTCCGCAGACGGCGGTGGCCGTGAGGGCGAGGGTGGCTGCCCAGCGCGCGGTGTTCCGCATTGTATGCATCCTTCCGCAGGATTCGAGGGTGTGCCGACCCGTTCCGGGTTGGTGCCGGACCGGCGAGCGCGAGTCTGCCGAGTCCGCCGCGGAAAAACACCTCGACCCCATGCGTTTCAGTAACCTTGCGTGTTGAATCAGTGGCGCGAAGTCACAGAGTTCGACCGCATGAACCCCGAAACTGAGCGGTTCTTGATCGCTCGAAGCAGCCAAGTGGCTGATTTCCTGCGCCTCGTTAATAGGCCTGAAACATTCCGGTTGAGCTGTCGGCGGACTCCCCCGCACCCCCTTGCGTTCATGGTCCCGTCGAGTAATCGTCATTACATGATTACGACAGAGCAACGAGAGAAGCTGCGCGGCTGGTTCGCCGGCCGGCTGCCCGAGGATCTCTTCGAGGAGTTGGTCGAACTCGCGGTCGACCGCGAGGAGATCACCGTGATCGGTCGCATCCCCGCGCCCCGGCTCGCCGAGGGTGCTTCGGACGCCGAGCGGGAGGCCGCCGTCCAGGGCAGGGTCCAGGAGTTCCGGGAGCGCACCCGGGAGGCGCGCATCGAGGTGGCCCGCGAGGCCGAGCACCGCTTCCGCCGGAAGGTGTCCTGGGGTGTGGAGTGCGATGGGGAGCGCACGCTGTTCACGCACGTGGCCGCGCCCGTGATGACCCGGCTGCGCCAGCCGGAGCGCCAGGTGCTCGACACCCTGATCGCCGGCGGGGTCGCCCGCAGCCGCAGCGACGCCCTCGCCTGGTGTGTGCGTCTGGTCCAGCGGCACACCGACGACTGGCTCGCCGAGTTGCGTGAATCCCTGGAACACGTCCAGCGGGTGCGGGCACAGGGCCCGGACACGGAACCGCAGGACGCGGCCACGGACCGCTCCCCGGACACATCGGCCGACGACGACTGATGGAGGATTCGTACATTCACCGCGCAAGAAATGGATGAACCGTCCTCTGGTGCGGGTCCTGCACACCGCCGTACGGTCGGCAGACCGCCGAGAGGACGGCCGCCATGCCCGCCGCACACCCCAGCCGCGACGACCGGCCGTCCACCCCGCCGCGCCACAACGCGCTCCACCGTCCCGCCCCCGCTGAAGCCACCTTGTCCTCGCAGTCGTCCGACTCCCCGAGCACGCCGCCGTCCCTCACCGAGGTCGAGGCCCATGGCGTCGAGCGCATCCCCGACGCCGACCGCACCGCGACCCCGCTCGACCTGTTCCGGCTCGCCTTCGGCGGCGCCAACACCTTCTCCACCTGCGTCCTGGGCGCCTTCCCGATCCTTTTCGGCCTGTCCTTCTGGCAGGGCCTCGCCGCCACCCTCCTCGGCGTCCTCGCGGGCGCGCTGATCCTGTGCCCGATGGCGGTGTTCGGCCCGGTCAACGGCACCAACAACGCCGTCTCGTCCTCCGCGCACCTGGGTGTGCACGGACGGGTGGTCGGCTCGTTCCTGTCGCTGCTGACCGCGATCGCGTTCTTCTCGATCTCGGTGTGGAGCTCCGGGGACGCCCTGGTCGGCGGTGCGCACCGGCTGTTCGGCCTGGAGCGCGGCAACCTCTCGTACGTCGTCGCGTACGCGCTGTTCGCCGGCCTGGTGCTCGCGGTGTGCGTGTACGGCTTCCGGTTCATGCTGTTCGTCAACAAGGTCGCGGTGGCCTCGGCGACGGTGCTGTTCCTGCTCGGCGCGATCGCGTTCGCCGGAGACTTCGACCCGTCGTACGCCGGTGTCTTCACCGGCACGGCGGACGCGGCGACCAGGTCCCTGTTCTGGCCGTCGTTCATCGGCGCGGCACTGATCGTGCTGTCCAACCCGGTGTCGTTCGGGGCGTTTCTCGGCGACTGGTCGCGCTACATCCCGGCGAGCACCCCGCGCCGCCGGGTCATCGGGGCCGCGTTCCTGTCGCAGATCGCGACCCTGCTGCCGTTCGTCTTCGGTCTGGCGACCGCGAGCATCATCGCCGCCAAGGCCCCTCAGTATGTCGACCCGGCCGCCCCCGACTTCGTGGGCGGGCTGCTCGCCATCTCGCCGACCTGGTACTTCCTGCCGGTGTGTCTGCTCGCCCTGGTCGGCGGCATGTCGACGGGGACGACCTCGCTCTACGGCACCGGGCTCGACTTCTCCTCCGTGTTCCCGCGGCTGTCGCGGGTGCAGGCGACCGTGCTGGTCGGCGTCCTGTCGATCGCGTTCATCTTCATCGGCCGGTTCGGGCTCGATCTCGTCCAGTCCATCTCCACCTTCGCCACGATGATCATCACGTGCACCACGCCGTGGATGGTCGTCATGATGCTGGGCTTCTTCACCCGGCGCGGCTGGTACGACCCGGAGGCCCTCCAGGTCTTCAACCGCCGTCAACGGGGCGGCCGTTACTGGTTCGCGCACGGCTGGAACTGGCGGGGCATGACCGCGTGGTGGGTGTCCGCACTGACCGGCGTGCTGTTCACGAACATTCCGGGCCAGTTCGTGGGCCCGCTGGGCGACCTCGCGAACGGCGTCGACATCAGCCTGCCGCTGTCGCTGGTGGTGGCCGCCGTGCTGTATCTGGCGCTGCTGCGGATCTTCCCCGAACCGCGCGCGGTGTACGGGCCGCAGGGCGCGCGGCTGGCCCGCGCCGTCGAGGTCGCGGTGCCGCCGATCACGGGGCCGGGAACGGGAGTCGAGGAGGGGACTTCGTCGGGCCCTTCCGCCACGCTGCGGGCGTGACGCACTTCGTACCACCGGTCCACCCCTGTGGGCGGACCTGCACTTACTCGCCAGTATCGTCGGGGTGCAACGCGTTCTCAGCGACGAGGGGCGGGACGTGCCCATGGCCAAGCACTGGGCGGACTTCCAGTACGAGATCTATCTGGGCGGGATGTCGGGCGCCGTACCGAGGCTGCCCACCGATCTGACCCGGCTGGAGGAGCTGACCGAGCAGCGGCTCGGTCCCGGGCCCGTCGGCTATGTCGCGGGCAGCGCGGGCGACGGCAGCACGGCGCGCGCCAACCGGGCGGCGCTCGGGCGGCGCCGGATCGTGCCGCGGATGCTGCGGGACGTGCACGAGCGGGATCTCTCCGTCGAGGTGCTGGGCCGCGCGCTGCCCGCCCCGCTGGCCCTGGCACCGGTCGGCGTGCTGTCGATCATGCACCCGGACGCCGAGTGTGCGGCCGCCCGGGCCGCCGCGGCGCAGGGTGTGCCGTACATCCTGTCCTCGGCGTCCAGCACGCCGATGGAGCAGGTCGCGGAGGCGATGGGCGACGGGGAACGCTGGTTCCAGCTGTACTGGGCCAAGGACCGTGAGGTGACGCGGAGTTTCCTCGACCGGGCGAAGGCGGCCGGGTTCACGGCGCTGCTCGTCACCCTCGACACACCGCTGCTGGCCTGGCGGCCCCGCGACCTCGACCAGGCGTATCTGCCCTTCCTGCACGGCGTCGGCACCGCGAACTACTTCTCCGACCCGGCCTTCCAGGCAGGTCTCGCCAAGCCGGTGCACGAGGACCCGAACGCGGCCGTGCTGCACTTCGTCGGCATGTTCGCGGACCCCGGCAAGACCTGGCCGGACCTGGCGTTCCTGCGGGAGAACTGGGACGGCCCGATCGTCCTCAAGGGCATCCTGCACCCGGACGACGCCCGGCTGGCGGCCGACGCCGGGATGGACGGCGTGGTCGTCTCCAACCACGGCGGCCGCCAGGTGGCCGGCTCCGTCGCGGCCGCCGATGCGCTGCCCCGGGTGGCCGAGGCGGTCGGCGACCGGCTGACGGTCCTGTTCGACAGCGGCGTGCGCACCGGCGACGACGTCTTCAAGGCACTCGCTCTCGGCGCGCAGGCGGTGCTCCTGGGCCGGCCGTACGTGTACGGGCTCGGTCTCGACGGACAGCAGGGCGTGGAGCATGTGATCCGCTGTCTGCTCGCCGAGTTCGACCTCACGCTCGCCCTGTCCGGACACGCCACACCCGCCACGATCGGCCCCGCCGACCTCATCGAGGAATCCGCATGACGCCCCCGAAGAACATCCTCGCGGTCATCGCCCCGCACGTCGGGGGCCGCGCCGCCGGTGCCGGGCTCGCCACGCTCTTTCCCGGCGAGGCGAACGTCACCGTCGTCGAGACGGCCGACGAGGACCAGGCCGCCCTCCGCGCAGCACACGTGATCATCACGGCGCTCTCCCCCGTCACCGACGGACACCTCGCCGCGGCACCGGACTTGAAGCTGGTGCAGTGCGCGAGCCACGGCTTCGAGTACGTCGACGTGGACGCGGCCCGCGCCCGGGACGTACTCGTGTGCAACATCGGCTCCAGCGGCGCCGAGTCGCAGAACGTGGCCGAGCAGACCTTCGCCCTCATGCTGGCGCTGGCCAAGCAGCTGGTCCCCGCGCACACGGCGCTCGTCGAGGCGGACTGGGCGCTGCCCCGACTGCAGCGCTCCCTCACCGAACTGTGCGGCAAGACGCTCGGCATCGTCGGACTCGGCGGCATCGGGCAGGAAGTCGCCCGCCGTGCGGTCGCGTTCGACATGAGCGTCGTCTACGCCGGTCGCCGCAGGCTGCCCGAGGAGACGGAGGCCCGGCTCGGCGGGGCCCGCCATGTCCCGCTCGACGAGCTGCTGCGTACGGCCGACTACGTCTCCCTGCATGCGCCGCTCACCGACGAGACCCGGCATCTGCTCGACGCCGAACGGCTCGCCCTGCTCAAACCGACGGCGTTCGTGATCAACACGGCGCGGGGCGCGCTCATCGACCAGGAGGCCCTCGCGGACGCGCTGGAGAAGGGCGCCCTGGCCGGGGCGGGCATCGACGTCTTCGACCCCGAACCGCCCACCCCGGCCCTGCGCCTGCTCAAGTCACCGAACGTGGTGCTCTCACCGCACGTCGGCGGAGTGACCCGCGAAACCCTGATCCGCATCGCCTTGGCCGCCGTGCAGAACGTGGCGGATTTCCTGACGGGTGGCCAACCGCGGGACATCGTCAACTAGCAGTCGCTGTTCAGGGGCGCGGGGCTGTGTCGATATGCGGCTCCGCCGCAGGGGCGCGAGAAGCCACTACGGACCCGCAGCCGCCACATTCCCGCACCCCCGAGCCATCAGGCGCTCTCCGTGAACCACGCCGGCCGAGCCGCAGGCGTCCCCTTCCCCGTGATCGACGGCGACCCCGGGGTCGCCGTCGCCGTCGCCGACGGATCCGCCAGCCACCGTTGCGCCGGCGAGCCGTCGCGGGCCTTGGCGACGACGTCCGCGCCCGGCTCCTCCGCGGCGGCGGCGAGGGCGAGCCGCTCGTCCCAGCGGGGCAGCAACTCCCCCTGCACGGTCAGGTCGTAGCGCACGTCCGCGCCCCGCTTGTCCTTCTCGGCGGCGCACTTGCCGAGAACGGCCACGCCGGCGTCCACGTGCGAGTCCAGGCACAGGTCGGGGTCGGCCGCGCTGCGCAGCAGACCGTCCTCGTCGAACGACCACTGCTGGGTGTCGGCGTCCGAGCACGCCGCCAGGTCGGTCCCGGCACCGGCCTTGACCGTGCCGGTGATGTCGAGGCAGAGGTCGGCGCCTTCATTCCGGAGCCTCGACTGCCCCGGAACCGTGGGGAGTTGGGGCGCTCCGGGCGACGAATGGGAGCCGACACCCGGCGCAGCGCCGCCGCCCGCACTGGTGGAGGCGGCCGGGTCGACGCCGTCGTCGTGGGACCACAGGCCGGCCGCGAACAGACTGGCGAGCAGCCCGGCGGAGACGACGCCCACCCCGGTCAGCAGTGCCCGCGAGTTCCGCGGAACGCCCGGCGGCCGCCGTCCGGGCAGCGGGATACGGGGCAGGATGCGTGGACGACCGCCGCCGTGCCGGGCGGAGCCGCTCGCGCGCGTTTCCTGCGGCGCACGCCCGGGACGGGAGTCCAGGTAGCGGCGGGCGCCCCAGCCGAGCACCGCCTCGGCGAGGAGTACCCCCAACCCGCCCTCGAAATGGCTCAGTTGTTCAGCGGCGGAACGGCAGTAAGGGCACTCCGCCAGATGCTGCTGGACATCCGGCAGCAGAGCCCCGCCCCGGCGAATCGGAACATCGAGGAGACGGTTGTAGAACCGGCAATCCTTGCTCGGCGCGAGTTCCCGATGGGCATGTACACAACCTTCGCGGAATTTTTCACGCGCCTGTTCGAGTGCCGCCGACGCGGTGTCGGTATCCATGCCGAGCAGACCGGCGGGAACGGTTATGGGCTCCGCTTCGACCTCGGTGTGCCAGAGCAAGCACCGGGAGAGTCCGGGAAGGGCCTGGAAAGACCGTTCGGCGAGCCTGCGGTTTTCGGGCGTCATGGACTTCGCCGTCCGTATACCGCGGCCGCCGGAGGGTTTCTGCAGCTCCGGCAGAACACTGGATATCCGGTCCTCGGCGGACCACAGACGGACCGTCTCGCGTACGGCCACCAGAATCCGGGGGCGCAGCGCGAGCGCGGCCTCGCCCAGCGCCAGCCGGTCCAGGACCTGGTGGAAGGCGGACGCCGTCACCATGGAGGCGAGGTCGGCCGGGGAGGTCAGGCAGATGGCCGCGTAGTCGCGGGCGGGCTGCCAGTGCCGCGCCATCAGCAGCGCGACGGATTGGGCGACCTCGCCGTCGGGACGGCCCCTGAGCCGGGTGGCGAGGTTCTCGTCGGATTCTCCGGGAACACCGCCGGGCGGCGGGTAAGGGGGACGAGGTGGGTGGGGGGTGGGCACTGAGCGGATTCCTTCCCACATGCATGGGACTCACAGGAGGGCGTGAATTCGGGTAGGTCCGTCCGGCCCGGTTTTCCGATTGGCCGATCGACACCCGGCCATTACACCCCCCGCACGGGTAGTTCACCCTTGCACAACACACTCATGACCAACAAGGCACTTGGGCAACATCTGCCTCTTTGAAGGTTGGTCAGAAACGGCGACAACTCGCCTCGTCCGCATGAGCTTTCGTCATTCCATGCGCCCCGTGTGAAACAGGCGCACGCGCCGGAGCACCGCGCACGCTCCCGGCGTGCACCACCCCGTAGTGCACTGGGTAGCGGCCCTTTCTCGGAGGCCCTGCGCAGGACGGCGGCTCTCCTGCGCCGCACGGGCCGCCGGCCTTGTTCCTCCCGCCCTCGGTCGGCGGCCCCGGGGGCGGGTCGTCCCTACTGCGGTCGGCGGCCCTCAGATCTGCCAGGAGCGCAGCCGGTCGGCCGCGCCGTAGACGTCGGCCTTGCCTGAGATCAGATCGCGGGCCAGGTCGACGAGGGCGCCGTAGGGCGGGTCGATGCCGACATCGCTGACGAACATGTACGCCACCGCTGTCGCGCAGGCGAAGCGGGCGTTGGCCGAGGGCAGGGGCTTGAGCAGGGCGAGGGTGTGCAGCAGGGCGGCGGCCCGCCAGGCGGGGTCGGAGTCCACGCCGAGGCGGGGCGGGTCCACGCGGTGGCGGGCGACGGCGGCGACCAGCGCGGAGAAGTCGTTGATGGTGGGCTGGTCCGGCAGGACCTCTTCGTGGCGCTGCAGCAGCCAGGGCACGTCGATATGGATGACGGGTGCCATCGGTCAGGCGACCCGCCCCTCACCGGCGTGGGCGGGTTCGTCGTCGGGGAAGGCGGCGGCGAACTCGTCGGCGTGGGAGGCGAAGAAGCGGCGGAACGCCTCCGCGCCCTCCTGCAGCGCGCGGTGCCGGGCTATGTCCGCCGCGGCCGCCTCGCGCACAAGGGCCTTCATCGACGTACCGCGCTCCTTGGCGATCTGCCGCAGGTCCTCTAGTTCGCGGTCGCTGAACTCGACATTCAGGGCTGGCATGCCTTCACGGTACCGCCGGGGTACTCACTCGTAAATAGCCGCTGGTCACAGCAGCTTTTCGACGGTACCTCCAGCCGTCGGAACCGCTTGAGGACCATGTCCGTTTCCCGCCGGTTCCGGACGGCGCGGCGCAGCAGACTGGAGCCATGACGACGTACACGAAGATCGACAGTCCGGTGGGTGAGCTGCTGCTGGTGGGCGAGGGCACGGCCCTCACCTCGCTGTCCCTGCCGGGGCAGCGCAACGCGCCCGTCGTCGGTGCCGACTGGCGGCGCGACGACGAGGCGTTCGGGGAGGCCGCCCGCCAGCTCTCCGCCTACTTCGCGGGCCGGCTCCCCCGATTCGAGCTGAGCCTCGCCCCCGAGGGGACCGAGTTCCAGCAACGGGTGTGGCGGGCGCTCGACGCGATCCCGTACGGCACCACGATCACGTACGGGGGACTCGCCGCCCGGCTCGAAGTGCCGCGGAGCGAGATCCGTGCCGTGGGTGCGGCGATCGGCGCGAATCCGCTGCTGATCGTCCGCCCCTGCCACCGCGTGATCGGCGCCGACGGTTCGATGCGCGGGTACGCGGGCGGCGTCGAGCGCAAGGTGCGGCTGCTCACCCACGAGGGCGCGCTGCAGCCGATGCTGGGGTGACGGGAGGGAATGGCATGACGCTCACCGAGGCTCAGGCCCACAGGCGGGTCGCCGGGACCGAATGGGCGGCTGTCGCCGCCGAGTTGGACGTCCACGGCAGCGCGCCGACGGGGCCGCTGCTGACGCCCGCCGAGTGCCGCGACCTGGCCGCGCTGTACGAGAAGCCGGAGCTGTTCAGGACCACGGTCGACATGGCACGGCACCGTTTCGGTTCCGGCGAGTACCGGTACTTCACCCACGACCTGCCGACCCCGGTGACCGCCCTGCGGGCCGCCCTCTACCCGCGGCTGCTGCCGATCGCGCGGGACTGGGCGGCCCGCCTCGGCCGCCCGGCACCGTGGCCGGACTCCCTCGAAGAGTGGCTGGAGGCCTGTCACACGGCCGGACAGAACCGCTCGGCGCAGATCCTGCTGCGCTACACCGAGGGCGACTGGAACGCCCTGCACCGTGACGTGTTCGGCGACATGCTCTTCCCGCTGCAGGTGGTCGTCGGCCTCGACGAGTACGGCAGCGACTACACCGGCGGTGAGTTCCTGATGGTCGAGCAGCGGCCACGGGCCCAGTCCCGGGGCACCGCGACCGCGCTCCGGCAGGGCCACGGGCTGGTCTTCACCACCCGGGACCGGCCGGTGCGCACCAAGCGCGGCTGGTCGGCCGGAGCGATGCGGCACGGCGTGAGCACCGTCCGCTCCGGCCGGCGGCATGCGCTGGGTATCGTCTTCCACGAGGCGTGAGTACTCCGCCGCTGTACCGATGAGCGGCTCAGGCCCCTGCCCACAGCCCCCTGCGGCGGTAACTCCCCTCCCAGAACAGCCGGTTGAGAACTCGTACCGGTGGCGGCAGGGCGCCGAGGAAGCGGGCGCGGTCCGCCGGCGGGGTACCGTCGACGATCCACGGCACGAACACCGAGGCGCCGCGCAGGCCCTGGGTCTCGCGGATGCGGCCGGTGAAGGCGGCCCAGTCCGCGGCCGTCAGGACGTCCTGCATCAGCGGCAGGGCGCTGTCCTCCTCGTGTTTGAGATGGTCGTCGAGGGTGGCCGTCAACGCCCGTACGAGATCGGGCAGTTCAGGCTCCTGGTCGTCCAGGGCGGTGTCGACGGCATCCAGCAGGGGGTCGATGCGGGAGTGTTCCGCCTCCATGTCGTCCAGCAGGGCCAGTTCCCTCGGGCGCCCCGCTACGCGCTCCCGCACGCGCGGCCACAGGTCGCTGTCCTCGGCGGTGTGGTGGATGTGCAGCTGGTGCGTGAAGTTCTCCCAGCCGGCGCGCACGCCCGGGGTGTGCGCACGGCCCTCGGCGACGGCCTGCGCGAGGCGTTCCAGGTCGCGTCGGAAGGCGTCGTGGGAGGCGTACATGGCGGTGAAGTCGATGCTCATCGGGCGGCTTCCTCCAGTTCGGTCTCGTTGATCGGCAGGGCATGGGGGTTGGCAGACGGGCCGCGGTGGCGCCGTACGGCGAGACAGACGAGCGCTCCGGCCAGCAGCACGGCGGCGGACACGTACACGGCGGGGCCCATCGCGTCCACGAAGCCGTGGCCGAAGACCTGTCCGCCCAGGGCGCGCATGCGCTCGGCGACGTCCTGCGGCACCCCGTGCGGCGCGCCGCCCTGCTGCCGGGCGCCGACGTCGGACTCGGCCTTGGAGAAGGCCGCGACGAAGGTGTCCCGGTATGCGGCGGGCAGCCGTCCGGCGCTCTCCCGCGCCCGGTCCGAGAGCGCGGAGGCGAGCTGGTTCTGCAGCACCGCGCCGACCACGGCGCCCGCGAGGACCGAGCCGACCTGCCTGAGCGCGTTGGTGACGCCGGAGGCCGCCCCGGCCAGCCGGGCCGGTACGCCCCGCATGACCTCGGTGGCGAAGGGGGCGAAGGTGCAGCCGACGCCGAGGCCGACGAGGAACAGCGGCACGGCGATGCTCGGCCAGCCCGAGCCGACGTCCGCGACGGTCACCACCCAGGCCAGTCCGCCGGCCCAGGCGAGCAGCCCGCTCATCAGGATGAACTTGCCGCCGAGCCGGTCCGCGAGCGCTCCGGCGGGCCCCGCCGTCACGAACGAGCCGAGGGCGACGGGCAGCAGCACCAGACCGGACTTGAGGGCGCTGAAGCCGAGCACGGACTGCAGGTAGATCGTCAGCGGCAGGAACATTCCGACGACGCCGAACGCCACCGTGACGCCGACCAGGTTGACGAGGGTGAAGTTGCGGTCGCGGAAGAGCGCGAACGGGACCAGGGGGTCCTTGCTCTGCCGGCCGCGCTCGTGCAGCAGGAATCCGGCGAAGAGGACGGCGGCCAGGGTGAACAGGCTCCAGATCCAGCGGTTCCAGTCGTAGCGCTGTCCCTCGGTGAGTCCGAAGGCCAGGCAGAACAGGGCGGTCGAGGCGAGCAGTACACCGAACGTGTCGAAGCTGTGCTTCACCGTGCGCCGGGAGCCCGGGATGATCGCCGCGGTCATCACCAGGACGATCACGCCGAACGGCAGGTTGACGAAGAAGATCCACCGCCAGCTCAGACGGGTGATCAGCGTCCCGCCGAGGATCGGCCCGAGCGCGCCGGACACACCCGCCACCGCGCCCCAGACGCCCATCGCCGCTCCGCGCCGGTCGGCGGGGAACACTTCGGCGATGATCGACAGGGTCTGCGGCATCAGCAGCGCCGCGCCCAGCCCCTGCACGGTCCGGAACGCGATGAGCTGGGCGGGGTCCCGGGCGAGGCCGCAGGCGAGGCTCGCCAGGGTGAACAGGGCGATCCCGGCGGCGAACAGGTTGCGTTTGCCGCGCAGGTCGCCGAGGCGTCCGCCGGTGATCAGCAGGACGGCCAGCGCCAGGGTGTAGGCGTTGACGACCCACAGGATCTCGTCCAGGGACGCGTTCAGATCCTCGCCCAGTTGTGGGATCGCGATGTTCACGATCGTCAGGTCGAGCAGTGTCATGAAGAACCCGAGGGAGAGGGTGATCAGGATCGCCCACGGGTTGCCGTGCCATTTCTTGAACACGATGTCGGTCTCCTTGCGGTCGGACTCGAGCCGGTCTCGTGTCGGACTCGCGTTCAAGAGGGCGGGACGGCGGACGGGTGTGACACGCTGCGATTTCGGTGAGACGTAGGTCACATTCCGCCCGATCCATGTCACATTCGGACCCCTCCCGGCCCTCGAAGTAGTGAGCGCGGCACCCGGGAGGCCCACACATGACGCACAGCACCGGAAGTCCGGTCGCCGACGGGGCGACCGATGTCTTCATGAACCATCGGGAGCTGTTGTTCAGCCTCGTCTACAACATGCTGGGCAGCGTCGCCGACACCGAGGACGTGCTGCAGGAGACCTGGCTGGCCTGGTCGGGCCGGGGCGTCGGCGGGATCACCAACCCGCGCGCCTATCTGGTCCGGATCGCCGTCAACCAGGCCTTGCGGCGGCAGGCCGTGATCGCCCGCCGCCGCGAGACGTATGTCGGCCCGTGGCTGCCCGAGCCCCTGGTCGCCGCCGACGCGGGCGCCGACGACCCGGTGCTGAGGGGCGAGTCCGTGTCCCTGGCGATGCTGGTCGTCCTGGAGGCGCTGACCCCACTGGAACGCGCGGTGTTCGTCCTGGGCGAGGTGTTCGGCTACCCCCACGCCGAGATCGCGGACGTCATCGACCGCAGCCCGGCGGCCGTACGGCAGCTGGCGCATCGCGCGCGCAACCATGTGCTCGCCCGCCGGCCGCGCTACCGGGCGCATCCGCGCGTCCGGCAGGAGGCGACCGAGCGGTTCGTGCGGGCCGCGCTCGGCGGGGACATCGGCGAGCTGATGGAGATCCTGGCGCCGGACGTCACGGTGTGGACGGACGGCGGCGGCAACCGCAGGCAGGCGGGGCTGCGCCCGGTGCACGGCCGGGACAAGGCGGTCCGCCTCATCACCACGTACGCGGCGCGGCGCGGCCCCCAGCAGCTCGACCTGCGCTACCGCCGGGTCAACGGCGACGACGCCGCGGTGCTGTTCGAGGGCGACTCGCCGTACGCCGTGATGGTCATGGACCTCACGCCCGAGGGCGACCGAGTGGACGGCGTCTACATCGTCACCAACCCCGACAAGCTCACGCACGTGCACAAGGACGACGAGGAGGACGAGTGACCGCCACGCAGACAGCGGGCCGGGGCGAGCGGGTCGCCGACTGGCTCGACGGACGCCTCGGCATCCACTCGCTGGGCAGGAAGTATCTGCGCAAGGTGTTCCCGGACCACTGGTCGTTCCTGCTCGGCGAGATCTGCCTGTACAGCTTCGTCGTGCTGGTCCTGACCGGCGTGTACCTCACCCTGTTCTTCCATCCGTCGATGAACGAGGTGACGTACCACGGCAGTTATGTCCCGCTCAACGGCGTGCGGATGTCCGAGGCGTACGCCTCCACGCTGCACATCAGCTTCGACGTGCGCGGCGGGCTGCTGATCCGGCAGCTGCACCACTGGGCGGCGCTGGTCTTCGTCGCCGGAATGCTGACGCACATGATGCGGCACTTCTTCACGGGTTCGTTCCGCAAGCCCCGTGAGGTCAACTGGCTGTTCGGCTGGCTGCTGCTGTTCCTCGGCCTGTTCGAGGGCCTGTTCGGCTACTCGCTGCCGGACGACCTGCTGTCGGGCACGGGCCTGCGCTTCGTCAACGGCGCGCTGCTGTCGGTGCCGGTCGTCGGCACGTATCTGTCGATGTTCCTGTTCGGCGGCGAGTTCCCCGGCCACGACATCGTGGCCCGCTTCTACTCGCTGCACATCCTGCTCATCCCCGGCATCATGGCGGCGCTCGTCGTGGCGCACCTCATCCTGGTCGTGTACCACAAGCACACACAGTTCGCGGGGCCGGGACGCACCGAACGCAACGTCGTCGGAACGCCGTTCATGCCGGTGTACCTGGCGAAGGCGGGCGGTTTCTTCTTCCTGGTCTTCGGCGCGCTGACGCTGGTGGCGGCGGTGGCGACGATCAACCCGGTCTGGGTGTACGGCCCCTTCCGCCCCGACCAGGTCTCCACGGGCGCCCAGCCCGACTGGTACCTGGGATTCGCGGAGGGCCTGGTCCGGGTGATGCCGGGCTGGGAGATCACCCTGTGGGGTCACACGCTGGTCCTCGGCGTGCTGATACCGGTCGTGGTCTTCCCGCTGCTGCTCGTCTTCATCGGGATCTACCCGTTCCTGGAGGCGCGGGTGACCGGTGACGAACGCGAGCACCACCTGCTGGACCGCCCGCGCAACCGCCCGGTCCGCACGGCGATCGGCGCGGCCTGGATCAGCCTCTATCTGATCCTGCTGGCGGGCGGCGGCAACGACATCGTGGCCACCCGTCTCCATCTGTCGATCAACACGGTCACCTGGACGGTCCGCGTGGCGGTGTTCGTCCTGCCGGTGGTCGTCTTCGTCGTCACCCGCCGCGTCTGCCTGGGTCTGCAACTCCGCGACGCGGAGCTGGTGTTGCACGGTCGGGAGACCGGTGTGATCAAGCGGCTGCCGCACGGCGAGTACGTCGAGGTGCACCAGCCGCTCGATCAGGCCGAACTGCACACCCTCACCGCCCACCGGCGGCAGGGCGAACTCGTGGAACACGAGCCGCGACCCGAGCTCGTGGAGCGCGAGCCGCAGCCCTGACGGGTCTCAGCCCTGGTCCGCCACGAACGACGCCATCCGGGCCAGGGCCGCGTTCCAGTTGATGGCCGTCTCGTTGGTCGACCAGGACTGGATGTCGTCGATGTAGCAGAACTGACCCACGCAGCCCTGGAGTTTGCTCTGTGCGTAGGGGTCCTGGATGGACGAGTTCGGCCCGCCCGCCAGCGTTCCGTGCGGCGGGTTCGGAAGCTTCGGGTCGAGCTCGTGGGCGTACCAACGGCTGTGCTGGTTGTGGGAGTTGACCTCGCCGTAGCCGGTGACGTACGAGATGTTCAGCGCGTTGCGGCCGAGGATGTAGTCCATGGTCTGGACCGCGCCGTCCCGGTACTTCGAGGCTCCCGTGATGTCGTACGCCGTCGCCAGGACCACCCCGTTGTTGAGGATCTGGTGGCTGGAGCCCCAGTCGTAGACGTTGTCGTCAGGCGCGTACGGCATGCCGTACGGCTGTGACTTCAGGGTGGCCAGGTAGCGCTCCGCGCCCTTGACGACCGACTGGCGGATCTTGTCCCGGCCCGGCAGTTTGCTGGGCACGGTCGCCAGGTCGAGGCGGCCCGCCGCCGCGGTCCTTCCCCAGTCGAAGCCGAGCGGGCCGAAGATGTCGGCGGTGTTCACCGGCGAGTTGCGCAGGTAGTCCGCGAACTCCTTCTCACCGGTGGTGAGATACAGCTCCGCCGCCGCCCAGTAGAACTCGTCCGTCGCGTTGGTGTCGTCATAGGCGCCGCCTCCGGTGCCGTCACTGGCGGAGGCGTACATGGCGGGGTGGGCGAGCGCCGCCGTCCAGGCCTTGCGCGCCGCCGTGAGTGCCTTCGCCGCGAAGGCGCGGTCGTAGGGGCGGTAGAGGCGGGCCGCCTGGGCGGCCGTCGCCGCCAGGTTGAGGGTCGCCTGGGTGGACGGCGGGTGCAGTTCGCGCTTCTGCGGGTCGTCACTGGGCAGCAGGGGCAGTCCCGTCCACTGCGCGTCGTGGATCTTGTGATGGGCCATGCCGGCCAGCGGCTGCCCGTCGGGCACCTGCATCTTCAGCAGGAACTCCAGCTCCCAGCGGGCCTCGTCGAGGATGTCGGGCACCTTGTTCGCGCTCTCCGGGATGGCGAGGCTGCCGTCCCGCAGCTTCCCTGGCTCCCCCGTGCGGGCCAGCTTTTCTCGTTCGTAGGTGCTCAGCAGCTCCCAGGTGGCGATGCCGCCGTTGACGACGTACTTGCCGTGGTCGCCGGCGTCGTACCAGCCGCCGGTGACGTCGAGCGTGTAGTCGCATACGCCGGGCTGGCAGGGCACGTGGGCGTCGCCCTGGTTCGGCGCCACGTCGAGGTGCCCGGCGGCTCGGCCGTAGCCGGGACGCAGATCGTCGCGGATCGCGATGCCGCTGCGCTGCGTGTAGTAGTACTTCACCGAGTCGAGGCGCAGTTGCTCGTAGGCGCCGGTGCCGATGTCGAAGGGGCGGCTGGTCTCACCGTCGGCGACCAGCGTGAAGCCCTTGCCCTGCCTGCGGTAGTCGCCGAAGTCGATCGAGTGGACGTTCTGCCCGGAGGAGACGTCGACCCCGCGCGGCACGGTCCAGCCGTGGTCGACCGTCACGCCGTCGGCGTCCTTCAGCTGCCAGGGCAGTTTCGTGGTGGCGTCGGTGACCAGGGTGGCGTTCTTGGGGCCGGAGGGAAGATAGGCGACCTGGTTGACGCGGACCCTCGGCCCTGTGTCCGGCTGGTACACCTCGGGCGGGACACCGCCGAGCAGCGATATGTCGTCCATGCAGAAGCGCCAGGCGTCCGTGCTGCCGCCGGCCTGGAAGGCGACCTGGCCCTGGGTGGTGTCGACGGGTGAGGTGAAGGTGTACGAGTAGGTGTTGCCGGAGACGCTCAGCTGCGGGCTGACCTCGAAGTAGGTGTCGTAAGGCGCCACTTGGAGCCCTACGACCGCCCGCACCACGTGTGCTTCGGGTGAACCGGTCGCTTTGAAGCTGAACTTGTACGACTCTCCCTTCTTCAGGGTGACGTCGTTCTGCCCGACGGCGGCGTCCCAGCGGTTGGTGGTGCCGCCCGGCACATCCGCGCAGAGCTGTCCGCCGGACACGCCTGCGGTGACGTTGGTGGTGGTCCACCAGGGGTCGATGGTGGTGTCGAAGGTGCCGTTCTTGAGCTGCTCGACCGGGTCGGCGGCGGCCGGAGAGGCCGGCACCCCGGTCAGCGCCGTCCCCAACAGGGCCGTCAGGGTCAGCAGAACGGTTCTGCGTCGTTTCACGTCTGGGCTCCTCTGGCGGAGGTACGGGTGACGCTCGCCGACCCAACGGGGTGGGAGCGCTCCCAGATGCGGACGCCGCTCATGCTTGTTTGCGCCATGACACTCCGTCAACGGTCCGGACAGGACTGTTTTCCCGCCCGGACCGCTCCGGCGGCTCAGCCGCCAGGTGCCTCCAACTTGCTGATCCGCACGGCCCCGTGGACTTCGCCCGGGTGAGCGCTGGTCAACGTGAGCCGCAGGCGGGAGCCGCGCTGCGCGTCGAAGGTGACGACGGTGGGGGCGTCCGAGGCGGTGGCCCAGTCGACCGCCGCCCCGGTGACGGGCACATACCGGCGCCCGTCCCACACGGCCGCCTCGACCTTCGCGGGCAGGCTGTGCGTCGCGTCAACGCTGAAGGAGACCTCCACCCGGTCGAAGGTCCGGGTCCGCCCGTAGTCCACCGAGACCCAGTCCTTTTCCCGCGCTCCGTTGAAGGCGGGCAGCAGAGCCGTCGCCGACTTGCTGAAGGCGTTGGACCAGCCGGTGGCCGCGTCGCCGTCGAGCATCGCGGCAGGGAGGGTGTCCGGTCGGCCTGAGTAACTGGCGTCCGCGTACGGGTAGTTCGGCGGCACCGGGTGCTCAGGGCCGAAGGCCGCCGCCGACGTGGTCGCGGCCGACCGGGCGGGCGTGGTGCGCGCGGTCGCCGTCCCTGTCCGCAGTCCCTCCGCGCGTGCGGTCACCTTCAGCGTGCCGGCCTTGGTGCCGGCGCGGACGATCGCGAGGGCCTTGCCGTGGAAGGCGGTACGGGTGGTGGCCTGATAGCGCTCGGCGCTCTCCTCCCGGCCGTTGTCGAGCCCGGCGAGGGATCCGCCCGTCACATCGAAGGTGATCAGATGCTCGGCGTCGGGCACCACCACCCCGCGCGAGTCCACGACGTCCGCCGTCACGAAGGCCAGCGAACGCCCTTCCGCGGCAAGGGACTTGCGGTCCACGGTCAGCCGTACGGCATGCGGTTCCCCTGCCGTGCGCAGCACGTCGGTGGCGACCACCTTGCCGTCCCTGCGTGCCACCGCCTTCAACTCGCCCGGCTGGAACGGCACTTTCCAGGTCAGGTGCAGTTTGCCGGCGCTGCCGTTCGGGCTGGTGTAACTACCGGGGTAGGGGCCGGTGGTGAAGGTCTTGTCGTCCCCGGCGGCCTCCGTGGTCTCCAGATAGGTACGGCCGTCCGTGGTCCTCTTCGTGTCGAAGGTGCGTGTGCCGAGGGACTCTCCGTTGAGGTACAGCTCCACGGTGTCGACGTTGGAGTAGGCCCACACCTCGACCGTGTCGCCCTGTTCGTGGTTCCAGCTCATGGGCAGCAGATGGACCATGGGCCCGCTGGTCCACTGGCTCTGGAACAGGTAGTACATGTCCTTGGGGAAGCCGGCCGTGTCGACCGCGCCGAAGAAGGACGCCTTGACCGGGAAGACGTCGTACGGCGTCGGCTCGCCGATGTAGTCGATGCCGGACCACAGGAACTGCCCGGCGAACCACTTGCGGTCCCGGTCCTTCTTGTGGCCGTACTCGCCGCTCATGGTCCAGGAGGCGAGGTTGTTGTCGTAGGAGGAGACCTCGCGTCTGCCGGGTGTGTGGTTCTCGCCGGTGTTGAGGTGCTCGGGCTCCTGGTAGGAGCCGCGGGTCGAGGTCTCCGAGGAGGACTCCGACTCGAAGAGGAACAGCTTGGGGTACTTGGCGTGCAGGGCGTCGACCGACTTGGCGGTGTTGTAGTTGAGGCCGAGGCCGTCCAGCTTGGCGAGCATGAGGTCGGCCGCGGAGCCGGTGGCGGGGACACCGTGGTACTTGTTCGAGCCGATGACGACCGGCCGGGTGTCGTCCGCCGCCTTGATGGCTCCGATGATCCGGTCCGCCATGGCGAGTCCGGCGGTGGAGGTGGAGTCGGGTATCTCGTTGCCGATGGACCACAGCACCACGGCGGGCGAGTTGCGGGCGGCGAGGACCATCTCGGTGGCGTCCTTCTCGCACCACTCGTCGAAGAAGCGGCCGTAGTCGTACTTCGTCTTGCCGGTCCGCCAGCAGTCGAAGGCCTCCACCATCATCACGATGCCCAGCTCCTCGCAGACCTGGATCATCTGCGGCGAGGGCGGGTTGTGCGAGGTACGGAAGGCGTTGACGCCCATCGACTTCATGATGGTCATCTGCCGGCGCACGGCGTCGATGCTGATCGCGGCTCCGAGGGCACCCTGGTCGTGGTGCAGGTCGACGCCCTTGATCTTGGTGTGGGTGCCGTTGAGGGAGAAGCCCTCGTCGGGGTCGAAGCGGTAGGTGCGGACGCCGAAGGGGGTGCGGTAGGTGTCGACGGTCCGGCCGCCGACGCGCAGTTCGGTCTCCAGGGTGTAGCGGTGCGGGGCCTCGAAGTCCCACAACTGGGGCTGGGGGACGGTGAGTTCGTGGGTCTCGGCCGTCTTGTCGGTGACCGTGACCGTGGTGGCGGCGCGGGCGGCCGTGCGGCCGTCGGGGTCCTTGACCGTCGAGCGGATCTCGACCTGGCTCGCGGCGCCGGACTCGTTCACCACCGTGGTCCGTACGCGTACGACGGCTCGCTCCGCGGTGATGTCCGGCGTGGTCACGTAGGTGCCCCAGCGCTCGACGTGGACCGGCTCGGTGACGACCAGGCGGGCCTCGCGGTAGATGCCGCTGCCCGAGTACCAGCGGCTGCTGGGGAGCTGGTTCTGGACCTTGACGGCGATCACGTTCTCGGTGGTGCCGTCGGTGTGCAGCAGGCCGGTCAGGTCGAAGGCGAAGCCGGTGTAGCCATAGGGGTGCCGGCCGGCCTGGGTGCCGTTGCAGTAGACGTAGGAGTCCATGTAGACGCCGTCGAACTCCACCGAGATCCGCTTGCCGTCGAAGGCGGGCGGCAGGGTGAAGGCGAGGCGGTACCAGCCGAGGCCGCCGGGGAAGAAGCCGGTGCCGCTGGTGGTGCCGTGCTCGGTGGTCGGGGTCTGCTCGATGCTCCAGTCGTGCGGCACCGCCACCTCGCGCCAGCCCGAGTCGTCGTAACCGGGGTCGGCGGCCCGCGCGTAGGCGCCGGTCGGATCGGTGATCCCGTCCGGGTTGACCAGCGCGAAACGCCAGCCGTCGCGCAGGGCGACCGTGCGGCGGCCCGATCCGCCCGCGGCGGCCTCTGCGGCCCGGGCCACCGGGGTGGCGAGAAGCGCTCCGGCGGCCGGCGCGGCGGCGGAGGCGAGCAGAACCGATCTCCGAGTCACTGTCATGGCGGCTCCCCCTCATCAGGGCCCAGAAGTACTCACAACTGATCGCGAACAAACAGATTCTGACGTGGCGCCACACGCGGCCGTCAAGGGTGCGGGAACGCTCTTCTGCCCCATGCGGCACAACGGCCGGAATCGCCCCTTGACCGGGCCGCCGCGCGCCCATGGGGGTTCCCGTCCGCGCGGTTCGCCGACGGACTAGGCTGGAACTCAAGTGACCCGGCGGTTCACTGTGAGTGTTCGCGATGGAGTGGCGACGATGAGCCCGGAGTATCCGTTCGACGATGCCGCGACGGCGCGGGCTGTCATCGATGAATCCGGCACGCTCGTCGAGTGGAACGCGGGTGCGGAGCGGCTGCTGGGCTGGCCGGTCACCGAAGTCGTGGGACGTCCCGGCCGGAACCTGCTGATCGACAGGGATGTCAGCGCGCCTGCCGGGGCCCGCTGGCACGGCACCGTCGCACTGCGCCACCGCGACGGTCACGAGGTGTCCGTCTGGCTGCTCGCCCACCATCGCCCCTCGCGCGACGACACGCCCGGCCGATGGCTCCTCTTCAGCCCGCTGGACGGCGACGCCCCGCACTCCCCCGACGACCCGCTGGCCCGGGCCGCGCTCACCCAGTCGCCCTGCGCGGTCGCCGTGTACGACGAGCGGCTGCGGCTGAGAAGGGTCAACGACGCCATGGTCGACGTGATCGGCCTGCCGGAGGAGCGCATGCGGGGGCTGCGCCTGGCCGAGATCGGCGGCAAGCCGCAGAGCGAGGAGCTCGAGGCGCACATGGTGCACGTGCTCACCACCGGGCGCCCGCTGGACGTCCAGACGTACATGCGCACCGGCGGCGAGGAACGCGCACACGCCTGGCTGGCCCGGATGGCGCCGATCACGGACGCCGAGGGACGGGTGCGGGGCGTGTGCCTGGCCGCACACGACTTCACCGACAACTACCTCGCCCGGGAGCGGCTTCAGCTGGTCAACGAGGCGAGCGTGCGCATCGGATCCACGCTCGACGTCACCCGTACGACGCAGGAGCTCGCGGACGTCCTCGTGCCCGCCCTGGCCGACCTGGTCAGCGTCGACCTGCTGGACCTCCAGGAACACGGCGGCGAGCCACCGCTCAGGCTGACCGCACCCGTCGGACTGCGCCGCGCCGCACACCACTCGGTCAATCCCGGCACGCCCGAGGCCGTCCTCCAGCCCGGGCAGCTGGAGCACTACCCGGCGGGTTCGCCCCAGGCCGACTCGCTCATCGCGGGCCGTACGATCGTCGCCTCCGTCTCCTCGGGCGCCCTCGACCAGTGGCTCAGCTGGCACAAGACACGCGCCGACCGGGTCAAGGAGTACGGCATCCACTCCACGATGTCCGTGCCGATCCAGGCCCGCGGTCAGACCCTCGGTGTCGCGGTCCTCACCCGGTTCCGGCGGCCGGACCCCTTCTCCGCTGACGACGTCCTGCTGGCCGAGGAGATCACCACACGGGCCGCCGTCTGCATCGACAACGCCCGCCGCTTCTCCCGCGAACGGGAGACCGCCCTCGCCCTGCAGCGCAGCCTGCTGCCCCGCTCACTGCCACGCACGGCCGCGGTCGATGCGGCCTCGCGCTATCTGCCCGCGGCCCGGGCGGGTGTGGGCGGTGACTGGTTCGACGTGATCCCGCTGTCGGGGATGCGGGTCGCCATGGTCGTCGGGGACGTCGTCGGGCACGGCATCCAGGCCTCGGCCACCATGGGCCGGCTGCGCACCGCCGTACGCACCCTCGCCGACATAGACCTCGCCCCCGACGAGCTGCTGACCCACCTGGACGATCTGGTCGTCCGGCTGTCCGCGGAGGCCGGCAACGACGGCAGCCCCGGCGAGGTCGGCGCCACCTGTCTGTACGCGGTCTACGACCCGGTGTCGCGCCGCTGCACACTGGCCCGGGCGGGCCATCCGCCGCCGGTCGTGGTACCGCCGGGCGGCGTACCGCAGCACGTGGACCTGCCCGCCGGGCCGCCACTCGGCCTGGGCGGGCTGCCGTTCGAATCGGCCGACCTGGAGCTACGCGAGGGCAGCGTGCTGTCGTTCTACACGGACGGCCTGATCGAGACCCGTGAGCGGGACGTCGACGCCAGCCACCGGATGCTGTGCGACGCGCTGGAGACGTACTCCGACTCGCTGGACGAGACCTGCGACCGGGTGCTGCACACCCTGCTGCCCTCGGGCGGCGCCCTGGACGACGTGGCCCTGCTGCTGGCCCGCACCCGCGGGCTGCCGTCCTCGCAGGTGGCGACCTGGCACATCCCCGCCGACCCGGCACTGGTGGCGCCGATCCGCAAGCAGGTCGTCGAGCAGCTGGACACCTGGGCGCTGCAGGAGGCGGCGTTCACCGCCGAGCTGGTGGTGAGCGAGCTCGTCACGAACGCGATCCGGTACGGCGCGCACCCCATCCGGCTGCGGCTGATCCACGACGAGGCCACGCTGATCTGCGAGGTGTCGGACACCAGCCACACGGCTCCGCATCTGCGGCGTGCGAAGACGTGGGACGAGGGCGGGCGGGGGCTGCTGCTGGTGGCTCAGCTCACGCAGCGGTGGGGGAGCCGGCACACAGCCGACGGGAAGACCATCTGGGCGGAGATCGGGCTGCTCGACGAGTGACGATCCGCGGGTTGTGCAGGTTCGGGTCGTCTTGTCTCTGCGGCTGCGTCGTGGCTGGTCGCGCCCCGCGGCGGAGCCGCATGTCGACACAGCCCCGCGCCCCTTTGGGGCGCTATCGATCAGGGTGCTTCCAGCAGCCAGGGTCTTATCTGTTTGCGGGCCTCGTGGAGGCGGGACTTGAAGGTGCCGAGGGGGATGCCGGCGCGGTCGGCGGCCTCGGCGTAGTCGAGCTGGCAGATGTCGCGGTAGACCAGGGGGTCGACGAGTTGGGGGTGTTCGCGCTCCAGGCGGTCCAGGGCTTCCAGCAGGTCGAGGCGGGAGCCGGCGATGACACTCGTCGTGCGGGGGTCGGTGAGCCGACCCGCGTCGATCGGGGCCGGTTGTTCGGCCGAGCGCCGCTTGAGTTCGCGGTACTTCTGACGGCAGCAGTTGGCGACGACCGTGTAGAGCCAGGTACTGAAGCGGCTGCGGCCCTGGAAGGTGGAGATCTTCCGGGCGACCTGCAGCAGGACGTCCTGCGCGGCCTCCTCCGCGTCCTCACGGCAGGGCAGGAACCGGCCGCAGCGCCGGACGACCTCGGGCCCGATCGCCCGGAGCAGTCCCTCCAGCGCCGCCGGGTCGCCCGCCGCTGCGCTGCGGGCCAGGTCCTCGGTGGGCGCCACCTGGGGCTCTCCTCGGGAACGATCCACGTCCAGGCATGATAGTCGTATGCATTCCGTCGAGCGGATCGGGCGCTACCGCCTCGAACGGCGCCTGGGCACAGGTGCGTTCGGCACGGTCTGGCTGGCCCATGACGACGAGCTCGACGCGCCGGTGGCGGTCAAGGTCCTCGCCGACAACTGGTCCCACCGGCTCGATGTGCGCGAGCGGTTCCTGGCCGAGGCGCGGATGCTGCGGCGGGCGGGTTCGGACCGGGTGGTGCAGGTCTACGACATCGGTGAACTCCCGGACGGGAGACCGTACTTCGTGATGGAGTACGCCGACGGCGGCACCCTCGCCGATCTCCTGGCCGGCGGTCCGCTGCCCGTGGCGGAGGCGCTGCGGCTGACGGCGCTGGCCGCCCGTGGTGCGGCGGCGCTGCATGCGGCGGGGATCGTGCACCGGGACATCAAGCCGAGCAATGTGCTGCTGTGCTCCTCCCCCGACGGCGGCTCGCGGGTGCTGCTGGCCGACCTGGGGCTCGCCAAGAGCCTGGCGGAGGCGTCCGGGCTCACGCAGGCCGCCGGTTCGGCGGGATACCGGCCGCCCGAGCAGGCCGAACCCGGCGTGGGTATCGACGCCCGGGCCGATGTGTACAGCCTGGGCGCGGTCGGCTACCACCTGGTCACCGGCGAGGTTCCGGGTGAGCCCGGCAGGGTCGTACGGCCCGACCGGCTGCGTCCGGATCTGACTCCTGCCGTCCGGCGGGCCCTGATGCGGGCGCTGGCGCCGGACCGCAGACGCCGCTGGCCCGATGCCGAGGCCTTCGCGCAGGAGCTGGAACGGCTCGCCGACTCCGGTCACCGGCCCCGGAGACACCGCACGGCCCTCACTCTTACGGGTGCCGTGGCCGTGGTCGCGGCCGTCGGTGTGACGCTGGCGCTGGTCGACCGGCAGGCCCCGGCCACCCCGGATGTGCGGGTCTCGGACACGACCGGCAGGGTGGTCGCCGAGGTTCCCCGCGGCTGGGACCGGCAGGTGCGCGACTCCGGGTGGGATCCGCGGGCGCTCGGCCTGCCTTCCGGCCATGAGCCGGGGTTCGCCGTCGCGGACCGCCTGACCGCGTGGCAGGACCTGACGGCCGCGGTCAACGGCGTGCTGGTGGGCCTGAGCGAGCACGGCGACCTCCCGGCCGCGGTGAACGCCCTCACCCACCCCGGTTGCCACTACGACGGCGCCCGTGCCTACACCGGCACCGTGTGGCACGGCAGGGTCCGCACCTGGGACGGCTGCCCGGGCGGCGGGTCGGTCACGGAGGCCGCGCTCGCCCCGGCGGCCGGCAGCGCGCAGACTCGGGTGTACGTGCAGATCCGCCAAAATGGCCGAGCGCATGCGACCGACCGCATCCTCGCCTCCGTACGCATCGGAAGCTGACGCGAAAGGCTCGGGGCGCGCGAACTTTTTCGTCCCGGCACGCATCGGACCTGCATGACGGGGCACATCAGCGCCGTACGTACACGCCACGACGTGTGCGAGGAATCTCCGGGAGTGTTGAGGCACATGGCGAAGAAGTCCCCCTCCGTCCACCGGGCGGCCCTGCTCGCGAGTGCGGTCGCGGTGCTCGGTCTGCTGACGGCCTGCGGCAGCAGTGGCAACGGCGGCACGGCGAGCGCTCCGACGACGCTGCCCGGTACAGCCGCCCCCGCCACGGGCGGCCACCACAGCACCGACCCGTCGAGCGCCTCCGCCTCGACGACGAGCACCGCTCCTGGCGAGGTCACCGTGACCGCGTCGGCGGCGCAGTCCACGCCGGCCGGCAGCACGGGAGGCCGTTGCCACACCTCGGAGCTGCGGGCGACCGTCGGGCAGAACGACCCCGGTGCCGGACAGGAGAACTTCCCGGTCGTTCTGACCAACGCCTCCTCACGCACCTGCACGGTGCGCGGCTATCCGGGTGCCGCGTTCGTGGACGCGTCCGGCCGACAGCTGGGCCCGGACCCGAAGCGCTCCTCGGGCAGTCCTACGACGGTGACGCTCGCGCCGGGCAGGAGCGCCTGGGCCGGGCTGACCTTCTCCAACCCGGACGTCAGCGGCGCCCACGCGGCCACCCCCGCCTCGCTGCTGGTGACACCGCCCGACGAGCGGGACCACCTCACGGTGACATGGAAGGGCGGCCCGGTCCCCGTGTCCGGCAACGCCTCCTCGGTGTTCCTGACGGTCCTCAGCCCGGGCACCGGTCCCTGACCCGCTCCTCGGCATTCCCACAACCGTGACACTCGCGCACCGGCGCCGGGCTGACCCTCCAGAGACACCGGCGCCCACCCGCCCATCTCACGATCATCTGGAAGGGCGGCCGGGTCCCCGTGTCCGGCAACGAACGGTGTTCCCGACCATGCTTCGCCCGGGCACCGGGCCCTGAACGGGCGGGCCCCCGGTGGATCTCTTACCGTGACCTGTTTTCATTGAGGGCCCCGCGCTGATCCGCCCTGAAGGACCCTGCCCTGAACACCGCGCTCGCCGAAATACTCTCCGCCGTCCTGCTCGTCGCGGTCCTCGCCTGGGCGGTGCTGCGCCCGAAGGGCCTGCCGGAGGCCGTGCTGGCGGTCCCGGCCGCGGGGATCGTGATCGCCACCGGGGCGATCTCCCTGGACCACGCCCGGGCGGAGGCCGCCGGCCTCGGGCCCGTCATCGGCTTCCTCGCCGCCGTGCTGGTGCTGGCGCACTTCTGTGACGTGGAGGGACTGTTCCAGGCCTGCGGGGCGTGGATGGCCCGGCGGGCGGCGGGCTCCCCCGGGCGGCTGCTCGCGGCGGTCTTCGTGCTGGCGTCGGCGATCACGGCCGTGCTCAGCCTGGACGCCACGGTGGTGCTGCTGACGCCGGTGGTGCTCGCCACCGCCGCCCGGGCCGGCGTGCGGGCCAGACCGCATCTCTACGCGTGCGCCCACCTGTCGAACACGGCCTCGCTGCTGCTGCCCGTCTCCAATCTCACCAACCTGCTGGCCTTCGAGGCGAGCGGGCTGAGCTTCACCCGGTTCGCGGCGCTGATGGCGCTGCCGTGGCTGGTCGCGATCGGCGCCGAGTACCTGGTCTTCCGGCGGTTCTTCGACGAGGACCTGGCCGCGTCCGTGCACTCCCCCGAACCCGGTGAGACACCCGCGCTGCCCCTGTTCGCGCTGATCACGGTGGGGTGCACACTGGGCGGATTCGTCGTGGCCTCAGCGGCCGGCATCGACCCGGCCTGGGTGGCCGCGGCGGGCGCGCTGGTGCTGGCCGGCCGCGCGCTCGTACGACGCAGGGCCACCCCGCTGTCGGTGGTGCGGGCCTCCTCCCCGGCGTTCCTGGCCTTCGTCCTCGCGCTCGGCATCGTGGTGCGGGCGGTCGTCGACAACGGGCTCGCGGGCGCGCTGGGCCATGTGCTGCCCGGCGGCTCGGGGCTGCTCGCACTGCTGGGCATCGCCGCGCTGGCCGCCGTACTGGCGAACCTGATCAACAATCTGCCCGCGGTGCTGGTCCTGCTGCCGCTGACCGCCGCCGGTGGGCCCGGTGCGGTGCTTGCGGTGCTGCTCGGGGTGAACATCGGCCCGAACCTGACGTACGCGGGATCGCTGGCGACGCTGTTGTGGCGGCGCATCGTTCAGCGGCACGGTCAGGAGGTGCAGCTCGGGGAGTTCACCCGGCTCGGCCTGCTCGCCACCCCGGCCGCGCTCGTCGCGGCCGTGGCGGCGCTGTGGCTGTCGCTCCAGGTGGCGGGCTGAGCCCGGCGGTCAGTGGTGGCCGCCACCGCCGTATCCGCCACCGCCGTATCCGCCACCGCCATAGCCGGGGCCCGATCCGTAGCCGCCCCATCCGCAGGAGGCCGGGTTGTAGTAGCAGTACGGGTTCGAGGGGGAGGGGCTCGTCGGCGTCGGCCACGCGGTCGTCGGAGCGGCCGACGGCGTGGGCGTGGGGCTCGGGGTCCTCGCGGCCTTGGGAGTGGCCCTCGGGGTGGGCGAGTGGCTGTTGTCGGCGTCCCAGTTGACCACCTGCATCTGCAGGTCGGCCTTGGTCGTGTCGAACACCCAGCGCTGGGCGGTGCCGTCGTCGCGGGTCTTGACGACCAGCGCGCCCGAGCCGTCGGTGGCCGCCGGGGTCAGGGCCAGGTCCTGGTTCCAGCGCGGCACCAGGGTGCCCTGCAGGGTGAAGTCGTAGCGGATGTTCTTGGCACCCGGCTCGGAAGCGCCCGTGCACGGGGCGAGCTGCACCGAGTAGCCGAGGTGGGAGTCCAGGCACAGGTCGGGGTCCGTGGCGCTGCGCAGGCGGCCGTCGGTCTCGTACGTCCACTGCTGGACGGCCGGCGAGGAGCAGTCGGCGAGTTCGGTCTCGGCTCCCTTGACGGCCTTCTTGCCGACGACGGCGACGCACAGCCCGGAGTCGGCGTTGTGCAGCTTGCCGCGCATGGTGCCCTGGGAGCCCGCGCCGGTGCCGACCCAGGAGGGGCCCGCGGACGGTGTGCCCGTGCCGCTGCCGGGGGTCTCGGAGGGGTGGTCGCCGTCGGCCTTGGTGCTGCCGTCGCCGGAGCCGAGGACTGACCACAGGACCAGCGGCAGGACGACCAGCCCGCTGACCGTCAGGACGGCCGCGGCGAGATTGCGGCGGCGGGCGGCCGCATGCCGGGCGGCCTTGTGGGCGGCACGCCGGGCGGCGGAGCGGCCACCCGGGCGGGGGGCGGTGCCGGACTCCCGATGGGACGGGGCGAAGGGCTCGCCGGGGATCGGCGGGAGGGGGATCTCGGGGGGCAGGGCACCGGACTCCTCGGTCGGCGAGGCCAGCCGGGACTCCACATACGCCCGCGCACCCCAGCCGAGCACCGCCTCGGCCAGCGCGAGGCCGAGTCCCTGGTTGAACTGCGCCAGCTGGTCGGCGGTGTGGCTGCAGTGCCTGCAGCCGGCCAGGTGGGCATTCAGGTCGGGATCGATCTCGACTCCGCCGCGCCGATAGGTCACGTCCAGCATCCGCAGATAGCGCCGGCACTCCTGCTCGGGTGCGAGTTCGCGGTGGACCTGGAGACACTCCTCGCGCAGCCGTTCACGGGCCCGCTCCAGTTCGACGGCGGCGTCCTGCTCCTCGATGCCCAGCAGGCCGGCGGGTATCCCCAGCGCTTCCGCCTCGACCTCGACATGCCACAGCAGGCAGCGGGCCGACTGGGGCAGCCGCTGGAAGGCCCCGGACAGCAGGCGGCGGTCGGACGGCGGCAGCAGGCGGGCCGCGACGCGGTCCCCGCCCTCGGAGGACAGCTCGGGGTGAAGGTGTTCGCGTCGGTGGTCGTTGTCCCACTCCGCGGCGATCCGGCGGACGGTGACGAGGAGTTGGGGCCGCCAGGCGGAGGTCGGCCCGTTCTGCCGCAGGGTTTCGCCGAAGAGCCGCGTGAATGCGGCGGTGGTGAGCATTCCCGCCGAGGCGGCACCGTCGGTGCACAACCGGGCATAGGCGAACGCCGCTTCCCAGTGCCGGTCGAGAAGTTCACCGACGGGCTGCAGCGCGGGCGTCGTCCCCGTCCACTTCTTCAGTTCTGCGCTCAGCTGTTCGTCCGTCACGAAGAACCGGCGGTCGGGCGTGGGGGAATTCGACAGGCCCGCGTCTTTCACGGCTGCATTCCTCTCGGGGCATGCGTCATAAAGTCCATACCAACAGGCATGAGTACAGGATTCGGCAGCTCCAACGCCCACCTGGGGAAGCTCTTTTGGAGCGTAGGTCGAACGGGAGCGGCCTCGTGCACACAGCCGGAAAAAGTATTGTCCGTGCGCCGACAGGGCACACCTTTGCACAGGTCAGGGATGCCTAACAAGAGATCCAGCGGTTTTCTGCCTTACGGGCCCGCCGACGAGATTTGACGAACGGTCAAACCTGTCGGCACGGCAATCGGAAATGGGATTCAGTTGGTCGGCACTCAGGTAGCTCCGCAACCATTGAACAGGCGTTCCACGGCCGTCCCACGGGCCGGACGGAGTGCCGCGGTTCATGTCTCAACCATTGAGCCGCCTCTTCGATAGGCGCCGGGTGGCACTCCGTAGCGTGTACGGAAGACCCGGTTGAAGTGGAACGGGCTGGCGAACCCCGAGGCGGCGGCCACCCGGTCCACGGACAGGTCGGTGCTCTCCAGGAGCCGGGCGGCATGCCGCAGCCGGGCCTCGCGCAGGGCGCGCATCGGGGACTGGCCCAGTTGCCGGGTGAACAGGTGGGCGAACCGGGAGGGCGAGAGGGAGACGCTCTCGGCGAGCGAGTGCACCGTGTGCGGGGCGCCCGGGTCGGCGGCGATCAGCGCCTCGGCGCGGCGGACCCGGCCGTCGACGCCGGGCGGCGGCGCCGGGGTGCGCGCGGTGGCGACGGTGAGCAGGACGATCTCCTCCAGGGAGGACAGGGCGAGCTCCCGCGCCGCGGTTCCGTGCGCCACGGCGACCCGGTCGTCCGGCGCGGCGACGGGCGGTGACCCGCTGCCGGTCCAGCGGGCGTCGGCGAGCATCCGGCGGAAGGCCGCGTCGACCCGGTCGTGCAGGGCGGCCGGGGTCGGGGCGACGACGAACAGTCCGTCGCCGGTGTCGTACGGCCGCAGCCACGGCGCCCAGGACGGCCGTGCCTGGCAGTGCACCCACCAGAACTCCCAGCTGTGGGAGCCCGGTTCGACCGCGTACTCGTGCCCGACGCCCGGGGCGAGCACCACCAGGTCGCCCGCACCGGCCCGTGCCTCGAACGCGCCCTGGCGCAGCCGGCCGTGCCCGCCGGTGGTCCAGGTGAACAGCCAGCTGTCCGCACCGCGCGGCCGGTTGACGCCGTAGCCCTCCAGCCGGTCGTAGCGGCCGACCACGACGAGGCCCGGCGGCGGGGCGGGATCGCCGGGCGCAGCAGTCTCGGGCAGTCCGTCAGCCTCCACGGGCATCCTCCTGAAACACACGGCGACCTAGCGTGATGAGCCGAGGACACCCGATCGAAGGAGCGGACACATGACAGCCATGGATATGGGCGCCGTCGGCGCCCCCATCCTCACCCAGGACGGGCTGAGGCAGTTCCAGGAGGACGGGTTCACGGTCGTACGCGGGCTGTTCGGACCCGATGAGATCGACCGGCTCTGTGCGGAGTTCGCGGCGCTGCACGCGGCCGGTCCGGTGCCCGGGCACTTCGAGCCGCGCGCGTCCGAGGATCCGCTCGCGGCCTACCCGCGGGTGATGCACCCGCACGAGATCAGCGAGAGGGCGCTGCGCGTGCTGCTCGACGCCCGGTTGCGCGGGGCGCTGGAGGCGCTGCTCGGCGAGGAGGTCCTGGCCGCCCAGAGCATGTTCTACTTCAAGCCGCCGGGCGCGCGCGGGCAGGCGCTGCACCAGGACAACTTCTATCTGCGGGTGGAGCCGGGCACGTGTGTGGCGGCGTGGGTGGCCTGTGACGTGATCGGCCGGGACAACGGCGGTCTGGAGGTCGTCCCCGGTACCCACCGCATGGACCTGTTCTGCCCGGAGGAGGCGGACGTCGAGGTGTCGTTCGCGCGGGAGTACGTCGCCCCGCCGCCCGGCCTCGCCACCGTGCCGGTCGACATGGCGCCGGGGGACGTCCTGTTCTTCAACGGCAGCCTGGTGCACGGCTCTCAGCCCAACCGGACCACCGACCGCTTCCGCCGGTCGTTCATCGGCCACTACGTGGGGCGGTCGGCGGAGCGCATCGGGCACTACTACCGCACCCTCACGATGGACGGCGAGCGCGTGGTCCTGGCGGAGAGCGAGGGAGCGGGCCCGTGCGGCACGGAGTTCGCACCGCACGGGCCGCACTAGCCGACCCGGGCGGACCTCAGCTGTGACCGACGACGGAATGCGGGGAGTAAGGAGCCTCCAGCTCCTCGATCTCCTTGTCGCTGAGCTCGAGTTCGACGGCGGCCACGGCGTCCTCGATGTGGTGCGGCTTGGCGGCGCCGACGATCGGGGCCGCCACCGTGTCCTGGTGCAGCAGCCAGGCCAGGGCGACCTGGGCGCGCGGGACGGCGCGGTCGTTCGCGATGCGGGTGACGGCCTCGACGATGGTGCGGTCGCCCTCCGGGTAGAGGCGGCTGCCGAAGTTGTCGCCCGCGCTGCGCTCCGTCACCGTGCCCCAGTCCCGGGTGAGGCGGCCGCGGGCGAGCGGGCTCCAGGGCAGGACGCCGACGCCCTGGTCGGCGCAGAGCGGCAGCATCTCGCGCTCCTCCTCGCGGTAGAGGAGGTTGTAGTGGTTCTGCATGGACACGAACTTGGTCCAGCCGTGCCGCTCGGCGGTGTACTGCATCTTGGAGAACTGCCAGGCGAACATCGAACTCGCCCCGATGTAGCGCACCTTGCCCGCCTTCACCAGGTCGTGCAGGGCCTCCATGGTCTCCTCGACCGGGGTGTGCGGGTCGAAGCGGTGGATCTGGTAGAGGTCGACGTAGTCGGTACCGAGCCGGCTCAGGCTGTGGTCGATCTCCGTCATGATCGCCTTGCGGGACAGGCCGGCGCCGTTGGGGCCGGGGCGCATCCGGCCGTGCACCTTCGTCGCCAGCACGATCTCGTCGCGATCGGCGAAGTCGCGCAGCGCCTTGCCGACGATCTCCTCGCTGGTGCCGTCGGAGTAGACGTTGGCGGTGTCGAAGAAGTTGATGCCGGCCTCCAGCGCCTGCCGGATCAGCGGACGCGAGGCCTCCTCGTCGAGCGTCCACTCGTGCACGCCGCGGTCGGGCAGGCCGTAGGTCATACAGCCGAGACAGACCCGCGACACGTCCAGGCCCGTCGAACCGAGCTTCACGTACTGCATCGTTGCTGCTCCTGCCTTCGGGATGGGTACGAAGGGGAGCGTACGGCCTCGCCCTCACTCCGAGCAGCACGCCCCCGGGCGGCCGGGGCACCGGCCGTTGCTGCCCGCAGGTGACCGCCCGGCGTGGGAGCCGCCTCGCGGTCGGCTCGTGCGCGCATCCTCGGCGCAGGTGACCGGCGCCCGGCCGGTCGTGGCCCTGCGGGAGGAACCCGATGCCGACACGTGCGACGAAGACGAAGCCGAAGCTCCGGATGGGAACGGCGGCGCAGACCCTCGCCCTGCCCCTCATGCTGGTCGCGCCCGCATGGAGCAGTCCCAGTCCCCCACCGGAACCGTCGACGCTGTGCGCACCCGCGGGGGTCCTGCGGGGCGCGAACGGGCAGCGGGCCGTGGTCAGCCTGTGCGCGGGCAGCGGCACCCCCACGATGGCGGTGTCGGCCCCGGCGACCTGCACCGGTCCGGGAGAGGACGACGACGACCGCGCCTGTCTGACCTCGGGCACCTGGACCGCGCAAAAGGGCGGCGTGACGGCCGCCTCGGGGAAGCTTCCCGGAGGCGGCGAGTATCCCGGCCCGGGGACGTACGACGTGACGGCCGATGTCCGCGTGAAGTCGTCGCCCGCCGGACTGAACCTGCACGGCACCGTCCACGCCACACTGACCCTGACCGCACCCAAGCCGCCGGCCACGCACCGCATCGAGGTCGACCGGGCCACGCTGCAGCGCGGCGCGGCGACCACGCTGACGTACCGGATCTACCGCGACAGCGAACAGGGGGACGGCAGCGCGCGGTTCGGGCTGATCGGGGAGGAGAGTTCGGGGGTGCGGCTGTCCACCTCGGACGCCCGCTGCGTCAACCCGCTGACCGGCCGCTATCCCGCGACGACCAGGAACGCGTACGCCCTGGACTGCGCCCTGACGGACCTGCAGCCGGGTCACCCGGCGACGGTCGTGGTCCGCGCCTCGGTCGGGTCCGTCTGCTCGACGGTCGTCTCCAAGCTGGGCTACTGGATGCCGCAGGGGCAGACGCTGTACACCGGGGGCATGCTGGCCGGTCCGACGGTCCGCTGCGCCTGACCCGTCACCGCCGTTCGATCAGGTCCAGCGCGCGTTCCCAGCCGAACTCCGGGCGCGTGCCGTCTTCTTCCGGCTCGCCGGAGTACGGCTCGCCGAACCGGACGCCCATCCCGCGCAGCCGCACCAGGCTGTCCCGGTAGGCGGGATGGGCGGCCAGCGCGTCGGCCACGCACGGGAGTACGGCGACCGGGACGCCCAGGCCGTAGGCCTCGCACAGGGTGGCCACCGCGAGGGTGTCGGCGAGGCCGGCCGCCCACTTGTTGACGGTGTTGAAGGTGGCGGGCGCGACCACGACGGCGTCCGGCGGCGGGAAGGGGCGCGGGTCGCCGGGGGTGCGCCAGGCGGAGCGTATGGGGCGGCCGGTCTGCGCCTGGACGGCGGCGGTGTCGAAGAAGCCGTTCATGGCGACCGGTGTGGCGATCACGCCGACCTCCCAGTTCCGCTCCTGGGCTGCGGTGATCAGCTTGCTGACGTCCGCGGCGATCCCGGCGGCGCACACGACGACGTAGAGGAAGGGCTTCTCGGCCTGTTCGGTCATCCGCGAAACCCTACTCACCGGGCACGCTAGGCGAGCGGGAAGGAGTGTCCCCGTTCGGCCTCGGGCCGCGGGCCGTGGATACGGCGCTGCTTCTCCTCGATCGGCACGTCGTTGATGCTGGCCTCACGCCGGGTCATCAGGCCGTGCTCGTCGAACTCCCACAGTTCGTTGCCGTAGGAGCGCCACCACTGTCCGTCGGCGTCGCGGGACTCGTACTGGAATCGGACGGCGATGCGGTTGCCGTCGAAGGCCCACAGGTCCTTGCGCAGCGCGTAGTCCAGCTCGCGCTCCCACTTCGCGGTCAGCAGCTCGACGATCTCGGCCCGCCCGGTGACGAAGGTGTCGCGGTTGCGCCACACCGAGTCCTCCGAGTACGCGAGCGCCACCTTGTGCGGGTCGCGGGTGTTCCAGGCGTCCTCGGCGGCCTGGACCTTCTGCGCGGCGGTTTCGCGGGTGAAGGGGGGCAGGGGTGGGCGGTCGGCGGCCATGAGTTCCTCCTCGACGGGCGGACTGCGGCGGAGAACGAGCGTTCTCCGCCGGGCTGCTACCGTAGGAGAACGCTCGTTCTCGCGTCAAGCGAGCACACCAAGGGGAGGTCGTACGCCGCATGGCCGTCATGGACAGTGCAGTCGCCCGGGAGCAGGCGCTGGATGCCGCGGAGGAGCTGTTCTACGGGCGGGGCATCCAGTCCGTCGGCATGGACGACATCCGCGGCGCATCGGGCGTCTCGCTCAAGCGGCTCTACCAGCTCTTCCCGGCGAAGGAGCAGCTGGTGGAGGCATATCTGGAGCGGCGTGACGTGCGCTGGCGCGGCCGGCTGGCCGAGTTCGTCCAGCGGCAGGAGGGGCCCGAGGAGCGGATCCTGGCGGTCTTCGACTGGCTGGAGCTGTGGTTCGGCGAGGACGGCTTCCGGGGGTGCGCGTGGATCAATTCCTACGGCGAGCTGGGCGCCTCGTCGGCCCGGGTGGCGGCCCAGGTGCGGGCGCACAAGAAGGCGTTCCGGGACTATCTCGCCGGGCTCGTGGCGGACGCGGGGCTGCCCGGCGCCCTGGCCGGGCAGCTGTTCCTGCTGGCCGAGGGCGCCATGGTCACCGCCGGGATCGTTCGGAGCGCGGAGCCCGCCCGGCAGGCGCGCGAGGCGGCACGGCTGCTGCTGCGGGCGGGCTGAGCCCCTGGCTCTCAGCCCTCCGACACAGTGATCGCGCCGACCGGGCAGGCCCGGGCCGCCTCCCGCACCATCGGGTCGCCGCCGCCGTCCTCCCGGCCCGGCAGCAGGGTGCTGAATCCGTCGTCGTCCTGGGTGAAGACGCCCGGGGCGGCCAGGGCGCACTGGCCCGCGCCGATGCAGACGTCCTTGTCGATCTCGATGTGCGTGTCGGTGTGCATGGCCTTGAGCCTCTTACCAGGTCACGGGGAGTTCCAGCATCCCCTGGATCGTGTCGCCGGGTTTGAAGGAAATCTCCTTGGCGGGGGCTGCGAGGCGGAGCGTGGGCAGCCGGTCGAAGAGGGTGTGCAGGGCGATCTCCAGCTCTGCCCGGGCCAGGTTCTGGCCGAGGCACTGGTGGATGCCGAAGCCGAAGGCGACATGGTGGCGGGCGGAGCGGTGCCAGTCGAGGGTGTCGGGCGCGGGGTAGACGTCCTCGTCGCGGTTGATGACCGAGGTCGCGAACACCACGCCGTCGCCCGCCCGGATCGTCGTGCCGCCGGCCTCGATGTCCTCGGTGGCCCGGCGCAGCAGGCCGTCCGCGATCGACAGCATGCGCATCAGCTCCTCCACGGCGCCGGGCAGGAGCTCAGGGTCGCCGCGCAGCTCGGCCAGCTGCTCCGGGTGCTGGAGGAGGGTGAAGGTGCCCAGGGAGATCATGTTGGCGGTCGTCTCATGGCCGGCGACCAGCAGGATGGTCGCGAACGAGATGACCTCCTGGCGGTCGAGCACTCCCTCGCGCAGCTGCTGGTGGACGAGTTCGTCCAGCACGCCGTCGCCGGGCTCCGGCTGTTTCAGCTTGCTGTCGATCAACTCCTCGAAGTAGGCGTCCAGTTGGTCGCGCGCGTCCTGCACGTCGTCCACCGTGGGGCCGCGCAGCAGCCGGCGCGACTGCCCCTCGAAGAACTCGTGATCGGCATACGGGACGCCGAGCAGCGCGCAGATCACCATCGACGGCACCGGGAGCGCGAAGGCGTTCACCAGCTCGGCGGGCGGCCCCTGCGCGATCATCGCGTCGAGCCGCTCGTCCACGATCCGCTGGATCTGCGGCCGCAGTTCGACGGCGCGCCTGAGGGTGAAGCTGGGCACCATCATCCGCCGCTGCGTACGGTGTTTCGGGTCGTCGACACCGAGGAGGGCGACCCTCCGGTTCTTCACCGCGGCGAACCGCTCGGTGGGCGCCGGGAAGCCCGGATGGGTGCGGTCGGTCGACAGGCGCTGGTCGGAGAGCAGCTCGCGGGCCAGGGCGTGCCCGGTGACGAGCCAGGCCGGACGGCCGTCGTAGAGCGTGATCCGGCTCAGCGGGCGGGTGGCGCGCAGCGGGTCGTAGGCGGTGGGCGGGTGGTAGGGACAGGTCCGGTCCTGGGGGAACGCGACGGGTTCCGTTTCCGTCATGGAAGACCTCGCAGACGAAGAGTGCGTCGTGCAGATCCTCATTAGATGCCCGGGGCATCTATGGGACGACGTGAAGTTCGGCCAGATGCTCGGCGCGGGCATTCTGGCCGGGGATGCTCGCTCGGGCATCTGAATCGGGCCGGGGCGGCGGTGGCCGCCTCCACAATCCGGCCGTGCCCGGGGCCGTTGCGGGATCGGCCGGTGACCGATCCGCTGACGGGTGGCGTGATCACGACCCCACAGGGCAGTGCGGTATGGATGAATCTTGCGCGCACTGGTGTTGTCAGCTGCAGAACTCGACGATGGGACGGATGACATGCCTCTTGAGGGCGAGTACGAACCCAGCCCGGAGCAGTGGGTACGCGAGCAGGTGGAGCTGTACGAGAGCTCCGGCGGCACGAAGGGGACGACCCTCCTCGACACCGGTCTGCCCGTCGTCCTGGTCACGACCCGGGGTGCGAAGAGCGGCAAGATCCGCAAGACGCCTCTGATGCGCGTCGAGCACAAGGGCCGCTACGCCCTGGTCGCCTCGCAGGGCGGCGCGCCCAAGCACCCGGTCTGGTACCACAACGTCAAGGCGGATCCCCGTGTGGAGCTCCAGGACGGGCCGGCCAAGCAGGACATGACGGCCCGCGAGGTCACCGGTTCGGAGAAGGCCGAGTGGTGGGAGCGTGCCGTGGCGGCGTATCCGCCGTATGCCGACTACCAGAAGAAGACGGACCGGGAGATCCCGGTGTTCGTGCTGGAACCGGTCGACGGGGAGCACTGATCCGGGCCGGGTCCGAAGGTCCCGGAACCGGGCCCTCCCACAGCCGCCCGACCGGCGGCTGAAGGGGGCCGGAAAAAAATCTTCGTTCGAGGACGCATGAACCGGTTGGCGCCGGGCACGCGTGCGTCAGGCCCCGCCGCGTTCCCCCGTCGCGGCGGGGCTTTCTCGTGCCTCATCGGCCGGCCGGTCGGTGATGTCGAGGAAGATCTCGGCGGCCTCGGGCACGGTGTTCGCGAGGGACCGCTTGATTCGCACGGCGACCTCCTCGACCTGCTCGCTGTCCAGGCCGGGCACCAGGTCGACGCGGGCGGCCACGAGGACCGTGTCGAGGCCCGTCTTCATGGTGAACAGCGCCTCCACGCTGTCGATCTCGGGCTGCGCCTCCAACAGGGACCGGATCCGGGCTGCCGTGCGCGGGTCGGCGGACTCCCCGATCAGCTGGTCGCGGGCCTCGCGGCCCAGGCGGTACGCGACGAAGACGAGCAGCGCGCCGATCGCCAGCGAGGCGGACGCCTCCCACACCACCTGCCCGGTGACCATGTGCAGCGCCATGCCCACGGCGGCCAGCGTCACGCCGAGCACCGCCGTGCCGTCCTCGGCGACCACCGTGCGCAGCGCCGGGTCGCGCATGCCCTGTGTGCCGCCCTGGCGGCGCACCTGGTGCAGGGCCCGCGCCAGTGAGATGCCCTCCGCGACGAAGGCGACGCCCAGCACGATCAGGCCCGCGACATAACCGCTCAGTTTCTCCTCGGCCCCGTTCTTGAGGGCCTCGGCGCCCTGGAAGAAGGAGAAGCAGCCGCCCATGACGAAGATCCCGACGGCTGCCAGGAGTGACCAGAAGAACCGTTCCTTGCCATAGCCGAAGGGATGCTGCTTGTCGGCCGGGCGGCGGCTGCGGCGCAGCGCGGCCAGCAGGAAGACCTCATTGAAACTGTCGGCCACCGAGTGCGCCGCCTCCGACAGCAACGCCGGTGATCCGGCGATCAGGCCGCCGGCGGCCTTGGCCACCGCGATCAGCAGATTGGCGGCAAGCGCCACCAGCACGGTGACGTGTGTCCTGTGGTCCGCCTTGTCGTCCGAGGATGTCGAGGATGTCCCGCTCACCTTCGCCGACTGCCCCGCTCGTGGCGGCTCACACCGCGCGCGCGGAATTCGGGGGAAACGATCGAATGCGGGGAACCCGGTCATCAGACACGGGGAACCGGTTATGAGGGGAACACGGGGAACCGGTGATCAGGGGACACGCGACGCAGGGAGGAACCATGGGCGGCGGGGGCAACAGCAGCTACGGGCAGACGGCGTTCAAACGGTCCAAGAGCCACTTCACGGACCGGATCACGGCGGACGGCCGGGACGGGTGGCCCGTGGAGGCGGGTCGCTACCGGCTGGTGGCCAGCCGTGCCTGTCCATGGGCGAGCCGGGCGCTGGTCTCGCGCCGGCTGCTCGGCCTCGAGAAGGCCCTCTCCGTGGGCATCGCCGACCCGATCCAGGACGACCGCAGCTGGCGCTTCTCCCTGGACCCGGACGGCCGCGACCCGGTCCTCGGCATCCGCTACCTCAGCGAGGCCTACGACCGGCGGGAGACCGGCTACCCGGGCGGCGTGAGCGTGCCGGCGATCGTCGACATACCCAGCGGGAAGCTGGTCACCAACGACTACCAGCAGCTCACCCTGGACCTGGCCACCGAGTGGCGGGCCCTGCACCGCGAGGGGGCGCCCGATCTTTACCCGTACGCCCTGCGCGACGAGATCGACTCGGTGATGGCGGATGTCTACGAGGACGTCAACAACGGTGTGTACCGGGCGGGTTTCGCCACGGACCAGGAGGAGTACGAGGCCGCGTGCGCCGGAGTCTTCCGGCGGCTGGAGCTGCTGACGCCGCGACTTGAGCGGCAGCGTTATCTGGTCGGCGACACGATCACGGAGGCGGACATCCGGCTGTTCACCACCCTGGTGCGTTTCGACGCGGTCTACCACGGCCACTTCAAGTGCAACCGCTGGAAGCTCGCGGAGAATCCGGTCCTGTGGGCGTACGCCCGCGACCTCTACCAGACGCCCGGCTTCGGTGACACCGTCGACTTCGACCACATCAAACGGCACTACTACCAGGTGCACACCGGCATCAACCCGACCCGGATCGTGCCCCTCGGGCCGGACCTGTCCGGGTGGCTGACCCCTCATCACCGCGAGGAACTGGGCGGCCGGCCGTTCGGCGACGGGACGCCGCCGGGGCCCGTCCCCGCGGACGAGGAGATCGCCGCGCCGGGCCGGCCCTGACCGACGAAGGAGACAGACGTGGCAAAGACGAAGAAGAGGAAAATGAAGCTGCCCCTCGCCTACAAGCCCCTGGGGTTCGCCATGGGGTGGGCCAGCGGTGCGATCGCCTCCCTCGTCTTCCGCAAGACGTGGATGGCGCTGCGGCACGAGGAGGACGCGCCCGACGCCCTCGACCGGGACCGCGGCTGGGGAGAGATCCTGCTCGCCGCGGCGGTCCAGGGCGCCCTGTTCGCCGTGGTGCGCAGTGCGGTGGACCGCACGGGAGCGAAGGCCATCGAGCGCTCGACCGGCGTCTGGCCGGCAGGCGACCAGGGCGGGCGGGACTGACACCGTCAGGGGCCTGTCGGGGCGGATCAGGCGGGCGGCCTCTCGCGCCGCAAAGGGCCGTGAGGCCGCGCTGATCCGCCCCGACAGGCCCGTCTCAGCCCTGCTTGGGTGCGGTCGGCGTGGTGCGGCGCAGGGTGAAGGAGTGGCCTGCCGGGTCGGCGTAGCCGCGTTCCTCGAAGGGGCCGGACGCGTCCTTCGTGTCCAGGGGGCGTCCGCCGAGTTCGATCACCTTGCGCTCCACCGCGTCCAGGTCCTCCACCATGAAGTCCAGATGGACCTGGAGGGAGTTCTCGGGGCGCGGCCAGCTCGGCGGCGTCGCGTTCACATCGCGGCGGAAGGCCAGCCGGGTGCCGTCGGCGCCCCTGATCTCCACGCGGTTGGCGGTCGCGTCCGTCTCCTCGGCCGCCAGCAGCTCCTTGTAGAACACGGCGAGCTTCTCCGGCTCGAGGCAGTCGAGCACCAGATAACCCGCTTCCACCAGTGGCATGTCTCCTCCGAACGGTCCGGGGCGCGGGACTTCGTGCCCCACGGCCCTGTACCTCACGGATATCCCGGTCCGGCCGATTCAGTCGGCGCCCGTCCGCTCGGCCGCCCTCGCGTGGCCGTGCCCGGATCTCTGCTGGCCGTGCCGCCGCAGCGCTCAACAGCAGGTCCAGGGCGGCCGGACAGGAGCTGCTGGGCAGGTCGGCCGCGAGGTGACGGGCCGTCGCGGCGATGTGCGGGCGCGTGTCGGCGGGCAGCCTGGCGTAGGTGGCCCGCCACACGGCCGCCTCCGCCTCCCCGGGCGGTCTTCGGCAGCGCCGTACTCGCCGAGTCGAGGGCGCCGAAGGCGAAGGACTGGTCCACGAAGACGTGATGGATCCGCCGCCTCGGCGTCCGGGAAGCCCGCGGCGCGCAGCACGCCGAGGATGGTCTCGACGGCCTGGATCTCGTACGCCCACCCCGTCACCCGGTACGAACTCAGGGGGGGCCGCCCGCGGATGGGCGAGAGCGCCCGCGTGCATGCGCAGACCGAGGTCGCGCAGGTCGGCCTGCCAGTCGCCGATGGGCCGCCGGATGCGCAGGGTGCGGCCGATGGGTTCGGCTTCCTCGGCATGGACGACCCCTCGGGGACGTATCCGGCAGCGGCACGGGACGGTTCACTCACCGCTCGTGTGGTGGGTGCGATGTGGTGGGACCGTGAGCGCGGGCCGGGCAGGTTCCCGAACTCGTCGAGAAGCGGGCCGAGTTGCGCCGCGGCCGGTTCCGGGCCGGCTCGGTGAAGCTGATGCCGGACGGGGTCGCCGAGAACGGTACGGCCGCCCTGCTCGATCCCCATCTGGACAAGTGCGGCTGCGCCACGCCCATCACGGCAAGAGCTTCATCGACCGCCGTCAACTACCGACGCACGTGGCCGAGTTGGATGCTCCCGGCTTCCAGTGCCACCTTCACGCTTTGGCGACCGGGCCGTACGCGACGCCCTGGACGCCGTCGAGGCGGCGCGAACGTGCCGCGCGGCAGTACCCGTTCGGTGCGCTGCTGCGCTCCGTTGCCCGGCTCGCGGCGGGCAGCGACTGGCCGGCCAGCAGCCCCGCATCGGTCTCGCCGAGGCATCTGACCTGTGTGGGAGGGGAGGCAGTGTACGCAGCTCATGAGGCGTAAGCAGTAACGCACATCACGGTGAGGTCACGCGTAGATCATTTACGCTCTGGGCAGCCTCGTAACGCTTCTCGGTTCAACTTTCGGCCATAGAAGCTCAGTTCGAGGGCGCGGGTGGCCATTTCGGCCACCCGTTCGCAGGGCCGGGGGGACTCTGCACCGCCGTCTCCCGGAAGGAAGCGCATGCCTCAGGACGTCACGCTCGATCCCCCCTTCGACACCCCCATCAGCAGACATCACTGCATTCCCTGGCCTTCCTCCGGCTGTGGCGCACCCCGGATCCGGTGGTTGCGCCTCACCTGAACCACCGCGCAGGCGACCGGTGAGGCCGCCGCACAAGGCCACAGAAAACTCTCGGACACGACCGGCCGACCACCATGGCCGATCGATCCATTTGTCATGTCCACAGCTTGATGGGAGACCGGTGTGAAATCCCGAGTCGCAGGTACTGTTCCGCAGGCGTCCGTCGACAGCTCGATCCCGGCGCAGCCGAGCACCCCGCTCCAGCCCGCCGAGGCGGCGAACGCCCTGGCCCGCCTCCTGGAAAAACGCATCAAGGGGGGCACGGAGGAGTACCGAAGCAGCCAGAACGCCGCTCGGCAGCGACTGGACGCACTCATATCCCCCCGCTCCAGTACGACGCTGGAGGTGGCGGGAGCTCTCCACCTGGGGCAACCCGCGTTCCTCCCGCCCGACGAGGAGGGCTACGCCAGGTTGCGGCACCTCGATGCCGGCCTGCGTATGATCGAAACGGCCTTCCCCCAGGTCAGCACCGATGTCGAGATCTGCCGACTGACCTGCACGATGCTGGAGGGGGCCTGGCGGAGCCGGGCACTCACCCCAGCGCGTGAGGAGAAGCAGACAACCGCCTGCACCTGCCCGCTCTGCCGTCGGCTGCCCACACCCCCCGCACGCACGCTGGGTGACTACAACTGGCGGCAGAGCGCCGGTCGTCCCCTCACCGTCAAGGCCTGGCCGTACCGCGAGGAACTCGACAGCGTCCTGACCGCCGGATGGATCTGGGTCCGGCAGTTGAACGACCTTGAACGAGACCTTGGCCTCCGCCACCGTTTCGAAGACGACATCCTCGTCTTCCACGAGTACAAGCGCGTGATCGAGACCATCGACACCGCGAGCGTCATCCGACTCGTCGAAGGCCGCCTGGCCGAGGATTTCAGCACCAACAGCGCACGGGCCCTGGTCTGCGGACTCTACGCGGCCCACAAGCGATCCGCCGACGAGTACTGGCTCCAACAGCACCAAGCAGGCAGCGCAAGGCTCCCCCAGACCAACCCGCTGAGCCAGAGCGCCTATTCAGCCCTGCAGATGCTGGACTGCCTGTTCTGGCACGTCTCACCCGACACCGAACTCTGGCAGGAGGAACACCTCGCCTCCCTGCTGCTGTGCCGCGTCATCGACGACATGGCCGACGTACGAGTCGACTCCCTCACCGGCGAGATCAGCAACTTCTGGCTCGCCGACATACCCACCCACACCAAGGCCCTCTACGCCGCCTGCACGATCGCCCTCATCAAGTACGGGTGCATGCCCGAGGCGCACCACCCGATGTGGAACACCTGGCTGATGAACAGCACCATCGTCTGGCTGGGGCTCACGGGCCGCCATGCCCTGTGGTTCGACGGCATCACCCAGGGCCTGCCGCCGGCCGAAGAGTGCCCGCTCTGCGACCTGCAGCCCAACGCATGCGCCGGCATCCTCACAAACGGCACCACCCTCACCATCGCCCCGCGGCCCACGGCACCGACACTGAGCCCCCGGACCGCCGAGCTGTCCGCACTCTGCCGAGCCCAATTCCCCCGGACCTGGTCCCTCTTCGACGCCGAGCTCCATGCCTTCGAAGCACTGCACGGCCCCTGGCAGGGCAACACCGCCGGCGCATGGGAGATCCTGCGACGCACCTACATCGCCGCCGTGGAGGCATCCATGGACGCGCCGTCCCCGGACCGCGCTCGGCAGGTCCAACAGGACGCCGGCGCAGTCGGATCCGAGATGTTCTCCACCCTGTACGACCCTCGGACCGGGAGGGAGGACACCGCGCTGCTCTCCTACATGTTCGGCTGCGCCCACCCGCACTTCATCTGGAACGCCACGGGATACCGTCCCTCGGGCGTCACAGGCGACTGGCTCGACGGCTGAGGCACGACCGGCCGGCCGCATGGGAAAACGCTGCTGCCCGGCCGGTTTCCGGCCGGGCAGCAGCGCGCTCGCTCACACCGGGAACTCGACCGGCAGTCTGTCCAGCCGGGACTCCCAGGTGGAGGCGGTCGACGTGAGCTCGTCCGCCTCCACTGCCAGCCGCAGGCCCGGCAGCCGGTGCAACAGGACGTCCACCGCGATCTCGATCATGGACTGCCCCATGCTCTGCCCGGGGCACTCGTGAGGGCCCGAACCGAACGCCAGGTGCGCCTGGTTGCCCGCCACCGAGGCATGCGGGTCGGGCCGGACCTCGGGGTCGAAGTTGCCCGGGGCGAGACCGAGGACGAGCAGGTCACCCGCCTCGATGCGATGCCCGCCCAGTTCGACGTCCCCGGCGGCGAAGCGGCCCGGCAGGACGGCCAGCGGCGGAGAGTTCCACATGGCCTCCTCCATCACCGCCGAGATGTTCAGCTGACCGCCGATCAGCCCGGAGAGCCGGGAGGCGTCGGTCAGGACCAGCCGCAGCACCCGGGCCAGCAGGTTGGTCGTGACGGCGGCGGCGATCATCACCATACGCAGATGGTCGACGACCTCGTCGTGGTCGAGAGCCGCGTGATGCCCCAGGAGGTCGGTGGCGAGGTCGGAGCCGGGCTCGGCCCGTCTGCGCTCGACGAGTTCACCGAGGATCTCCCTGGTCACACCGTCGTGCACGAGGGCTTCCTCACCGCCCTTGAGCACCCCCGCGCAGGACTCGACCAGCCGGCGCCCCTGCGCCTCGGCGAGACCCAGAACGCGGCTCATCACGAGCATCGGCACATAGTCGGCGTAGTCCGCCACCAGATCCGCGCGGCCCTCGGCCGCGAACCCGTCGATCTGCTTGTTGGCGAAGTGCGTGGCGTGGCGCCGGATACCGCGCACGACAGCGGCCTGCAGCACGTCCTTGACCGCGCCGCGCAGCCTCCGGTGCGGTTCGCCGTCCTGGGACACACAGTCAGGACGCCAGGCGAGCATCGGGATCAGCGCAGAGGTCGCCGCGATCCGTCCTTCCTGCCAGTCCCGCCAGGTCCGCGCGTCACGGGGGAACTGGCTGGGGTTGTCGAGCACCCGCCGGCTCTCCCGGTAGCCCAGCACCAGCCAGGCAGGAACGTCACCCTCCAGCAGTACCGGCGCGACGGAGCCGTGCTCCTTGCGCAGCCGCTCGTAGACGGCCTGCGGGTCAGTGGCCACGTCCGGGCCGTACAGCCGCGCGAGTTCCGCCCCGCCGTGCGCGACGGGGCACCCGCGGGGCTCGTCGGGGCCGTTTAAGGTCTGGGCGTTCATCGGGACTCCAGTGCGACGGCGGAGCGGTCCTTCAGGTGGCGTATCAGCGCGACGAGCACGTCCCGGCTGGAGGCACGGTCTCGGGCGTCGCAGGCCACGACCGGGATGCTCTCGGGGATGTCCAGGGCGTCGCGGATCTCCTCGACCGGATAGTCCTTGGAGTCGGGGAAGACGTTCAGGGCGACGACGAACGGGACGTTCTGCCGCTCCATCTCCTCGATGGCCCGGAAGCTGGAGGCCAGGCGCCGTGTGTCGACCAGGACCACCGCGCCGAGCGCGCCCTTGAACAGTCCGTTCCACAGGAACCAGAAGCGCTCCTGCCCCGGCGTGCCGAACAGGTAGAGCATCAGGCTGTCGTTGAGGCTGATCTTGCCGAAGTCCAGGCTGACGGTGGTCTCCGTCTTGTCGGCGACGCCGATGAGATGGTCGACGTCGGCGCTTGCCTGGGTGAGCGTCTCCTCGGTGGTCAGCGGCTTGATGTCGCTGACCGAGCGGACCATGGTGGTCTTCCCGGTGCCGAAGCCGCCGGCGATCATCACCTTCACCGAGCGGGTGCCGCCGGCTGCCGGGCGGCCAGGGTGATCAAAGCCGTTCAAGTCCACTGAGTACCTCCTCAAGGAGCGCGAGGTCGGGCCCGCGACCGGCCCCGTGCGCCGGGATGGGGTCACGGGCTTCGACGCGGCCTGCCTCGAGCAGATCCGCCAGCAGCACCGCAAGAATGTTGAAGGGCAGTCCCAGATGGGCGCCGAGTTCGGCCACCGACAGCGGATCGCGGCAGCGCCGGAGGATGTCCTCGTGTTCGTGCTGCATACCCGGTGCGGGGGCGGTCAGGGAGACGATGAGGGTCGCCACGTCGAGACTCGACGCCGATCCGCCCGGTCCGCTGCGCCCCCCGGTGAGGACGTAGTAGCGCTCGAGACCGGACGGGTCCGTGGGCCTGCGGGGAGCACTCATCCAGAGTGCTCCTCCAGGCGCGGAGTGGTGCCGAGGAGTTCGCCCATCCTCCGGGCCAGGTCCCTCATCTGGTGTCCGAGCAGCCCCTGGTCGAGGCCCTCGCGGGCCAGGACCCCGAGATACGTCTCCACACCGGCCCGTACGACGAAGAGGTGGCCGCCGTCGACCTCGATCATGGCCAGCCGCAGCTGCCCCGCGTACCTGGGGAACTGCTCGGCGACCGGCTGGGCCAGCGCCTGCAGGCCGGCCACCACGGCCGCGAACCGGTCCACGTCGTCGGGGTCTTCGGCGCCGAAGGAGGTGATGGCCTTGCCGTCGCTGGAGGCCACGAGCGCGAAGCGGATCTCCGGGATGGACTCCACCAGATCGCGCAGCGCCCAGCTCACGTCTGTTCCCTGTTGCGTCATGTGGACTAGTCGCTCTCTTCAGTGCGGTGCTCGGTGGACGGGCGGCCGAAAGGCGCCGTGTCCTCCGTGGTGGACTCCTCGTCTGCCTCGCGGCCGGCGGTGGCAAAGGCAGCCAGGCCGGTGAACGAGGCGTCCGGCGGGACGGCGGAGACCCTGGTCTCCTCGGTGCGCTCGGCCTGCTGGGGCCGCGCCGTACCCTCTTCCTCGTGCCGTTTGCTGCGGCGTCGGGGCAGTCCGCCGGGAGTGGTCTCCACCGCCTCGGAAGGCTCGGCCACCGGCCGGGCGGACGCCGCCGCCGACACCTGCGCGGCCGCCGCGGGCGGGGCCGCCGAGGTCGACGCCGTGGTCGTGGCAGTCGTCGCAGCAGCCGCGGGAAGCGGGCTGAAGTACTTGTGCGGGACCACGACCACCACCGAAGTGCCGAGCCAGGGCGAGTCCGCGAAGGTGACGCGGATGCCGTAGCGGCGAGCGAGTGCGCCCACCACGCGCAGACCGATGTTGGCGTCCTCGGAGATTCCGCCGATGCCGGGTCCGGCCGCGGTGCCGGTGAGGGCCTCCTCGGCCTCGCGCTTCTTCTCCTCGCTCAGGCCCTTGCCGGAGTCCTGGATCTCGATGCCGACGCCGTTGGGCACCTCCTTGCCGGAGACGAGCACGGGCTCGCTGGGCGGCGAGTAGCGGGCCGCGTTGTCCAGCAGGTGGGCGAAGATCAGCGTGAGGTGGTCGACCAGGCCGCCGTCGACGCCGAGTTCGGGCAGATGACGGACCTCGACGCGGTGGAAGTCCTTGATCCGGCCGATACCGCCACGCACCACGCTGAGCAGGCGCTGCGGCTCCTGCCACTGCCGGCCCGGGCGGTCCGAGCCGCCGAGCACGCCGATGCTCGCGGCGAGCGAGTCGGCGGGGCCGAGTTCCTGGTCCAGCTCCATCAGCCCGCGGGCGACGGCCGGCAGCCGGCCGTGCTCGCCCTGCAGCTCGTGCAGCCGGCCGCGGAGCTTGCTGGTCAGCACGTGGATGCGGTTGCCGATGCTGATCACGGCCTGCTCGGCGGTGGTGGAGCGGTTGAACTCCTCCTCGACGCCGATCAGGGCGGTGCGCAGCACCTTGCGCAGTTCGGCCTGCAGGTCGGTGCTGACCTTGGCGCACTGGCCGGGCTCGGGCAGCAGGTCGTCGATGGCCTCACCGGCACGCAGCTGCTTGAGCGCGTCGGGCAGCTGCTCGTCGGCGAGCCGGGCCACCGCGTCGTGCTGGTGGGCGAGCTGCTCCTGCCAGACCTCGGCCTGGTCGGCGAGCTGGGCCTCGTACGACTTGGCCTGGTCGGCGAGGCGCCCCTCGAAGGCCCGCGCCTGCTCGGCCAGTTGGGCCTCGTACGTCGAGCTCTGCTCCGCCAGCCGTGCCTCGTAGGCGCCGGACTGGTCGCCCAGCCGGGCCTCCAGCGCGCCGCGCTCGGCGGCGTACTTCCGCTCCAGGCCCGCAACATGCTGCTGCCACTGCTGCGAGTGCTCGGCCTGCGCGGCACGGAAGGAGCCCTCGCTGGCGCTCAGCTGCGTGCGGGTGCGGAGCAGCAGCCGTACGCACACGGCGCTGGCGGCAGTGGCCGCGATGCCCGCGACACCTGCGGCGATTCGCTCGGAGCTCATGAACGTGGCGGCAACCGTTCCGCCTCCTAAGGCCAGCGGCATCAACCACCAGCTGTACCAGGCGACAGGGGCCCGCGCCGCCGGCGGCGGAGTGGCGAGTTCCATCTGCATCCTTACAAGCAACACGAACGAACAGGGGGGTGTGCAAGGGGGACCGCACTGATGCGTGAACACCACGGGACGACCGATCGCGATCGAGTCAACTCGCAGCGCCGCACAGGAGCTTATCGGGTTTGAACCCGAAAGGATCAACCTCGAACAGCCGACGGAAGTGAGGGTTCCATCACTCTCAGCCAGCGGCCCACACGTCGACAAATCCCTTTGCGGACCAGCGAACTTGTCAGTTGATGACAATTCACCTGTCCATGACTGTCCGTCGTTGATAAGCCTTGACGGATTACCGACGGGTATCGTCGCGGCCGTGCCGAAGAGAGCCGCTGTGCCGGTGGAGGAGCCGGGCGGCCCGTTCAACGCGTTACCGACGGGCCTGCACCACCACCTCAGACCGTTCTTCGCCGACATCACCGAGGAGGTCGTACGGGCGATCAGGACCGAGATCCCCGAGTACGCACGCCCCGCCGACGACACGTACATGCAGGGTGTGCACCGGGGCGTGGACCATGCCCTGCAGGGCTTCCTGGAGCGGATGGCGAAGCCGGACACGGACTGGGAGCCGGTGAAGGCGACGTATCAGCGCATCGGCCGCGGGGAGGCCGAGGAGGGGCGCAGCCTCGACTCGTTCCAGTCGGCGCTCCGGCTGGGGGCGCGGGTGACATGGCGGCGGGTGAACGCGCTGGTCGACGCGGATCTGCTGCCGCGCAATGTGCTGGCGGCCTTCGGCGAGGCGCTGTTCCTGCACCTGGACGAGATGGCGGCCGCGACCACCGCCGGCTACACGGAGGCGCGGCTGCACGCGGCCGGCGAGCTCCAGCAGCGCCGCACCCGGCTGCTCGACCTGCTCACCGCGGATCCGCCCGCCTCCGCCGAGGCCATCGCGGACCTCGCGCACAGCGCACGCTGGCCGGTGCCGCGCGCGCTCGCGGTGGTGGCGATCGACCACCGCCCGCAGGCGGCCGGGCAGCCGATCGTGGCGCCGGAGTTCCTCGCCCGCTTCGACATCCAGCCGGCCGTGCTGGTCGTACCGGACCCGGAGGGCCCCGGCCGGGCGCGGGCGGTGGCCGGGGCACTGCACGGACGGCTGGCCGCGATGGGCCCGACGGTGGCACTGCAGGAGGGCGCGCGGTCGCTTCGCTGGGCGTCCGAGGCACTGGACCTGATGCGGCGGGGCGTGCTCCCGGGCGGTGAAATGGTGCGCTGCCAGGACCACTTGGCCACGCTGCTGCTCCTGCGCGACGACGCGCTGATCGACGCCATGGCCGAGCACCGGCTGCGCCCGCTGGAGCAGGTGCGGCCACCGCAGCGCGAGCGTCTGGCGGAGACCCTGCTCAGCTGGCTGCAGTGCGGGCACAACGCCAGTGAGGTCGCCGTCCGGCTGGCCGTGCACCCCCAGACGGTGCGCTACCGCATGCGCCAGCTGGACGAGCTGTTCGGCTCCCAGCTGCACGACCCGGCGGCCCAGTTCGAGATGCAGCTGGCCCTGCGCGCCCTGGAGCTGCGCCGCGTCGCTACAGGGACTGGCGCAGGGTGACCGTCATGGCGGTGAAGCCGCCCCGCTCGTAGAACCGGATGGCGTCCGCGTTCGCCGCGTAGGCGGTCACCTCGGCCTGCTCGGCTCCCTGCCGCCTGGCCCAGTCCAGGAACTCCTCCACCAGCCGGTCTCCGGCTCGGGCGCGCCGGTGCTCGGGCCGGACGTAGATGCTGACCAGGGTCGCGGAGGTGACGGTCCGCTTCTCCGTGGGCCCGGTGACGGATCCCGTCAGGTGCCCGACGACCTGTCCGTCGTGCTCCACGGCGAGGACGAGTCGCGCCGGGTCCTCCAGGGCCGCGGCGAACGACCGCGCGCCGTGCTCGCGCGGCCAGTCGACATTCACGCTGCTGTCCCGCGTGCCGCCGTCCTCGGCGAACAACCCGGCGCTGGAGGCGACGAGGCCCGGTATGTCCTCGACGCGGGCGCGTCGCACGATCACCTGTCGATCAGTCATGCGCGCAGGCTATCGGCGGGCACTGACAGTGACACTTCCTGGACACCTGTCCCGCTATAGTGGACACCTGTCCAGGAAATCGAAACAAGAATGACGGAGCCCTGCAATGGAGACGCTCGCGAACGTACTGGTCGGTCTGGTGGCCGCCCTGCATGCCTACATCCTGGTGATGGAGATGTTCCTGTGGCAGAAGAAGCCCGGGCGGGCACTGCACGGGTTCGACCGGGAGATGGCGCGGGCGACCGCGCCGATGGCCGCCAACCAGGGGCTCTACAACGGCTTTCTCGCGGCCGGCCTGGTCTGGGGCCTGATCGCGGCGGACCCGACCGGCTTCCGCGCCCAGGTGTTCTTCCTGTGCTGCGTCGTGATCGCAGGCGTCTACGGCGCCCTCACCGCCAACCGCCGCATCCTGTTCGCGCAGGCACTGCCCGGCGCGCTGGCCCTGGCCGCCGTCCTGATCGCGCAGTGACCCGCCGCGCGCCCCATGACCCGCGGGCCGCACGCACCCGGGCGCGGCTGCGGGAGGCGCTGCTCGCGGAGTGCGCCGAGCGGCCCCTCGCAGAGGTGGGGGTGGCGGCGCTGGTACGGCGGGCCGGGGTCGGACGGGCCACCTTCTACGTCCACTACGACGGTCTGGAGGCGCTGGCCGTCGACGCCTGCGCGGATGTCGTCCGGGAGGCCGTGGAGGCGCTGCACTCGTGGCAGGGCCGCCCGGACCCGGTGCATGCGCCGCCAGCGCTGGCCGAGTTCTTCGCCTCGCTCTCCCCGCACGCCGGCCTATACCGCGAACTGCTGACCCCGGGCGGCGGCGGCCCTCTCGGCCGGGTGCTGCACCGGGACCTGCGCGCCTACAGCCTCCGCGAACGCGAACGGGCGGGCGCGGCGGACGCACCGCTGGTCGCATCGGCCGTGGCCGCCACCTTCGCGGGCGTCCTGGCCGACTGGCTGCACGGCCTCCTCGAGGGCGACGCGGCTCAAATCGCCGACGAGGTCTGGCAGTTGCTGGTGGCCCTGCACGCGAGCCGGTGACGGAAGCTCACGCGCAGCCCATGCCCGCCTTCACCAGCGGCCAGGCCTCGATGCCGTCGCCCTTGCTCCACGGGTCGCTGCCGTCGGCGTAGATCTGCCCGTCGCGCTCCAGTGCCCGGCCCGCGGCACCCGACGCGATCCGCACAGCGCGAACGCCGTGCTCGCCGACTTGCTGCACGGGCACGTGCAGCGGCCCTCTGCAGGGCGCCTCGGGAACCGCGCCGTCGACCACGAGATCGTGCGCCTTCTCACTGCCGCACGCCAGCGCCGCCGAGGCGACCAGCACCGTCGTCGCCACCACTCGTCGGCGCATCCCCACCCCTTCGTTCCGCTCGCCGGCCTACGGCCCTGCGACGCGGCGGTGCGGAATGTTTGCGGCTAGCGGGCGGCCGTCTGGAAGGTGCGCCGGTACGCCTGCGGTGAGACGCCGATCGCGGCGTGCAGGTGCTGGCGCAGGGACGCGCCCGTTGCGAAGCCCACACGGCCCGCGATCTGGTCGACGGACAGGTCGCTCGACTCCAGGAGGTGCCGGGCCCGGGCGATGCGCTGCTGGACGATCCAGCGGCCGGGGCTGAGGCCGACCTCCTCGTTGAAGCGGCGGGCGAAGGTGCGCAGGCTCATCCGGGCGTGCGCGGCGAGGTCGGAGAGGGTGAGCGGTTCGTCGAGGCGTTCCAGGGCCCAGGCGCGGGTCGCGGCGGTGCTCGCGGCACCGCTCTCCGGCACCGGCTGCTCGATGTACTGGGCCTGACCGCCGTCCCGGAACGGCGGTACGACGCAGCGGCGGGCCACGGCATTGGCCAGCTCGCTGCCGTGGTCGGTGCGCACGATGTGCAGGCAGACGTCGACGCCGGATGCGGCGCCCGCGGAGGTGAGGATGCGGCCGTCGGCGACGAAGAGGACGTCCGGGTCGAGGTCCACGTGCGGATAGCGCCGCCGGAACGCATCGGTGACCTGCCAGTGCGTGGTGGCCCTCCGGCCGTCCAGGAGGCCCGCCGCCGCGAGGACGAAGGCGGCCGTGCAGATGGAGACGATCCGTGCCTCCGGGCGGATGAGGGCGAGGGCGGCGGCGAGCTCGGCGGGCAGTTCGGTGGGGATGCGCGAGGGGGTCATGGAGGCGACCACCACCGTGTCGGCCGTGGCCAGGATCTCGGGACCGTGCTCCACACCGATGGTGAAGTCGGCGCAGGTGCGCACCGGTTGGCCGTCGACGCTGCAGGTCAGCACCTCGTACCGGCCGTCGGCGGCGCCGAGGATCCGGCTGGGGATACCCAGCTCGAAGGGGTACACGCCGTCCAGGGCCAGCACCACGACCCGTTCCATCTGCCGCTCACCAGTCATGGCACGATCTTATCGAAGGTTGGCAATCGTGCCATTTTCTTGTCGGGCGGTCCCCGGCAGGCTGGGTGACCATGAGCGATGTGAACACGATGCGAGCCATCAGCCAGGACGTCCTCGGCGGTCCCGAGGTCCTCAAGGAAGTGCAGTTGCCGCGCCCCGAGCCGCGTACCAACGAGGTGCTGGTCCGCGTGCGCGCCGCCGGCCTCAACCCGACCGACTGGAAGCACCGCGCGAACGGCGGTTTCCTGGGCGAGCCGCCCTTCGTCCTGGGCTGGGACGTCTCCGGCACGGTCGAGTCGGTCGGGATCGGTGTCGCCCGGTTCAAGCCCGGCGACGAGGTCTTCGGCATGCTGTCGTACCCGTTCGGCCACGGCTCGCACGCCGAGTACGTCACCGGCCCGGCGCGCTGGTTCGCGCACAAGCCGGCCTCGATCGACCACACGCAGGCGGGGGCGCTGCCGCTGGTCTCCCTGACCGCATGGCAGGCCCTGGTGGAGTACGCCGACCTCCAGCCGGGACAGCGGGTGCTGGTCCATGCTGCGGCCGGCGGGGTCGGGCATGTGGCCGTGCAGATCGCCAAGGCGCGCGGCGCATATGTGATCGGCACGGCGAGCGCCGGCAAGCACGACTTCCTGCGCGAGATCGGCGTGGACGAGGCGATCGACTACCGGGAGACGGACTTCACCGAGGCCGTGAAGGACGTGGACGTCGTCCTGGACACGATCGGCGGGGACACCTCGACGAACTCGCTGCGCGTGCTGCGCCCCGGCGGGATCGTCGTCTCGATCCTGCCCGTCGGTTCGAAGGACTTCCACGAGGAGGCGGAGCGGCTCGGTGTGCGGGCGCTGCGCATGCTGGTGGACGCCTCGCACAGCGGTCTGAAGGCGATCGCGGAGCTGGTGGAGGCGGGGAAGTTGCGCCCCACGATCGCCGGTACCTTCCCGCTGGCCGATGCCGCCGAGGCACACAGGCTCGGCGACACCGGCCGGACCGCGGGGAAGCTGGTCCTGACGGTCGGCTGAGTCAGAACGTCAGCACGGGCTTGATCGCCTTGCCCGCGCCCATGTCCCGCACCGCCTGGTCGATGTCCGCGAACGGATAGGTGCTGATCAGGCGGTGCAGCGGGAGCCGTCCCTCCTTCACCAGCCGCACCAGTGACGGGATGAACGACTGTGTCTCGGCGTCGCCCAGGGTGAGGCCGACGACCTGCTTGCCGCCCAGCAACCCGTTGACGTCCAGGGCGACTTCGCTGCCGAAGGGCGGGGCTCCTACGACGACCAGGGTGCCGCGGGCGGCGAGCGCGTCGACGCCCTGGCGCAGCACGGCGACGCTGCCGGTGGTTTCGACGGCACCGTCGGCGCCCTGGCCGCCGGTGATCTCCGCGAGCGCCTCGCCGAGGTCGGCCTCGCCGACGTTGACGGTGTGGGTGGCGCCCAGCTCCTTGGCGAGCGAGAGGCGTTCGGCGACCTTGTCGACGGCGACGATCCGGGTGGCGGGGGTGAGGGCGGCGGCCATCACGGCGGACAGGCCGACGGCGCCGGCGCCCAGGACGACGATCGTGCTGCCCGTCACGGGCTTCAGCACGTTCCAGACGGCGCCCACACCGGTCTGCACACCGCAGCCCAGCGGTGCGATCGACTCCAGCGGTACGTCCGCGTCGACCTTGACGAGGCTGCGCTCGTCCACCAGCGCCCGCTCGGCGAAGGAGGACTGGCCGAAGAAGTGACCGCCGAGCGGGATGCCGTCCCGGCTGATGGTGGAGGTCCCGTCGGCGCGACGGCCGCCGATCAGGTTCAGCGGCAGCCAGGTCGCACAGTAGGCGGGGTGGCCGCCGTGGCAGTTGCGGCACTCCCCGCAGGAGGTGAAGGACAGCACGACGTGGTCGCCGGGCGCGATGCCGGTGACGGCCGGTCCGACGGCCTCGACGACACCGGCGCCCTCGTGGCCGAGCACGCCGGGCAGCGGGAAGGGAAGGCCGCCGCTCGCGACGCCGAGGTCGGTGTGGCACAGGCCGGTGGCCACCATGCGGACGACCGCCTCGTGGGGCCCGGGCTCGTCGAGCTCGACGTCGGCGAGGGTGAAGGGCGCTCCGCCCGACTCGACGACCGCAGCACGGGTGGGGATGGACATCGTACGAACTCCCTTGGTTCTCGGGCGAGTTGAGCCGTGCGGGTTCAGTCGAGCGAGACGACCACGGACTTGACCTTGGTGTAGGCGGCGAGGGCCTCGGGCCCGTACTCGCGGCCGAAACCGGAGTCCTTGACGCCGCCGAAGGGCACCGCGGGGTCGAGCATGGCCCAGTCGTTGATCCAGACGATGCCGGCCTGGAGGCGGTCGGCGATGCGGTGGGCGCGGGCGAGGTTGCTGGTCTGGATGCCCGAAGCCAGGCCGTACGGCGTGGAGTTGGCGAGCTCGACGGCCTCGTCCTCGGTTTCGAAGGGCTGCACGGTCAGGACCGGGCCGAAGATCTCCTCCTGGACGACCCGGGAGTCGTTGGACAGGTCGGCGATGACGGTGGGCTTGTAGTAGTAGCCGCCGTCGAGGTCGAGCCGCTCGCCGCCGCAGACTATGCGGCCGCCCTCCTTGCGGGCGATGTCGACGTATTCCTCGACCTTCTTCAGGTGCTTCTCCCCCGCCATCGGTCCGACGACGGTCTCGGGGTTGCGCGGGTCGCCGACCGGTACGCCGGGCACGGCCTCGGAGAGGATGCCGAGCAGGGTGCTGTAGACGGGACGGGCCACCAGCAGGCGCGGGCCGCCCATGCAGAACTGGCCGGTGTTGAAGACGAAGGCCTTGATGACCGCGCCGACGGCCTTCTCCAGGTCGGCGTCCTCGAAGACGATGTGGGCGGCGTTGCCGCCGAGTTCCATGGTGACGGGCTTGAGGGCCTCGCCTGCGGTGCTCGCCACATGGCGGCCGATCGCGGTGGAGCCGGTGAAGGCGACCTTGTCGACTCCGCGGTGGCGCAGCAGCGCCTCGCCGGCGACCGGTCCGGTGCCGGTGACGACGTTGACGACGCCGTCGGGGACTCCCGCCTGCTGGAGCAGCCTGGCCATGTACAGGGCGCTGAGCGGGGTCTCGTCGGCCGGCTTGTGCACCACGGTGTTTCCGGCGGCGAGCGCGGGGCCGATCTTCGAACCGGCCAGGATCAGCGGGAAGTTGAAGGGCGTGATCGCGGCGACCACGCCGATCGGCTCGCGCTTGGTGTACGCGAGGGCGTTCATCGGGGTGTCGCGGACGGCGCCGTCCAGGGAGTGGGCGAGGGCGGCGAAGTGCTCGTAGTCATTGGCCGCGTTGGTGATGTCGACGGCATGGCACAGCGAGATGGGCTTGCCGACGTCGAGGCTCTCCAGGCGGGCCAGTTCGTCGGCGTTCTCACGGATCAGCTCGGCGACGCGGTGCAGGATCCGGCCGCGCTCGCGGCCGCTCAGCCCGGACCAGGCGCCGCCGTCGAAGGCCTCCCGGGCGGCGCGCACGGCCGCGTCCACGTCGGCGGCGCCGGCCTCCGCAACGGTGGTGACGACCGCGCCCCGGGACGGGTCGACCACCTCGGTGCGCGCTCCGTCGGCGGCCTCGCGCCACCGGCCCCCGACAAACAGCCGTCCGGGTTCGATCTCGAAGGCGGTCATCACCACTCCTCAGCCTCATTGCCAAGATTTCAACCAACAGGATTCCTGTTGGTTCGCAGTCTCATTACGGACAGGTTTCCTGTCAATGCTCTAGGCTGAACTCATGCTCGACACCCAGGCGACCAAGACGTCCCCGTCCCTGCTCTACATGGTGAAGCAGGTGGAGCTGGTGGTGCGCTCGCACCTGGACGAGCTGGTCAAGCCGTCCGGCATCACCGCGCTGCAGTACACCGCGCTCACGGTCCTGGAGCGGCACGACGGACTGTCGGCCGCACAGCTCGCCCGCGACTCGTTCGTCACCGCCCAGTCCATCGCCGATCTCGTACGGTCCCTGGAGGGCCGCGGACTGGTGCGCCGGGAGCGCAATCCGCACAATCGGCGCGAGCTGCTGATCCTGCTGACGGACGCCGGACGGGAGCTGCTGGAGCAGTTCGCGGCGCCCGTGCGGGAGCTGGAGGAGCGGATGGTCCGGGATCTCACGGCACACCAGACCGAGCAGCTGCGCCAGGCCCTCACCAAGGCCTGGCACGCACTGTCGTAGTCCGGCCGCACCCACCGTGGGAGCGCTTCCTTGCAATTCGAAGACATATGTCAATCGAACATGCTCAAATTCACTCCATCGAGGGTAACTTGCAGGGCGGAGCAGGTTGGAGGCGATGTCGTCGTGCACCAGGAACCCGCACCGCTGACCCGACACCTGCGCGTCCACCGGGACCGGGGCCATACGGTGCTGGAGTTCCGCGGCGAGATCGACATCGCCGCGGCCCTGGAGATCGCCCCCGTTCTGGACCGGGTGACGGCACGCCCCGAGGTCCGCCTGGTGATCGACCTGCGGCCGGTCGAGTTCTTCGACTGCTCCGGGTTACGCCTGCTCTACCGGGCGCGCGCCCGGGTCCTCGACCAGAACGGCGAGCTGCGGCTCGTCTGCACGCACCCGCTCGCCCTGCGCATCATGCGGGTCACCGGACTGACCCGGCTGCTGCCCGCGCACCCGACCCTGGACGCGGCCCTGGGCCAGCCCGAGGCCACGTCCGGGTCGTGGTGAGACTCCCTACTTGAGGATCTTGGTGACCTGACCCGCGCCGACCGTCCGGCCGCCCTCACGGATGGCGAACTTCAGTCCCTCCTCCATGGCGATGGGCTGGATCAGCACGACATGGATGCTGGTGTTGTCGCCCGGCATGACCATCTCGGTGCCCTTGGGCAGGGTCACCACACCGGTGACGTCCGTTGTGCGGAAATAGAACTGCGGGCGGTAGTTCTCGAAGAACGGCGTGTGCCGGCCGCCCTCGTCCTTCGACAGGATGTACGCCTGCCCCTCGAACTCCGTGTGCGGGGTGACCGAGCCGGGCTTGATGACGACCTGCCCGCGCTCCACGTCCTCGCGCTTGACACCGCGCAGCAGCAGTCCGACGTTCTCCCCGGCCCGGCCCTCGTCGAGCAGCTTGCGGAACATCTCGATGCCGGTGACGGTGGTCCTCGTCTTCTGCTCGTGGATGCCGATGATCTCGACCTCGTTGTTGACGTGCAGCACACCGCGCTCGATCCGGCCGGTGACGACGGTACCGCGGCCGGTGATGGTGAAGACGTCCTCGATCGGCATGAGGAACGGCTTGTCCACGTCGCGCTGCGGCTCGGGGACCGCCGTGTCGACGGCGTCCAGCAGGTCCAGCACCGACTGGGTCCACTGCTCGTCGCCCTCCAGGGCCCTGAGCGCGGAGACCTTGACGACCGGGACGTCGTCGCCGGGGAACTCGTACTCGCTGAGCAGCTCGCGCACCTCCAGCTCGACCAGTTCCAGGATCTCCTCGTCGTCCACCATGTCGGTCTTGTTGAGGGCGACGACGATGTACGGCACGCCCACCTGCCGGGCCAGCAGCACATGCTCCTTGGTCTGCGGCATGGGTCCGTCCGTGGCCGCCACGACCAGGATCGCGCCGTCCATCTGGGCGGCGCCCGTGATCATGTTCTTGATGTAGTCCGCGTGTCCGGGGCAGTCGACGTGCGCATAGTGCCGGCGCTCGGTCTGGTACTCGACGTGGGCGATCGAGATCGTGATGCCGCGCTGCCGCTCCTCGGGCGCCTTGTCGATCTGGTCGAACGGCGTGAACGGGTTCAGGTCGGGAAACCTGTCGTGCAACACCTTGGTGATGGCCGCCGTGAGCGTCGTCTTGCCGTGGTCGATGTGACCGATCGTGCCGATGTTCACGTGCGGCTTGGTCCGCTCGAACTTCGCCTTCGCCACTGCAACCCCTCCTGAGCATCCCTGTGATGCCGAGCGTTGCTCGCTACCTCATGTCTATTCGCTTCGCGGCGCGTCGAACAGGGCGCTGACGGACTCCCCGTTGTGAATGCGTCGTACGGCCTCGGCGAGGGCGGGGGCGATGGACAGGATCCGCAGCTTCTCGGTGCGCTCCTCCTCCGGGACCGGCACGGTGTTGGTGCACACGATCTCCAGTACGTCGGGCTGCTCGCCGATCCGCTTGAGCGCCCCGGCCGCGAACAGGCCGTGCGTACAGGCCACCCGGATGGACCGCGGCCCCAACTCCCGCAGCCGCTCCAGGAGTTCGAGGACGGTACTGCCCTTGGCGATCTCGTCGTCCAGGACGATGACGTCCCGGTCGGTGACCTCGCCGATCACCGAGCTGATGGAGACCCGGTCGTCCGCGTACCGCTGCTTGGCGCCGGCGGCGACCTGGGCGCCGATCATCCGGGCGAAGGCGGCAGCCTCCTTGGCGTTGCCGAGGTCCGGCGAGACGACGGTCGTTCGGGACAGGTCGTGCTGCCGGAAGTGGGCAGCCAGTTCGCGCCGGGCGTGCAGATGGTCGACCGGTACCGAGAAGAAGCCGTGCACCTGCGGCGAGTGCAGCGTCATGGCGAGGACCCGGCTCGCGCCCGCCGCGACCATCAGGTCCGCGACGAGCCGGCCGCCCAGGGAGATCCGGGGTGCGTCCTTCTTGTCGGAGCGTGCGTAGGAGTAGTGCGGCATGACGACGGAGATCCGCGCCGCCGAGGCGCCTCGGGCCGCGTCGCACATCAGCAGCAGTTCCACGAGGTGCTCCTGGACCGGCCGGACCAGCGGCTGGATCAGGAAGACGTCGCGCTCGCGGCAGTTGGCCTGGAGCTGCACCTCCAGACAGTCGTTGGCGAAGCGGCTCACCCGGGTGGGGCTGAGCGGCACACCGAGATGCGCACAGACCTCCGCGGCCAGGTCGGGGTGGGCGCTGCCGCTGAACACGGAGATGTCTCGCACGATCCGCTCCTCGCGTGATCATTCCGGGGGACGGGTTCATGCTACTGACCGCGGAAATTCGGTTGCGGTGCGCCACCGGCCGCACGCCATGATGTCCCGGTCCGAGTCCCTCACCTCAGGAGATCCCATGCGCCGACTCCTCGGAATCAACCAGCGCCCCCATCGGCCCACGGTTCTCGAGGACTCGACCCCGCATGAACACCCTGAACATCGGCATTCTCGCCCACGTCGACGCCGGTAAGACCAGCCTCACCGAGCGGCTGCTGTTCGACCACGGAGCGATCGAGCGGCTAGGCAGCGTCGACGGCGGTGACACCCGTACGGACGACGGCACGATCGAGCGGCAGCGCGGCATCACCGTCCGCTCCGCCGTCGCCGCCTTCACCGTCGGCGCCACCCAGATCAACCTCATCGACACCCCCGGGCACTCCGACTTCATCGCCGAGGTCGAGCGCGCCCTCGAGGTCCTGGACGGTGCGGTGCTGCTGCTGTCCGCCGTGGAAGGCGTGCAGGCACAGACGAGGGTGCTGATGAGGACGCTGCGGCGGCTGCGGCTGCCCACGCTGGTCTTCGTCAACAAGATCGACCGCGCGGGTGCCCGGTCCACGGGCCTGCTGGCCGACATCCGGCGCAGACTGACGCCGTACGTCGCACCGCTCACGGACGTGCCGGGCATCGGCACCGCCGACGCCCGCGTGACCGTACGCCTGCCCGGGGATCCGCAGCTGGCCGAGGCGCTCGCCGAGGTCGACCCGGAGGTCCTCACGGCGGTCGTCGACGGCCCCGCGCCCACGCCCGACGACCTGCGCAAGGTGCTCGCCGCGCGGACCGCCGACGGCTCCTTCCACCCGGTCTTCTTCGGCTCGGCCCTCGGCGGACAGGGCGTCCCCGAGCTGGTCGAGGGGATGGTCGGGCTGATTCCGCCGGCACCGCCGGCCGAGGGCACCGGCCCGCGCGGCACGGTCTTCGCGGTACGTCCCGGCCCGGGCGGCGAACGCACGGCGTATGTGCGGCTCTACGACGGCGAGGTGACACCGCGTCAGCGCCTCACCCTGCTGCGGCGCGAGGCCGACGGCCGCACCACGGAGGTCTCCGGACGGGTGAACCGCCTTGACGTCATCGGCCGGGACGGGCCGCTCACGGCGGGGAACATCGCGGCGATCGGCGGTCTCGGCGGAGTACGGGTGGGTGACCGGCTCGGTGAACTCGCCGACCGCGCCCCGCAGTTCGCACCGCCCACACTGGAAACCCTGGTACGGGCCCGGCACCCCGAGCAGTCGGCCTCACTCCGGACCGCCCTGCTCGCCCTCGCCGACCAGGACCCGCTGATCCACGCCCGCCCCGGATCCGCCGGCACCACCGCCCTCCTCCTGTACGGCGAGGTGCAGATGGAGGTCCTCGCCGCCACGCTGGCCCAGGACTTCGGCATCGAGGCCGACTTCGAGCCGGGCCGGGTGCGGTTCCTGGAGCGCCCGCAGGGAGTCGGCGAGGCCTCGCAGGAGATGCCGTGGCACCTCGGTACACGCCTCTGGGCGACGATCGGGCTGCGGGTCGAGCCGGGGCCCCGCGGCTCGGGCGGGGTGTTCACCTACGAGACGGAACTCGGGGCACTCCCCCGCGCGTTCCACCAGGCCATCGAGGACACGGTGCACGCCGGCCTGGAGAGCGGGCTGAGCGGTGCCCCCGTCACGGACTACCGGGTCACGCTGATCCGTTCCGGCTACTGCGCACCGATCAGCACGGCCGCCGACTTCCGGGCGCTCACCCCGATCGTGCTGCGCGGCGCGCTGCAGCGGGCGGGGGCCCGGCTGTACGAGCCGTACCACGCGTTCGAGACGGAGGTCCCGCTCGACGCACTCACTCCCGTCACGGCCCAACTTGCCTCCTGCGGTGCGGAGTTCACCGGCACCACCGGCGGCTCCACGGCGTGGCTGATCACGGGCGAGCTGCCGGCGCGGCGGGTACGGGAGGTCGAGCTGCGGCTGCCGGGGCTCACGCATGACGAGGGGGTGTGGTGGTCTCGCCCGTCGGGTGACCGGGAGCTGCGGGTGCACTGAGGCGGGTTCGAGACGCTCGTCAGCCGATCCGCCAGGGACGGAGCTTCTCGGGGTTGCGTACTGCCCAGATGCGCCTGATCCGGTCGTCCACGATCTCGAACGAGAACACGGTCGCGATGGTGCCGTCCTGCACCGCCACCAGGCCGGGAAGGCCGTTGACCGTGCACTCCAGGAATGTCGTGCGGTGGCCCGCCACCCGCGCGATCTCGGCGTAGGCGTGTGCGATCTGCTCGCCGCCCACGATCGGATGCAGATGGGTGACGGCCAGCCCGCCGCCGTCGGCGGTCGCCGTGGCGTCGGGGTCGAGCAGGCCGATCAGGGCGTCGATGTCCTTGGCCTCCCATGCCGTTCTGAACCGCCTGACGATGCCGGCCTGCCCTGCGCTCGGGCCCGCCGGAGCCTGCGCGGTCCGGATACGACGACGGGCGGACGAGGCCAGTTGGCGGCACGCCGCCGGGGTGCGGCCGACGATCTCGGCGACCTCGGTGAAGGGGTAACGGAAGACGTCGTGCAGGACGAACGCGACACGCTCGGCCGGTGTCATCGAATCGAGAACCACCAGGAAGGCCATCGTCACCGACTCGTCGAGGGTGACCCGGTCGACCGGGTCGATCCCATCGACGCCGGAGCGGCCGGTGGTCCATTCCGTGGGCTCGGGCAGCGGTTCCGGGATCCAGTTGCCGACGTACGTCTCACGCCTGGCCCGCGCCGAGCCGAGCAGGTTCAGGCAGATACGGCTGGCGACCGTCACCAGCCAGGCGCCGGGCGACTCGATGGCCTGCTGCTCCCGTGCGGACATGGCGTACCAACGGGCGTAGGTCTCCTGCACGACGTCCTCGGCGTCGGCAAGGGATCCGAGCAGCCGATAGCCGAGGTTGATCAGCCGCCGCCGCTCGCTCATGATCGCGTCAATGCCGGGCTCGCTCTGATCGTCGCCCGTCTCGGCTCTGGTGGTCATGGTCCGGACGTCTCCCTCGCTCGCTTCTGTGGCTCTACCCGATAGGACAAGGCAGCGCGCCGGGATGTGAGGCCGAGGCGCCGCCTCACATTCCGCACGGCTGCGTTGTCGTACCGGCGAGGACGACAACACACGATGCAGAGGGGACTTCGATGACCGACTTCCAGGCCGTCGCGGACCGCGTCGAGATCGAGGCGCTGCGCGGGGAGTTCACCGACGCGGCGATGATGCGCGACCGGCCGCGGCTGGCGTCGCTTTTCACACCGGACGGTGTCCTGCGCATGCCCAACATTCCCGTCGAGCAGGTGGGCCGCGAGGAGATCCTTGCCGGAGGTGAGCGGCTGCAGGCCCAGTGGGACTTCTTCGTCCAGAACACACACCCCGGCACGATCCAACTCGACGGTGACACCGCGACCGGCCGCGCCTACATCCAGGAGATCGCGCGCACCCTCGACGGCCGCCAGGGACTGAACTACGCCGTCTACCACGACCGTTACCAGCGCACCGAGGAGGGCTGGAGGTTCGCCGAGCGGGTGTACGAGGTCAGGTATCTCGACACCTCCCCGCTGGCGGGCACGGCGCCCCAGTCGGCGCGGAGCTCCGGAACCGGCCAGGCTCCGGCCAGGTCCTTCGCCGACCCCGCGTCGGCCGAGCAACTGGAGCGGACAGCGGCCGCGCTGCGTGCAGGCGGCTTCGCCGCCGAGATCCTCGACGACGCAGCGGCTGCGCGTGTCCGCATCAAGGACCTGGTTCCCGAGGGTGCCGGCGTGTTCACCGGTGCCAGCGAGACCCTCCGGCTGTCCGGGATCGACGAGGACATCAACGGCAGCGGCCGGTACGACGCCATCAGGCCGCGCGTCCTGGCCGTCGACCGTGCCACCGGAGCCGACGAGATCCGAAGGCTGGTCGCTGCTCCCGATTTCGTCGTCAACAGTGTCGCCGCGGTCACCGAGACCGGCTCGCTCGTTCTTGCCTCGGGCAGCGGCAGCCAGATCCCTGCCAACGGGGGCGGCGCCGGCCACGCGATCTGGATCGTCGGCGCGCAGAAGGTGGTGCCCGACCTGAGCACGGCGCTGCGCCGCGTCGAGGAGCACGCCCTCCCGCTGGAGAACGCCCGCGCCCAGGCGGTGTACGGGATGCCCAGCGCGGTCAACCGCCTGCTCGTCCTCAACGCGGAACCCCGCCCGGGACGTGGCACCGTGCTGCTTCTCCGGGAGGCCATCGGCTACTGACCCGGCCCCCTCCGGTCGTGTTCACCACGACACCGGCAGTCGCCTCGGGCTTCGTGTCATCTGGCCCTCCCGCCACTCGATGGTGTCCGGGGTGAACTCGGCGCGGAGGTCGGGGAAGCGGGCCGCGAGGCGGTGCAGGGCGAGGCCGAGTTCCAGGCGGGCCAGCCAGGCGCCGAGGCAGTGGTGGGGGCCCGCGCCGAAGACGATGCTGGGGGCGGTCAGCGGGGTGAACAGGTCCGGTGGGCCGGGCGGGAACACGTCGGGGTCGCGGCCGGCGGCGTTGGTCTGGACGGCGACCACGCTGCCCGCCCGGATCGTCACGCCGCCGACCTCGGTGTCCTCGACGGCGCGGCGGATCAGACCGGGCAGTACCCGCCCCTCGCTGAGCGGGACGGCCCGCAGCAGCTGTTCGGCCGCGACGGCCGCCGTCTCCTCGTCCTCGGCGAGACCGGGCCAGGCCTCCTGCCGGTCGGTGAGGAGGTAGACGACGATGTTGCCGAGCGCCGTCATGGTGGTCTCGTGGCCCGCGACCACCAGTCCGCACACCAGGGTGACCAGTTGCCGTTCGTCGATGTCCAGGCTGTCACCCGCCGCCACCAGGCCGCTCACCAGGTCGTCGCCGGGGGTCTTGCGCCGCTGGGCGACCAGATCGGCAGCGAAGGCGCCGAACTCGTGCATGGCGGCGACGACCTGCTCCCGGGTGTGCGCGCCGCCGGAGAGCGCGTGGTCGGCCCAGTGCCGGATGCGCTCGCGGTCCACGTGGTCGAGCCCCATCAGCCGGGAGATGACGGAGACGGGCAGCGGGCGGGTGAAGCCCTCGATGATGTCCGCGGGACGGTCCTGCGCGGCGAAGTCGTCGAGGAGCGTCTCGACCACCGAGGCCACCCAGGGGTGCCAGCGGGCGATCGCGCGGGGCGTGAACGCCCGCTGGACGGTGCCGCGCAGGCGTTGGTGGGCCTCGCCGTCCTGGTTGAGGAGCCCGTTCGGGTCGTCCAGCAGGTTCGGTACGACGAGCAGCGGCGGGGCGTCCTCGGCGTAGAGGGAACTCCTGTTGAACCGGGGGTCCATGAGGACCTGGCGTACATCGGCGTAACGGGTCACCAGCCACACCGGGGTGCCGGTGGCGAGGGTGGCGGGGCGGGGCGGTCCGGGTTCGGGGAGGTCGATGCGGTGCATGGGGCAGAGGGGCCGGGACGTGCTGTGTGTACTCATCCGGGACTCCAGGCGCGCCGGTACGGAGAGTTCTCCACGCTAGTGCGCCCTGCGTGCCCCCGTCAGCGGTGCCATTCGGCCAACGGCCGGGTCTGCCAAGGGCTTTGGGGGGCATGCGCACTGTAGGAAGGAGGGCCGTCGCCATGACGACTCCCATCAGGCGCGTGTCCAGGCGCATGCCAGGCTGGGCGAAGGCGGTGAGCGCCGTCGTGCTGGTGCTCGTGGTGTTCTTCGCCGGAATCCGGCTGAGTGTGCTTCCTGGCCTCAAGGACCTGTTCGGCACCGAAACGCACGACCGCTCGGGACCCGCACTGCTCCAGTCCATCCAGGACATGAGCCGTTACGACGCCGCCTCCGGCAACTTCCAGGTCGTCGTCGACCTGGAAAAGGACACCAAGTACCTGCCCGACGCGATCCGCGGCTCCCGCACGCTGTACATCGGTGCGGGCACCGTCGACGCGTACGTCGACCTCGGCAAGGTCGGCAAGAACGACGTGACGGTCAACGGCGACCGCACGTCCGCCACGCTCCGGCTGCCGCACGCGGCGCTCGGCAAGCCGGCCCTCGACCCGGACCGCTCCTACGCCGTCTCCAAGCAGCGCGGTCTCCTCGACCGGCTCGGCGACCTCTTCTCGGACAACCCCAACAGCGAACAGGCCGTGCAGAAGCTCGCCGTCAAACACATCGGTGACGCGGCCAAGGACAGCGGCCTGACCCGGCGCGCCGAGACCAACACCACGGCCATGCTCGACGGCCTGCTGCGTTCCCTCGGTTTCAAGGAGGTGCATGTCAGCTACGGCAGCTGATCAGCCGGCCCCCGACACCCCTGGCAGGGCCAGCGCGCCGAGCAGGGCGGCCCCGACCAGCACCCAGGCCACGTAGTCCCCGACGTGCCCGGACTGCAGGCGCCGCAGCGGCAGCGCCCAGTCCGGGGCGGCGAGCACCTTGGGGCGGGTGACGGCGACGGCGGCGAGGCCCAGGGCGAGCAGGGTCGAGGCCAGGCCCAGGAGCACGCCGGGCAGGGTCCACTGCGGGGTGGAGACCACCACCCCGCCGGACCCCGCCTCGCTCATCCCGTGCGCGACGAGACCGGCGAAGCCGGGGACCACGCCGACGGCCAGCGCCGCGGCGAGCAGCACGGTCGGGACGACCGTCATCGGGCCCGGGACCCGGCTGACGCGCTGGCCGGTCTCGGGCTCCTCGCCGGTACCGGTCGTCTCGTACTCGCCGTGGTCGGGCGGCGTGGGCCCGAGGCCGAGGAAGACGCGGGCGGCGACCCGCAGCACCGCACCGGCGGTCACCGCGCTCGCGGCGACATACACGACGGTGAGGGGGCCGCCCACGGCCTCCTCCGTCACCGACTTGCCGAGTGCCGTGCCGAACGGGGGCAGCCCGGCGAGACCGAGGCCGCCGGCGGCGTACAGGACGGCGACCCCGCGCAGCCGTCGGGCGCGTCCGTGCAGGGCGTGTTCGTCGACGCTGCCGTACCGGTCGAGGAGGACGCCGGTGCAGGCGAACAGGGCGGCCTTCACACCGGCGTGGCCGAGGACGTACAGCGCGACCCCGTCGTCCGCCTCGGGGATCAGCACCCCGATCCCGATGAGGAACAGGCCGGTGTGGGCCACCGTCGAATACGCGAGCAGCCGTTTGAGGTGCCGCTGGTACCAGCACATGACGGCGCCGATCACGGCCGTCAGCACGCCGAGCACCACGAGCACCCGCGTCAGGGCCCCGGCCGGCACCCCGCCGGGCCCGGAGAACACACTCCCGTACACCCGCCAGACGCCGTACGTGCCGAGTTCGACCATCACGCCCGACAGCAGCATGCACACGGGCGTCGGCGCGACGGCGTGGGCGTCGGGCAGCCAGAAGTGGAAGGGCAGGGCGGCCGCCTTGACCAGCAGTCCGGTGAGGACCAGGACGAACCCGGCGAGGACCAGTGCGTCGGGCCCGCCGTGCCGGTCCAAGGCGCGGCCGATCTGGGTCATCGCCAGTTCGCCGGTGCGGGCGTACAGCAGCCCGATGCCCATCAGCATGGCGTACGCGCCGAGCGAGGTGACGACCGCGAAGGTCAGCGCGCCCTGGACGGCCTTGGCCTCCTCGACGCGGGTGCCTGTCAGGGCGTAGGCGACGACGCTCATCAGCTCGAACCAGACGAACATGTTGAACAGATCGCCGGCGATCGCGAAGCCGCACATGCCGCCCTGGAAGAGCAGCATCAGCGCGGGGAAGGAGCCCGCGTGGCGGCGGGGCGGTTCGTCGAAGTAGTGCCAGGAGTACGCGAGGGCGGCCAGGGTCAGCAGTGAGGCGAGCGCGGCCATGCCGAGGCCCGGCCCGTCGCCGGTCAGGACGATGCCGACGCTCTCGCCGTTCACGGGCTGCCAGCCGCCGACCCACTCGGTCATGGGCGGCGAGGAGTTGAGCAGCAGCACGATCGCGAGTCCGGCCGTGCCGGCGGAGACGGCGCACCCGGTGGACTCGGCGACCACGCGGGGCAGTCGGCGGCCCGCGGCGACCAGGAGGGCGGCCCCCAGCAGGGGCACGGCGACGACGAGGGGCAGCAGGTCGTTCATCAGCCGCGCAGCTCGGAGAGTTCGTCGGGGTCGACGGTGCCGTGCCGCTTGGCGACCTGCATCACGAGCGCGAGCAGCAGCGCGGTGACGGTGGCGCCGACGACGACGTCGGTGAGGGTGAGCGCCTGCACGACCGGGTCGACGACCGGCCGGGAGCCGGGTTTGATGTCGGAGAACACGGGCGCGGTGGCGCCGTCGCGGTAGCCCACGGACAGCAGCAGCACATAGGTGCCGGCCTGGCACACGGACAGGCAGCCGACGGCGTGGATCAGGTTGCGGCTGGTGGCCAGGCCGTAGCAGCCGGCCAGGAAGACCCAGGCGGCGACCAGGTACGGCAGTACATCCATCACGGCTCTCATGTGCCGCTCTCCTCCTCGATCTCGACGGCCTGGTCCAGGAAGCGGGCGAGCAGCACGACGACCGCGCCGGCGACCTCCATGCCGATGGCCGCGTTCAGCAGCGGGACGGTGCCGCCGGAGGACAGCGTGTTGAAGGTGCCGTAGGGCAGCAGCGTGTTGGCGAGGAAGGCCGTGCCTCCGATCAGTCCCGCGAAGCCCATGACGAGGTAGCCGGAGGTGGCGAGGGCGTCGGCGACCTCGTAGGCGCCGATCGGCCTGATGCGTTCCAGGGCCGCGTAGTCGGCGCCCAGGTAGAGCAGGTGCAGGGCGGTCGCGGCGACCACTCCGCCCTGGAAGCCGCCGCCGGGGCTGAGCTGGCCGTGGGCGATGACGTACAGGCCGCTGAGCAGGGCGACGGGCAGGACGACGAGGGCGTAGCGGCGGACCGGCAGGGCGACCTCGGCCGGTTGGGGGCGGGCCCGGTGTTCGTCGCGGGTCTGGCGCAGCAGCATCACGCAGCCGAGGACGGCGGAGAACAGGATGGTCATCTCGCCGAGGGTGTCGAAGGCGCGCTGGTCGAAGTTGACGGAGGAGATGGTGTTGGCGGTCCGCCGGGCCAGGGAGGCGTGCACGGCGCGGTCGCCGTAGGGGTGGCGGTCGCCGCCGAAGTGCGGCAGGTCCAGGCAGGCGGCGACGAGCAGTGCGGCCAGGCCCGCACCGCCCGCGAGCAGCACCCACAGCCGGGCGCGCCGGGTCACCGCTCACGCTCCTTGCCCTGTCCGCGCCGCCTGACCTTGCGGACGGTGAGCATCAGCAGCAGCGGCGTCAGCGCGGAGCCGACGGCCAGCTGGGAGAGCCCGACGTCGGGCGCCTGGAGGACGGTGAACAGGGCGGCGAGGACGACGCCCAGGACGGACAGGACGAGGGCCTGGCGCATGGGGTCGCGGGTGGCCACGGCCGCGGTCGCGCAGGCCGCGACCAGCAGCAGTGCCACGACGATCACCGCGTCAGCCACCGCGGACCCCCCGGAATCCCCCGGCCAGGGCCCGCGAGGCCATGATGTTCCCGCTGATCAGCAAGGCGCCGATGACGAGGAGTTTCACCATGGCCCGGCCGGGGCCGGTGGCGACGCACAGGGCGGTCACGGCGGCCGCGCCGAGCCCGGCGACCGTCAGGGTGGGGCCCCAGGCGCGCGGCGGGTCCTCGGCGAGTTCCTCGGCGAGCAGCCGGGCGAAGACGAGGGTGCCGACGGGTCCGAGCAGGGCCAGGACGAGGCCCAGGTCGACGTAGGAGGGGCGGTTGTAGGCCTGGGAGAGGAGCAGCAGGCTCGGGCAGGCGAGCGCGGTGGACAGGTTCTGGGCCACGACCCGGCGGCGCAGCGGACCGGTGGTCACGCCCCACAGCGCGGTGCCCAGTCCGCCGGCGAGGCCGACGGCGGCGGCGAGCGTCCAGCCGTTCACGTCCCCCTCACCGCCCGTCGTGCGCCCCGGGCCGCGAAGGCCGCCACGCCGGCGCAGCTCGCGCCGACGACGAGTTCCAGGGTGTCGACGGTGCTGATGAGGACCAGCCACAGCAGGCCGAGCGCGAGCCACCAGCCCAGCAGCTCGGCCACGGTGAACAGGACCGTTCGCGGGGTCATGCGTCACCTCCTCGGGCTCTGCTCGCACACCGTCACGGGCGGGATGTCCGGTACGCCCGTCCCGCGGCATCCAAACATCGCGGCGGGCACCCCGGGCGGCGGCGCGCTGGCTTCCACCGCCGGAGTGCCCCTACGGCAGGAAGGGAAACCGCGGGGCCGCGTGGGCGGAGTCGGCCCGGCGGCGGCATTCTCGGCTCGCAAGCGGGTAACCGCCCTACAACGCAGGGAAGTTGAAGACTGGAGGACCTGATGGCCCGTGCAGCCTTGCGACCACGTTCAGCGTTGCGCCTGCGTACCACCAAGACCCGCACGTCCGAGAAGCTGAAGAAGTACGCGAAGTGGAAGAAGCCGGAGAAGGAGAAGGCGAGCAAGCCGGAGAAGACGAAGAAGTCCGCGAAGCCCGCGAGCAAGTCGCAACCGGCTCCTCGTGAGCGGCATGTGATGCCCTTGCCGATCCGTCTGCTGGCGATGCTGTGCGCCTTCGGGTTCATGGTGGCCTTCGCCGCGGTGCTGGCCCGGCTGACCCTGCAGCCCTCCCCCGCCTCTGCTGCGATGGCCCACACGAACTTGCATCCGGGGACCACTCTGCGGCTCTACCTGGACCAGCCGGCTTTCCGGGACGCCGTGAAGCAGATCGGCGGCAATGTGCTGCTGGGCGTCCCGTTCGGCATCCTGGTGCCGGTCGTCGCGCCACGGGCGCGCGGGTTGCTGCGGGTGCTGGTGCTGACCGCGCTGGTGATGCTGCTGGTGGAGTTCGCCCAGGGAGCACTGGTCCAAGGCCGGGCCTTCGACATCGACGACGTCATCCTCAACACGACCGGTGCACTGGTGGGTTACCTCCTGCTGGGGCGGCGGCTGAGCCGGGCCGTGCACGCGCGGGAGCGGCTGCCGCGACGGGCGGCGAAGCGGGCAAAGGACGCATAGCCCCACCACCCAACTCCTGGTCCGTACCAAAGTATTGACGACCCCTTATCTCACTACTTAAATCAAGAGGCGACGCCTTCACCCCCACCCTCGGCCGGACGTCTCCCTGCGCCCGGCCGCCGTACGGAAGGAAGTCCCGTGGCCTCCCCACGCCTGCTGCGCAGATGTCTGTTCGCCGCCCTGTCCGCCGTACTGGTCGCGTCCGCCGCGGCCGGTGCTGCGCAGGCGGATCCGCCCGGGGCGGCCGCCGCCACGGTGGCGTTCTCCGACACTTTCGACGGGCCGGCCGGGGCCGCGGTCGACTCCTCGAAGTGGCAGACCGAGACCGGGGACAACGTCAACAACCACGAGCGGCAGTACTACACCCCGGGCACCAGGAACGCGGCCCTGGACGGCCAGGGCCATCTGGTGATCACGGCGCGGCACGAGAACCCGGCCAACTACCAGTGCTGGTACGGAACCTGCCAGTACACCTCGGCGCGGCTGAACACCTCGGGGAGGTTCACCGCCCAGTACGGGCACGTCGAGGCACGGATGAAGATCCCGCGGGGGCAGGGCATGTGGCCCGCGTTCTGGATGCTCGGCACGCCCGTCAACTGGCCGGACTCGGGCGAGATCGACGTCATGGAGAACGTCGGCTACGAGCCGTCCACCGTGCACGGCACCATCCACGGCCCCGGCTACTCCGGCTCGGGCGGCATAGGCGCCGCCTACTCCCTGCCGAACGGGCAGGCCTTCGCGGACGCCTTCCACACCTTCGCCGTCGACTGGGCACCCGACTCGATCACCTGGTCGGTTGACGGCACCGTCTACCAGCGGCGCACACCCGCCGATCTGGGCGGGCGCACCTGGGTGTTCAACAGGCCGTTCTTCCTGATCCTGAACCTGGCGGTGGGTGGCTACTGGCCCGGCGACCCGGACGGCTCCACGTCGTTCCCGCAGCAGCTGGTGGTGGACTCGGTGTCGGTCACGACCGGCGACTCGGCCACCGGAGCGGCGATCAGGGGACTGGCCGGAAAGTGCGTGGACGTCGCCGGGGCGAACTCCGCCAACGGCACCCCCGTCCAGCTCTACGACTGCAACGGCACCGCCGCCCAGCAGTGGACGGTGGGTTCCGACGGCACCCTGCGTGCGCTCGGCAAGTGCCTGGACGTCACCGGCAACGGCACCGCGGACGGCTCCACAGTCCAGCTGTGGGACTGCACCGGCGGCCCGAACCAGAAGTGGACGGTCACCGGGGCGCACGACATCGTCAATCCGCAGACGGACAAATGCCTCGACGTGACCGGGAACAACTCGGCCAACGGCACCCGGCTGCAGATCTGGACCTGTTCGGGCGGCGCCAACCAGAAGTGGACGGTCGGCTGAGCCGCGCCGTCAGTGCAACTTCCAGGTGAACTTGTCACCGCCCACCCAGCGCACCACGTCCGGGTCGTCCAAGTCGTGCACCGTGATGCCGAAGGCGGCGGCGGCCTCCAGGACGTCGGTGACGGACTTGGCCTCACCGATCACTTCGCCGTCGATCTCCACGATCCGGAACGGCGGTGTGCCCGGCTGCACACGGAGGACCATGATCCGCGGATTGGAGATGTAGGGAGCTGCTTGTTCGGTCATGCAATAGAGCGTAGGACGCATCAGGCCCAGGTGGCTCGGGGGTGTCAGCGCTCCAGCAGCTCGAGCACCGCCGCCTCGACGGCGCCCTGCGTCGCGGGACGGCCGAAGTGCCCGTGTTCACCCAGCCGGGTGAGCACGGGGGCGATGGTCTCCCCCTGTTCGAAGAGCTCCACGACCCGGGGGTCGATGTAGGAGGCACGGCACACGGCGGGGGTGTTGCCGAGGTAGTGGCTGACTTCGCGGACGGCGCGGCTGGTCTGCCGGCGCCGGGCGGCCGGGGTGGCGCTTGCCTCCTCGGTGACGACGGCCAGGGCGACGGCGGCGAGGACCGTGGCGTGCCAGGTGCGGAAATCCTTGGCGGTGATCTCGGTGCCGGACAGCCGGCGCAGCGCCTCGTTGAGGTCGTCGCCGTGCAGGTCGTGCCAGGCGCGCCCCTCCCAGTACACCAGCAGCCGCTCGCCGCCGCTGCGGCGGCGGCGCAGCAGGGCCCGTACGACGGCGTGGGCCTGCTCGTCGACGAGGGCCCGTACGATCTCGGTGCCGCCCTTGGCCGGGTAGCTGAACGCGATCTCCCCGCGGCCGCAGGTGACGTGTTCGCGCAGCATCGTCGTCAGGCCGTAGGTCTCGCTCTCGCGAGTGTGCCGGTCGCTGCCGATGCGGAAGCCCGGGTCGAGCAGGCGCACGGCGCACGCGGTGCCCCGGGAGCGGGACAGGCCGCGGCCGACGAGGTCCAGGGCGACCTTGGCGCGCAGTTCGGCCAGAGCGCAGGCGACCTCGCGGACGTGTTCGTGCTTGGCCTGCTCCTGCTGGGCGCGGAACTGTTCGTGGTAGAGGTACTGGCGACGCCCCGCGTCGTCCGTGCCGACGGCCTGGAGATGGCCGTGGGGCCAGGGGCAGATCCACACGTCCCGCCAGGCGGGCGGGATGACCAGGGCCCGGATGCGGGCGAGGTGCCCGGGGTCCTTCAGCGGCGCACCAGTCTCGTCCAGGTAGCGGAAGCCGCGGCCGCAGCGATGGGGGTCCCCCCGCTCGAGCGAAGCCGAGAGTGGGGGAGGGTGAAACCGGGGCCGTCGCAGGAGCTGGTGCGCAGTCTCACAGCGGTCGGCTCAGGGGCGACGCCAGTCGTCGCTCTCGAGGTGGGAGCCGGCCTGCGGGCCCATCCGCAGCATGCCGCCGTCCACGCTCCAGGAGGCGCCGGTGACGTAGGAGGCGTCGGGGCTCGCCAGGAAGGCGATCACGGCGGCAACCTCGCGGGCATCCCCGGGCCGTCCCACGGGAATGCCGGGGCGGGGCTCGGTGTGCACGTCGGTGTCCTCCTGGCCGGTCATCGGGGTGGCGATCTCGCCGGGCGCGACCGCGTTGACGGTGATGCCGTACTCGGCGAGCTCCAGGGCCATGACCTGGGTGAGCAGTCCGAGGCCGCCCTTGGCCGCGCAGTAGGGGGCGGCGCCGACCCGCGGCTGGTGCTCGTGGACGGAGGTCACGTTGACGATCCGGCCGCCGTCGCCCTGCCGGATCATGTGTCGCGCCGCCCGCTGTCCGCACAGGAACGGGCCGATCAGGTCGACCTCGACGACCTCGCGCACGGTGTCGAGTTCGAGGTCGAGGAAGGGCGTCATGGTGCCGGTACCGGCGTTGTTGACCAGCACGTCCAGGCGGCCGAGCCGGTCGCAGAGCTCGTCGACGGTGCCGGCGGCGGTGGGCAGCCGGGTGAGGTCCATCTGGGCCACGGCGGCCCGCTGCCCGTGGGCGCGCACCTCCTCCGCGGTCTCCTCGGCGCCCTTGAGGTCGCTGTTCCAGGTGATGCCGACGTCCATGCCCGCCCGGGCCAGCCGTACGGCGGTGGCGCGGCCGATGCCGGAGTCGGAGCCGGTGATCACGGCGACCTTGGTGGGAGCTGATGTGGGCATCGCCGACCTCCTCGTGGACGGTGCGGGGTGCGCATCGCAGTACCCGGGTGCGGGCGGGACAAACCGTGCGGGGTGCCCGGCGCTGGGGAACCCTGGAGGAGGAGGTCACCATGGATCCCGTCGAGGCACTGGAGCGGATCGCCTTCCTGCTGGAACGGTCCCTGGCGCCGACGTACCGCGTCCGCGCCTTCCGTACGGCGGCCCGCGTGCTGACGTCCCTGCCCGCGGACGAGGTCCGCGAGCGGGCGGCCGCCGGGTCACTGGAGTCGCTCAAGGGCGTCGGCCCGAAGACCGCGCAGGTCGTCCGGGAGGCGCTGGCCGGCGAGGTGCCCGGCTATCTGCGCAAGCTGGAGGGCGAGGCGGGGGCGCCGAGCGAGGACCGGGCCGGTGCGGGGCTGCGGGCCAGGCTGCGCGGGGACTGCCATCTGCACTCCGACTGGTCGGACGGCGGCAGCCCGATCGAGGAGATGGGCCGGGCCGCGCAGGCCCTCGGGCACGAGTGGGCCGTGCTGACGGACCACTCCCCCCGGCTGACGGTGGCGCGCGGCCTGTCTGCCGAACGGCTGCGGGAACAGCTGGACGTGGTGGCGGAGCTGAACACCACCTGGGCGCCGTTCCGGCTGCTCACCGGCATCGAGTGCGACATCCTCGAAGACGGCACGCTGGACCAGGAGCCGGAGCTGCTCGAGCGGCTCGACGTGGTGGTGGTGTCGGTTCACTCCAAGCTGCGCATGGACGCCCGCTCGATGACCCGCCGCATGGTGGCCGCCGTACGCGATCCGCACTCCGATGTGCTCGGGCACTGCACGGGGCGGCTGGTGACCGGGCGGGGGCGGCCCGAGTCGGAGTTCGACGCCGACGAGGTGTTTGCCGCGCTGGCCGAGACGGGCACCGCCCTGGAGATCAACAGCAGGCCCGAGCGGCTCGATCCCCCACGGCGGCTGCTGCGCCGGGCGGTCGAGGCGGGGGTGCTGTTCTCGGTCGACACCGACGCGCACGCGCCCGGCCAGCTGGACTGGCAGATCCTCGGCTGTGCCCGGGCGGAGGAGTGCGGGGTGCCGGCCGAGCGCGTGGTGAACACCTGGAGCCTGGACGAGTTGCTGGCCTGGACCGGCTCGCGGCGTACGCCCGCAGGAGTGGCAGGAACCTGACGTGGGTACTCGGGGCAGCGGAAGAGCAAGGGAGTGCGCATGGAACGGGCGGCCGTGTTCGACGTCGACGGAACCCTCGTCGACACCAACCACCTGCACGTGGTGGCCTGGTGGGAGGCTTTCCGCCAAGCCGGGCACAAGGTGCCCATGCACGCCATCCACCGCTCCATCGGCCTCGGCTCCGAGGACCTCGTCGCCCGGCTGCTGGGCGATCGGCGGGACACCGAGCAGGACGCCGAACTCAGCGCCGCGCACAAGGCGTTGTACGGCCAGTACTTCGACCGGCTGCCCGCGTTCGAGGATGCGGGACGGCTGCTGCGGCGCCTCGACCACGACGGCTGGAAGGTGGTGCTGGCCACCTCCGCGAGCGGCCCGGAGCTCTCCGCGCTGCGCCGCGCGATCTCCGCCGACGACGCGATCACCGCCACCGCGAGCGCGGACGACGTCAAGGAGGGGAAGCCGGCCCCCGAGCCCGTCGAACACGCCCTGGAACTGGCCGGGGTGCCCGCCGAACGGGCGGTCTTCGTCGGTGACACCGTGTGGGACATGCGCGCGGGCAGCCGCGCCGGCGTGCGCTGCCTGGGCGTGCTGTGCGGCGGCATCCCGCGCGCCGACCTGGAGGAGGCGGGAGCCGAGGCCGTGTACGACGACCCTGCGCATCTGCTGTCCGACCTGAAGAACAGCCCGCTGGGCTGAGCGGCCCGAGCGGGTGACGCAGATCACCGCACAAGATGCCGAACACCGGAACACCCCGCGGTAGTTCGCCGTTGAACCAACCGTGGGTGCGGATGGGACAGTGTCCCTGGGCCTCACCATTCGCCCACAGGGACGATCGTTCGGCTGAAGCCCTGTGGAGCCTTTCGCCGAGAGGCGACCGCCATCCGTGCCCACCACCAGGCGAGCCCCGACCGGCCTCCCCCGTCCGGTCGGGGCTCTTTCCTGCCCGCGCCCGACCGCACCGGGCCGCGCTTGACTTCGAGAGCACTCCAATCCGTAGCGTTCTCGGCATGAGCACTGGCACTGCACAGCACAAGATCGGATCCGGTTTCGGCGCCACGAGCACGGCCGACGACGTCCTTCAGGGCATCGACCTGACCGGCAGGCTCGCCGTCGTCACCGGCGGATACTCGGGGCTCGGCCTGGAGACCACGCGCGCCCTGACCAAGGCGGGCGCCCGGGTGGTCGTCCCGGCCCGCCGCCGGGCCACCGCCGAGGAGGCGCTGACCGGCCTCGACGGTGTCGAGGTGGACGAGCTGGACCTCGGCGACCTGGAGAGCGTGCGGGCCTTCGCCGAGCGCTTCCTCGCCTCCGGGCGGACCATCGACATCATGATCGACAACGCCGGGATCATGGCGTGCCCGGAGACGCGGGTGGGGCCCGGCTGGGAGGCCCAGTTCGCCACCAATCACCTGGGCCACTTCGCTCTGGTCAACCGGCTGTGGCCGGCGATCGCGCCCGGCGGCGCCCGCGTCGTCTCCGTCTCCTCCCGTGCCCACCACTTCTCCGGCATGCGCTGGGACGACGTCCACTGGACCCAGGGCTACGACAAGTGGCAGGCCTACGGGCAGGCCAAGACCGCGAACGTCCTGTTCGCCGTGCACCTCGACAAGCTCGGCCGCGACGCCGGCGTGCGCGCCTTCTCCCTGCACCCCGGCGGCATCCTCACCCCGCTGCAGCGGCACATCCCCAAGGCGGAGATGATCGAGCGCGGCTGGATCGACGAGGACGGCAACGTCCTCAACCCCGAGGGCTTCAAGACCCCGCCGCAGGGCGCGGCCACCCAGGTGTGGGCGGCGACCTCGCCCCAGCTGGACGGCCTCGGCGGTGTCTACCTGGAGGACTGCGACATCGCCGAGCTCGCGGTCGACGGCGCGACCAGCGGCGTCAAGGACTGGGCGATCGACCCCGAACAGGCCGCCCGGCTGTGGGAGTTGTCGGCGGAGCTGACGGGCGTGAACGCCTTCGCCTAGGAGTCACCCGGTTCCCTGGGCCCGTACAGGGCGGCTGGTGCGCCGGTCACGAGGGCCCAGTAGCGGTCTCCGTAGGACCAGTGCCACCACTCGGTGGGGTAGTTGACGAGCCCGGCGGCTGTCAGCGCCCCGCCGAGCAGGGCACGGTGGGCGCGGGCCTCGTCCGTGATGTTCGGGGCATCGGTGTAGCAGGCGCCGTCGCTCTGCTCCGGGGTGGCGTTCATCTCGGTGCCCAGGTCCAGCTCGCGGCCGTCGGCGTCGGCGAGGGTGAGGTCGACGGCCGCGCCCGCGCTGTGCGGGGCGATCTCGGGCGGGGAGACATAGCGGCTGGCGGCGCTGCGGATACGGTCGGCGGGCCAGTCGGGGTGGGCTGTGCGCAGTTCGTCGGCGTACTGCTCGAAGTAGCGGCGCTGGAGGGCCGGCGGCCGGTATCCCTCCACGAACAGCAGACGCAGGCCCTCGGGGAGCAGTGCCTGTGCGGCGAGCAGGCGGTCGAGGACGCCCCGGCGCAGCAGGATCTCGGCGCCGTGGGAGTCCTCGTGCCTGCGGTCGTCGACCAGGAGCTTGTCTCGTACGTCGACGAGGGGCTCGCCGTTCTCCACCACCGGTACGGCGGCGACCCGGGCGTCGGGCATCAGGATGATCTGGCTCATGGCTTGATCATCTCCTGGTCGGCCCGGAGCTGCCGGGGCTCAACCGGCCATGAACTCCCGTAGGTCGGCGGTGAGTTGTTCGGCGTGGGTGACGAACAGGCCGTGGCCCGCGTTCTCGTAGACCTTGAGCGTGGCGTCGGGAGCGAGGGCGGCGGCGCGGCGGCCGGTCGTCTCCAGGGGTGCCGAGACGTCGTGCGTGCCGTGCACGACGAGCAACGGCAGTTCCAGTTTGGCCAGTTCGGGGGCGACGTCGAGGGTGACGATCGTCTCCTGGACGGCGCTGGAGGCCCGCACGGTGGACACCAGACAGCGGTCGCTCAGGTAGCGGACGTAGGCGGGCGAGACGTCGTTGCCCGGCCGGTGCAGGGCGAAGAAGCCGCTCAGTGCCTCGGGGTCGTTGAAGAACGCCGCCCGGTCGCGCAGGAAGGCCGCGTTGCCTGCCCGCATGACCGCGGGGTCCCAGCCGTCCGGGTTGTCCTCCGTACGGGCCACACCCGGGGCGATGCCCGCCACCAGCGCGACCCGGGTCACCCGGCCGCTGCCGTGCCGGGTCAGGCAGCGCACGATCTCCGCGCTGCCCACGGAGTGGCCGATCAGCGTCACCGCGCGCAGATCCAGATGGTCCAGCAGCCCGTACAGGTCGTCGGCGAGGGTGTCGAGGTCGTAGCCGTTCCACACGTCGTCGGAGCGTCCGTGCCCGCGCCGGTCCAGGCCCACGCAGCGGTAGCCCTCGGCCGCCAGCGGCAGCATCTGGAACTCCCACATCTCGGTGCCCAGGTAGGCGCTGTTGACGAAGACGGCCACGGGGCCGTCGGCCGGTCCGTAGTCGACGTAGTGCAGCTGCGTGCCGTCGGCGGGGCTGGCGAAGTACGGCATGGGACGTCCTCCTGCGATCCGGTGGAGTGGGTACGTCCTCCATCGTTCCGGGGGCCGGTACGGGCGTCGATTACCTCCGAGGTCATACGGCGGCTTCCGCGTGCCCTCGCCCCGGCCGGGGTACTCGGTCACCCCGTTTCGGACCGTGCGGCCGGAAGGAGCCGAAGGTGAGCAGCGCAGTGGGCAGCAGGATCGTTGTCACGGGTGCCACCGGCAACGTCGGCACCAGTGTGGTGCGCCTCCTCTCCGAGGAAGCGCAGGTGGAGTCCGTGCTGGGTCTGGCCCGGCGGATTCCCGAGTGGTCGCCGGCCCGGACCGAGTGGTCCGCGGTCGACCTCGCATCCCAACAGGCCGATCTGGCCAAGGAGTTCGAGGACGCCGACGCGGTCGTCCATCTGGCGTGGGCCTTCCAGCCCACGCATGATCCGGCGGCGACCTGGCGCACGAACGTCCTCGGGAGCATCCGGGTGTTCGAGGCGGTCGCGGCGGCCCGGGTGCCGACGCTCGTGCACGCCTCGTCGGTGGGCGCCTACTCTCCGGGACCGAAGGACCACGCGGTGGACGAGTCGTGGCCGACGCACGGCTGGCCGGATGCCGCGTACTGCCGCGAGAAGGCCTATCTGGAGCGCACCCTGGACGCCTTCGAGCGCGACCACCCGGAGGTGCGGGTGGTCCGGATGCGGCCCGCCTTCCTCTTCAAGCGCGAGTCGGCGAGCGAGCAGCGCCGGATCTTCGGCGGCCGCTTCCTTCCGGGCCCACTGGCGCGCCCGGAGCTGCTGCCCTTCCTCCCCGACATTCCGGGTCTGCGGGTGCAGGCGCTGCACACCGACGACGCGGCCAGGGCGTACGTCCTCGCGCTCGGCTCCGAGGTCCGCGGCGCCTTCAACCTGGCGGCCGAGCCCCCGGTCGACGCCGAACTGCTCGCTCAGCTGCTGGACACCCGCCCGCTGCGCCTCCCCCGCGCCGCAGCCCGCTCGGCGATCGCCGCCGCCTGGGGCCTGCACCTCCTGCCGGCGTCACCGCATCTGTTCGACGCGGTCCTACGGCTGCCGCTGATGGACTGCACCCGCGCGCGCACCGAGCTGGGCTGGCACCCGGAACATGAGGCGACCGAAGTCCTGGAGGAGTTCCTGCACGGCCTCCAGCACGGCGCAGGGGTACGCACCGAGCCGCTGCGGGGGCGCAAGGTGGGCTGACCGGCCTGGAAGGGGGCGGCCACGCCTGAGGCGCGGACCGACGAGGTCTAGGTGGGTCTAGGTGGTCTCGCCGAGCCGTTCGCGCTGGGGCACCACCGTGTACTTGGGGTCCTCCGCCGAGGCGATGCCCGCGGCGAAGACGCCGAAGCGGGTGCAGGCCGATCCCGCGAGCAGGGCGAGCCCGGAGGCGGCCGCGGCGCCGCGCCGTCCGCCGAAGAGGGCGGCCGTGACGGCACCCCCGGCGGTGAGCACCTGCGCCGCCCGGAGCAGTGTGCCCGCCCGGCCCTCCCGCCAGGTCTCGGCGACCATGCCCAGGCGCTGCTCGGCCGCCTTCGTGACGGCCGCGTCGGCCAGCGCAGCCAGCCCGGCGGCGCAGCGGGCCGGAGCGTTCTCGCTCGTGGGTCCGGCGACGAGGGCCATCCCGGACGCCGCCGCGGTCGCGGACGCCGCGAAGAGGTACGGCAGCTCCCGGTGGACGCCGTGCCAGGCCGGTACGGCGGTGTCGGCGGCCAGCACCGCGGTGTAGGTGGCGACCGCGGGGCCCAGGAGTGCGGCGGCTCCGGTCGCCGCGCCCCCGAGACGCGGCGACCGGCCGGTCACGGCGCTCGCGGCGGCCGCACCCGCCACGGGCCCGTAGGCGCCGAGCAGCCAGGACCCCATGCTCATGGGCGAGGTCGGCTTGAACACCCGCAGCATGTTCGCGAACCGGCCCGGCTTTCCGAGGTCGTGGATCAGGGCGGCGGCCGACAGGGAGACGGAGGCCAGCGAGGACACCTTGAGTGCCGTCGCGGTCCTCGTACGTCCGGTCAGGTGTGCGCCCGCCGCGAGCACCGAGCCTGCTCCGGCGAGCCCGCCGAGGAAGAAGTACCCGGCGATGTCCGGGGCGGCCCAGGAGGGTGCCTTGATCACCGGACGGCCGTAGTAGGACTCGAACTCGGCCCGGGGGACGACGGGTTGCTCGCCGCGCCGCCTCCTGCGTCCCGCGCGCTCGGTCGTGCTCATCGCCGGCCCCTCCCGGTGAGCGCGAAGCAGGCCGCGAGGCCGCCCAGCAGGGACAGGGCCGCGGCGCCCGCGTGCTTCCACATCTCGGGCAGGTCCCGGGTGGTGACGACGGGGTCCGGTGGCAGCCCGTACACCTCGGGCTCGTCCAGGAGCAGGAAGAACGCGCCGTCGCCGCCGACGCCGTCGTCCGGGTCGTGGCCGTACAGGCGGGCGTCGGTGACGCCCGCCTCGTGCAGCTGGTCGACCCGCAGCGCGGCCCGCTCGCGCAGTTCGTCGAGCGGGCCGAACTGGATGGACTCGGTGGGACAGGCCTTGGCGCAGGCCGGTTCCTGTCCTGCGCCGAGGCGGTCGTAGCACATCGTGCACTTGAACGCGCGTCCGTCGTGCGGGCGTTGCTCGATGACGCCGTACGGGCAGGCGGGTACGCAGTAGCCGCAGCCGTTGCAGATGTCCTCCTGGACGACGACCGTGCCGAACTCGGTGCGGAAGAGCGAGCCGGTGGGGCAGACGTCGAGGCAGGCGGCGTGGGTGCAGTGCTTGCACACGTCGGAGGACATCAGCCAGCGCAGTTCGCCGTCACCGCCGACCGGTGTCTCCTGCGCGGTCGACTCGCCCTCGACCAACGGGAGTTGGGTGCGGCCGTCCGGGCGCGGCTGCTCGATGAAGGCCACATGCCGCCAGGTCGAGGCGCCGAGCGCCTGCGTGTTGTCGTACGACATGGCCGTGAGCGACAGCCCGTCCTCCGGGATGGCGTTCCACTCCTTGCAGGCGACCTCGCAGGCCTTGCAGCCGATGCAGACGGAGGTGTCGGTGAAGAAGCCGACGCGTTCCTCGCTCACTTGCGTGCCTCCGTTCCGGTGTCCGGGGTGATGCCGGCCCGGGTGCGGTACTCGGCGACCAGCCTCGGCAGGTCCGGGCCGCGCGGGCGGCGGCCGGCGCGGATGTCGGCGGTCAGCGCCTTGTCCTCCTGGATGTGGGCGTTGGGGTCGAGGGCGATGGCCAGCAGTTCGTTGGCTGCATCACCCTTGGCGACGCCGTTGGGCCCCCAGTGGAACGGCAGGCCGATCTGGTGGACCGTGCGGCCCTGCACCCGCAGGGGCCGGATCCGGTCGGTCACCAGCACGCGTGCCTCGACGGCGTTGCGGGCGGTGACGATCGTCGCCCAGCCGCCGTTCTCCAGGCCGCGCTCGCGGGCCAGCGCGGGCGAGACCTCGCAGAAGAACTCCGGCTGCAGCTCGGACAGATACTCCGACCAGCGACTCATGCCGCCCGCCGTGAAGTGCTCGGTCAGGCGGTGCGTGGTGACGACGTACGGGAAGACTTCGGCGCCCTTCTCGTCTCCGCTGGGGTGGTAGCGGTTGCCCTCGCGGGGCAGCAGCTCACGCACCGGGTTGCGCGGGGTCGAGGGGTACAGGGCGTTGGGGAACGGCGAGTCCTGCGGCTCGTAGTGGGTGGGCAGCGGGCCGTCCTCAAGGCCTGCGGGGGTGAACAGCCAGCCCTTGCCGTCGGCCTGCATGATGAACGGGTCGTCGCCGCGCAGCGCGTCGGGGCCGACCGCGTCCTCGTCGGGCACGAAGTCCGGTGCACGGTCGGGGACGAAGTCCGGGACGTCGCGCCCGGTCCACTTCCCCTCCTCCGGGTCCCACCAGACGTACTTCTTGCGTTCGCTCCAGGGCGTGCCGTCGGGGGCGGCGGAGGCGCGGTTGTAGAGGATGCGGCGGTTGGCGGGCCAGGCCCAGGCCCACTCGGCGGCCACCCAGTCCTGCTCCCAGTGGGGTTTCTTGCGGGCGGCCTGGTTGACGCCGTCGGCGTAGACACCGCAGTAGATCCAGCAGCCGCAGCGGGTGGAGCCGTCGTCCTTGAGTTCGGTGTAAGCGCTCAGCGGGGTGTCGTCGGGCCCATGGCCGCTGATCTCGGCGAGCACGGCGTCGGCGACGGGTTCCTCAAGCTCTCCGGTGACCGGGTAGTCCCAGGTCAGGTCGAGGACCGGGCGGTCCATGGGGTCGGTCGAGCCGGCCAGCTTCTCCCTGATGCGGCGGCCCAGGTGGTACATGAACCACAGGTCGCTGCGGGCGTCGCCCTCGGGTTCCACGGCCTGGTAGTGCCACTGCACCCAGCGGTTGGTGTTGGTGAAGGAGCCGGACTTCTCGGTGTGGGAGGCGGCCGGGAAGAAGAACACCTCGGTGCCGATGTCCTCGGTGCGCAGCTCACCGGTCTCGATCTCGGGGCCGTCCTTCCACCAGGTCGCCGACTCGATGAGGGAGAAGTCCCGCACGACCAGCCAGTCCAGGTTGGCCATGCCCAGCCGCTGCAGACGGGTGTTGGCGGAGCCGACGGCCGGGTTCTCGCCGAGCAGGAAGTAGCCCTTGCAGTCGCCGTCGAGCTGGGCCATGACCGTGTCGTAGGTGGAGTGTGAGCCGGTCAGCCGCGGGAGGTGGTCGAAGCAGAAGTCGTTGTCGGGAGTGGCGGCATCGCCGTAGTAGGCCTTCAGCAGACTGACGATGTACGCCCGCATGTCGGCCCAGAAGCCCTTCACGGTGCGGGTCGTCTCGACGAAGTTGTCGAGGTTCATGTCCTCGTGGGCGTGCGGCATCGGGATGTAGCCGGGCAGCAGGTTGAAGAGGGTGGGGATGTCGCTGGAGCCCTGGATGGAGGCATGGCCGCGCAGGGCCTGGATGCCGCCGCCGGTGCGGCCGATGTTGCCGAGCAGGAGCTGGAGGACGCAGGCGGCGCGGATGAACTGGGCGCCGGTGGTGTGCTGGGTCCAGCCGACGGCGTAGCAGAAGGCGCTGGTGCGCTCGGGGCCGGAGTTCGTCGTCAGCGCGTCGCAGACCTGCCGGAAGGTCTCGACGGGGATGCCGCAGACCTCCTCGACCATCTCGGGGGTGTAGCGGGCGTAGTGCCGCTTGAGGATCTGGTAGACGCAGCGCGGATGCTGGAGGGTCTCGTCGGTGGGGGCTCGGTGGCCCGTACGCGCCCCGCCGGAGCCGTGGGCCTCGGCGCCGGCGGACTTGCGGGTGCGCTCCTCGTAGAGCTCGTCGGCCTCGCCGGCCGGCTGCTGGATCTCGACGCCCTCGTACTGCCAGGTGGTGGGGTCGTAGTGCTTCTTCTCCTCGTCCAGACCGGAGAAGACGCCGTCGAGGTCCTCGGCGTCGCGGAAGTCCTCGCCGACCAGGGTGGAGGCGTTGGTGTAGTTGAGGACGTACTCGCGGAAGTCCTTCTCCTCGGTCAGTACGTGGTTGATGATCCCGCCGAGGAAGGCGATGTCGGTGCCCGCGCGGATGGGCACGTACAGGTCGGCGAGCGCGCTGGTGCGGTTGAAGCGCGGGTCGACGTCGATGATGGTGGCGCCGCGCTTCTTGGCCTCCATCACCCACTGGAAGCCGACCGGGTGGCACTCGGCGAAGTTGGAGCCCTCGATGACGATGCAGTCGGAGAACTGCAGGTCCTGCATGAAGGTGGTGGCGCCGCCACGTCCGAAGGAGGTGCCGAGCCCTGCGACCGTCGACGAGTGACAGACCCGGGCCTGGTTCTCCACCTGCACCACGCCGAGGCCGGTCAGCAGCTTCTTGATGAGGTAGTTCTCCTCGTTGTCGAGGGTCGCGCCGCCGAGACTGGCGATGCCCATGGTGCGGGCGGTGCGCATCCCCTCGTACTCCCACTGCCAGGTCTCGCGCCGGGTACGGATGACCCGCTCGGCGACCATGTCCATGGCGGTGTCCAGGTCGAGCGGCTCCCAGTCGGTGCCGTGCGGGCGGCGGTAGAGCACCTGGTGCTCGCGGGCCGGTCCGGTGGTCAGCTGCAGGGTCGCCGAGCCCTTGGGGCACAGCCGTCCGCGGCTGACTGGCGAGGCGGGGTCGCCCTCGATCTGCACGACTTTCTCGTCGCGCACATAGACCTGCTGGCCGCAGCCGACCGCGCAGTAGGGGCAGACGGACTGCACCACGCGCTCCGCGCTGTCCGTGCGGGGACGCAGGCCTTCGGTGTACGAGGATTTCGCGGCGCTCCCCCGGCCCGTGCGGTCGGTGCCGGTGAGCTGCCGGTAGACGGGCCATGCACGGACCCGGTCGCCGATACCCATGCTGGGCTCCTGTCGCGGTCAGGCAGAGGGCTCGTCCGGAGCGGGGTGCTCAGGATGGACGGTGGCCGAACGGGGGCCGTCGCGGCGACCGGTACCGGCCTCGTCGGTGTCCGGCACCTCGTCGTCGGACGTATCGGTCTCCATGTCCGGAACGGGTATGTCCAGCGGGTCTTCACCCTCGCCGACCTGCTGGTCAGGCAGATCCCGCGGCACGGGCTCACCGCCCTGGCCTGTGTCGTGCCGATCGGCCACGGCGCACTCCCTTCACGTGGTTCGAGCGAGACGCGAGTACCTCCGCCGGTGACCACCGAAACCTGGGGGTGCGCCCCCAAGGGGCGGGGAGCTGTCAGGAAGTGCGCTCCTCCAACGCCGTCTGCCACGCAGGCACCGGCCCCTCAGGCACCCGCTCCAGCCGCCGCCCGCCCCGGGCGAAGAAGTCCGCCAGCGGCAAGATCGCCGCACCGACGGTCACCGCGTCGGGCCCGAGCCGCCCAAGCTCGATGGTCACCTTCTCGGCCGGATACCGCAGCGCGTACGAGGCCGCATACCGCCGCACCGCAGGCAGGAACCGCGCCCCCAGCTGAAGCCCCGCCCACCCCCCGATGAGGATCCGCTCGGGCTGGAACAGGTTGATCAGGTCGGACAGCCCGGCACCGAGATACTCGGCGGTCTCCTCCAGCACGGCCAGGGCAACCGGGTCGGCCTCGCCACTCTCGGCCGGATAGGCGGAGGCAAGCATCGCCGTCAGAGCGGTCTCCTCGTCCGTCCCCTCGGGCGGCCGCCCGCCCTCCTCGCGCCACCGCTCCAGCAGGGACTCCGCCCCCGCGTACGCCTCCAGGCAGCCCAGCGCACCGCACCGGCAGCGGCGCCCCCTGACCCGTACCGTCAGATGCCCCCACTCGACCGCCCGTCCATGCTCCACCTCGGGCGTCACGAGGCACGCGCCGACACCGGAGCCGAAGAGGACGACGATCGCATTGTGAGCGCCGCGTCCCGCACCGAACCACATCTCGGCCTGGCCGAGGGTCTTGGCGCCGTTGTCGATGAAGTAACGGACGCCGTCCGGGAGTTGGGAGGTCGAGCGGAGCAGCGCCTCCAGCGGGACGGCGTCCCAGCCGATCGTCTGACCGTGCACGACGGCGCCGCGCTCCGGGGTGCGCTCCACGATGCCGGGGACGCCGATGCCGACACCGAGGAGCTGTTCGGGGCCGATACCGGCACCGGCGAGCACCTCGGCGATCCCGTCGCGGATGTGGCCGACGATGACCTCGACGTCGTAGCGCTGCTGTTCCAAGGGCCGCTCGGCGCGGGCGAGTTCGGTGAGGGTGAGGTCGAACAGCTCGACGCGCACCCGGGTCTCGCCGACGTCCACGCCGATCATGTGGCCGGCGCCGGGTGCCACGCGCAGCAGGGTGCGGGGGCGGCCGCCGTCGGAGTCGACGCTGCCGGCCTCCTCGACCAGGCCGTCGGCGACCAGGTCCGCGACGACGTTGCTGACCGAGCCGGAGCTCAGCCCGGTCACCGGGCCGAGCTCGAAGCGGCTGAGGGGTCCGTCGAAGTAGAGCCGCTGCAGCACGACCGCGCGGTTGGCCCGCCTGAGGTCACGCACCGTGCGCCCGTTCCGCCCCGCCATGTGGTTCCTTTCGCGCCCTGTCCGACCTGCAACATACCTCTGCGGACAGGCTTGGCGCGACATTCCTCCAACCCTTAGTTCACGATGTGAGCTAAGAGGTGGCCTCCTCGATCTCGTCCAGGGCGGCCACGAGCTCCGGCGCTACCGCCTCCTCGCGCCACCGGATGTCCCCCGCCCCCATCGCCCGCGGCACGGTCTCCACCAGCATGATCAGGTAGAGGTAGGAGCGGTAGAGGGCGAGGCGCAGGAGGGCCGGGCGGTCGAACTCGGCGCGTCCGCCGCTCTCCCGGTAGCCCGACAGGAACGCCTCGTCCTTCCTGATGTCGCCCAGCAGCGCCAAGGAGACGAACTCGGCCAGCGGGTCGCCCCAGAACATGCGCTCCCCGTCGATGAGCCCGCCGATGCGGACGGAGTGCGCCGAACGTTCCACGAGGATGTTGCCGTCCCACAGGTCGAAGTGGACGAGTACGGGCACGGTGACCTCGTCGAGGGCCTCGTACGCGCCGCGGAGGGTGCCGGCGATCTCGTCGACGGGTCTGGGCAGCCGGGCCGAGAAGCGGCGCGCGTCGTCGAGGATCGCCTCCAGCATTCCGCTGAAGGCGGTCCGCCAGTCGGGGGCGAGGGGACCGAGCGCGCCGGACGGGTAGCCGAAGGCGGTTCCGGTGACGCGGTGCAGGGCGGCCACCTGGCGGCCCAACTCCCCGCGCAGATATGCCCGTTCGGCCTCGGTGAGGGATCCGTCCCAGGGGTCGCCAGGGCATGCGGTCATCAGGAGTACGGAGCTGTCGTCGTGGAGGCTGACGAGCCGGGGCGCCGGCACCCCGGCCGTTTCGGCGCCCCGGTAGAACTCCGCCTCGGCGACGAGGAGCCGGCTCTCGTAGCGCAGTCCGGGGGTGTCCGGTGCGGCCTTCAGTACGTAGCGGCTGCCGTCGGTGAGCCGGAGTTCCTCGACGGTGTTGTAGGTGCCACCGGTGAGCGGGCGCAGATGGGCCAGCCGGTCGGAAGGGATCTGTGCGCCCTCCAGGATGCGTCGGGCCCGCTCCCAGGAGTCCACCATCGTGCGCCCACCTCTCCCCTCGGTCAGCCGGCCGCGTACACGTCCTCGACGTAACGGCCGTCCGCAATCAGTGCGTCGAGCCACTCCTCCGCCGCCGTGCGGTCGGCTCCGGGCGTGCGGTCTCGGTACAGCGTACGGAACGCCTCCCGCACGCCCGGCGCCATTTTCGAACCGTCGCCGCAGACGTACACCCGGGCCCCGGCGCCGAGCAGTTGCCAGACCTCGTCGGCCTCGGCGGCGATGCGGTGCTGCACGAAGGTCCCCGTGGTGCTGAAGGCCGGGCGGAGCGACACCACCCCGGCGGCCTCGGCCGCGCGGAGTTCCTCGGCGTGCAGGAAGTCCGCGTCGGGTGCGTCGCAGCCGAAGTAGCACAGAGCGGCGGCCAGTTCGGTGCCGGCCGCGACGGCGGCCGTGCGGTCGGCGACGGCTCCGCGGAAGGGGGCAAGCCCCGTGCCCGCCGCGATCATGACGACCGGGGCGGAGTGGTCCACCCGGAAGGCCTCCCGGCACGGCTGGACCCGGGCGAGGATCGTCTCGCCGGGAGCGACGGTGGCGAGGTGCCCGGACCCGGTCCCCCGGTAGACGCCCTTGCCGGAGCGTGCGGGGGCTTCGAGGAGGGAGACCATGAGCTCCACGTGGTCCGCGTCGACGGCGGGTGAGGAGGAGACGGAGTAGTGGCGTGGCCGCAGCGGCGTGAGGATCTCCAGGAGCAGCGGCCAGTCGAGGGCGCCGCGCAGGGCGGGGTGGTCCTCGATCAGCTCGACGAAGGTGCGCGGGTCGTCGGCCGGGAGGGCGGTCAGGGCAGCGCGCTCGGGCGGGCAGGGGTTGGCGGCGGCGAGCGCGGCCCGCTGGGCGGCCGTCGGCCGCTCCTGCAACTCCACGTGGTGTGTGAGCAGTTGACGTACCGTCATGGGCCGGTCGATCGCCAGGCCGTCTCGGCGGGGGCGGGTGGCCCGGATGTCGAGGACGGTGTCGGGGTCGACGCCGAGGGCGGTGGCGGCGCGGTCGACGAGAGCCGGGGCGTTGACGGGCAGCACGGTGAGGTGGTCGGCGGTGCGGTAGGCGGTGCCGTCCGGCAGGGCGACGCGGACGAAGCGCTTGCGGCGCGGGTGGCCGGGGGCGGTGAGGTCGTACGCCTCGGTGACGGTCATCGGAAGGAGCCCGTGCCGTTCGGCGAGGGCGTCCAGGGGGCCGCCGGTGAGGGTGCGGACCTCGTACGCGGTGGTGGGCTCGTCGGCGGCCGGTGCGGTGGCGTCCGGGTCGCCGTACCGCTCGAGCAGGGCCGTGCGCAGTCGGGCCGTGAAGTCCCTTACGGCGCCGGTGAGATCGCCCGAGGCGTCGGCGGCGGCGCGGTCGACGAGACGGGTGGCGCCGAGTTCGGCGAGGCGGTCGTCGATGCGGGCGGGGACGTGCTGGTAGGTGGCGGCCCAGTTGCGGTCGCCGACGCCCAGGACGGCGTAGGTGACGTCCGCCAGGTCGTGGGTGTCCTCCAGCCAGGCGGCGAAGGCGGTGGCGTCGTCGGTGGGTCGGCCGTTGTAGGAGGCGGCGGTGATGACGACGGGCCGGTCGGTGGGCAGGCCGCCCGCGTGGGCGTCCAGGGGTGCGACCTCCGTCTCGCAGCCGATCCCGGCCGCTTCGTCGGCGAGGCCTGCGGCGAACTCGCGGCAGGTGCCGTAGTTGCTGCCGTGCAGGAGGAGGACGCCGGTGCCGGGGCGGACGCGGGCCGGGAGGGCGTGCGGGTCGGGGCTGTGCGGGGTCCCGGCCGGGCGGGTTCCGGGGAGGACGCCATGGTGGCGGTCGGCGGTGGTGCGCGGGGTGAGGGTCAGGGTGAAGCCCTCGGGCTTGAGGGTGAGGGTCTCCTTGACGTGGAGCGCGTAGTCGGCGTGGTCGTGCAGGCGGTAGCGGTGCACCAGCATCGCCAGCAGCATGGTCGCCTCGTGCAGCGCGAACTGCCGTCCGATGCAGGCGCGTTCACCGGTGCCGAACGGTTTGAAGGCGTGCGCCGGGCGGGCCGCCTCCGCCTCGGCGGTGAACCGGGAGGGGTCGAACAGCTCGGGGTTGTCGCCCCAGACGGGCTGGCGGTGCAGCATCGGGGCGAGCACGGTGACGGCCTGTCCGGCGCGCAGCGGGATCCGGCCGCCGAGCAGGGTGTCCTCGCGGGCGTGCCGGCTGAAGGCGGCGGCCGTGGGCCACAGCCGCAGGGCCTCGTTGAGGACCTGGCGGGTGTAGGTGAGCCTGCCGATCTCGTCGTACGTCGGCTCTGGGTCGGCCTTGTCGCCCCACAGGGCGTCGGCCTCGCGCTGGACGAGCTGGAGCGCGGTGGGGTGCTTGGCCAGGTAGTAGAGGGCGAAGGACATGGCACCGGAGGTGGTCTCGTGGCCCGCAATCAGGAACGTGATGACCTGGTTGCGGATGTTGGCGGCGTCCAGGGTGGTGCCGTCGGCCGGGTGCCGTGCGGTGAGCATGAGGCCGAGCAGGTCCTCGGCGCCGCTCTGGTCGGTGCCGGTGCGGGAGGCAATGACGTCGTCCACGACCTGGGCGAGGTAGGCGGAGTCGTCCCGGAAGGCGGCGTCGGCGGCCGAGTGGTCACGGCCGGGGATGCGGGCGAGCCGGGTCATGCTCCACTCCAGGCAGCGGACCATCGACTCGACGAACGGGTGGGGTTCGTCCCGCCCGAAGGACCCGAAGTCGTAGCCGAATCCGGCGAGTCCGATGGTGTCGAGGGTCATCCGGGTCATGTCGTCTGGCACGTTGACGGGCTGTCCCTCGCGGGCGGCCCGGTCCCAGGACGCGATGAGCCGCTGGGCCACCTTGAGCATCACGGGGTGGTAGGTGCGCATCGAGCCGAGCGCGAAGGCGGGCATCAGGATGTCGTGCGCCTTGGCCCAGTTGGGTTCGTCGTTGTACGCGGTGAACAGGCCGTCGGCGGTGAACTCGCGGACGTTCTCCAGGGCGGGCCCGACATGCTTGGCGAACCGGGTCTCGTCGGCGAGGTCGGCCACCAGGTCCAGGTCGCCGACGAACAGCGTGTCGCGTCCGTGCAGCCGCCGCAGGAGGACCGGGCCGTGCTCACGCATGAGGTCCATGACCTGCTGGATGGGCGTGCGGCCGGGTCCGGTGGCGGTGATGTCGACGAGGGGGACACCGGGGAGGGGGGCTGCGGTGCGGGGGTGGAGGGCGGTGGGGGGCATGGCGCGACAACTGCCTTTCGCGGTACGGAAGTACTGCGATCCAGGTTGGTCCAGCGGATCCGGCCGTCCGCGCCACCGCACTACATGATCGTGTAGTCAAGAACGTGCCCGGGGGCTTGCGGAAGCCCTCAGGAGGGGTTCTCGTCCTCCGTCGCGGGGCAGAGGGGCCGGGCGGTGGTGCCGCGCGGGATCAGGCTGGTCGGCAGGACGATGTGCCGCTCGTGGTCCGCCTCGGGGTCGTTGATCAGCTGCAGGACCAGCTCGCCGGCCACGCGGCCCATCTCGGAGGGCGACTGGGCCACCGTGGTCAGGTCGAACCACTCGGCCAGCGGCTGGTCGTCGAAGCCGAGGACGGACATCGCCTCCGGCACCTCGATCCTGGCCTTGCGCAGGGTCGAGATCAGGGTGGCGGCGAGCTCGTCCTGCTCGGCGAAGACCGCGGTGGGCGGCTCACGCAGGCCGAGCAGCTGCCCCAGGGCTTCGGCGACGGCGCGCTTGTCCTCCGCGGGGGCGGCCACCACGAGGGAGTCGTCCACGGGGATGCCCGCCTCGGCGAGCGCCTGCCGGTAGCCGTGCAGCCGCGCGTGCGAGCTGAAGGAGAAGCCGGTGGCGCCCGGGCTCTGCATGAAGGCGATGCGGCGGTGGCCCAGGTTCAGCAGGTGCCGGGTGCCGCTCAGGGCGCCGGCCGCATCGTCGACGTACACGCTCGGGCGTCCCTCGGCGTGCTGGCTGACGTAGATGACCGGCATCCCGAGGTCGTCGAGCCGTGCGCTCTCCTCCTCGGTGAGGTCGAAGCAGTGCACCAGCAGGGCGTCTGCGTTGCGGCGGGCCGGCAGCTGTTCGAAGAACGAGGCGCGTTCGGCGAGGTCGGGTATCACATAGAGGGCCAGTTCCATGTCCGCGGCGCGCAGCAGCGGGCCCAGGCTGGACAGGGCCGAGCCCATGAACCACGACTTGAGGGTGGGCACGAGCACCGCCACCACACCGGTCCTGCCGGTCACCAGACCGGAGGCCTGCCGGGAGACCGCGAAGTTCAGCTCGCGTGCGGCCTGTTCCACGCGGGCGCGGACGTCGGGCGAGACGCTCGACAGGCCGCGCAGCGTGCGGGAGACGGTGGACGTGGAGACCCCGGCCCGTTCGGCGACATCGGCCATCGTGGGGTGCCGTTGAGCTGCTGGCATGGGCGGACGTTAGCACAAGCGTGCACTGAACCGCCCTCCTTTGTGACAGCGCTGTCACGGCATTACTTCCGCGTAACGCATTGACGTGCCGCCTGACCTGCTCCTAGCTTGCAAACGTTGTCTCGAAGGGAACCAATCAATTGAGCAGATCTCAACTCTATGTGCTCTGACCTGCATATTGTGATCTGCAATCGCTGCCCTGGGAGTGACTTTGAGGATCAGGAAGACCAGAGCGCTGCGGCGCTCCGGGGCGCTGTGCGCTGGGCTGGCCGCCGTTGCCGCGTGTGGCACCGGCGGCGGCTCCGTGTCGAGTACGGGGCGCGGCCCCATCACCTATGTCGCCGGCGCCGACAACACCGGCACCGTGCAGGCGGTGCTCGACCGCTGGAACAAGCTGCACCCGGGTGAGAAGGTCACGTTCGTCCAGCTGCCCACCGATCCCGACGCCCAGCGGCAGCAGATGATCCAGAACGCGGCGACGAAGTCGGACGCCTTCACCGTGCTGTCCCTGGACGTCGTGTGGACCTCGGAGTTCGCGGCGCACCGCTGGGTGGACCGGCTGCCCGAGGACCGCTTCCCGCTGAGCCGGATGCTGAAGCCGATCGTCGCGACCGGCATGTACCGCGGCGGTCTGTACTCCGTCCCGGCCAGTTCGGACGGCGGCATGCTGTACTACCGCACCGATCTGCTCCAGCAGGCAGGCATCACTCGACCGCCGGTCACCTGGGCGGAGTTGAAGGCGGACTGCGCCAAGGTGCGCAGACTGCCCGCAGCCAAGGGCATGTCCTGTTACGCGGGCCAGTTCCAGAAGTACGAGGGCCTGACGGTGAACTTCGCCGAGGCGGTGAACTCCGCGGGCGGAGTCGTCACCGACGCCCGGGGGCGCCCGCACCTCGACACCCCGCAGGCCAGAAAGGGCCTGGACTTCCTGGTCCGCTCCTTCCGGGACGGCACCATCCCCAAGGAGGCCGCCACCTACCGTGAGGAGGACGCCCGCCGCGCCTTCCAGTCCGGCAGGCTCGTGTTCGAACGGCAGTGGCCGTACATGTATCCGCTGGTGAACAAGAAGGACGGCTCCAGCAAGGTCGCGGGCAAGTTCGCTGTCGCACCGCTGCCCGGCCTGAACGGGCCCGGCGCGTCCAGCCTGGGCGGCCACAACCTGGCGCTGTCCGCCTCGGCGAGGAACAAGGCCACGGCGCTGGACTTCATCCGGTTCTTCACCAGCCAGGAGACGCAGCGCTTCACGCTGAACTACGCGCCGGCGGCGCCCACGTACCAGGCCCTGTACCAGGATCCGCGCCTGGTGAAGAAGTATCCGTACCTGCCCGTCCTGAAGCAGTCCATCCTGCATGCGGTGCCGCGGCCGCGGGTCTTCGGCTACGGCGACGTCACCGCCGCCGTGCAGCGGGAGGCGTTCGCCGCGCTGACCGGAGCCAAGAGCAGCGCGAGCGCGCTCGAGGACCTGCAGAAGGACCTGCGGCAACAGGCGGCGGGGCAGTGAGGAGACACGACATGGTGACCACCCACAATCCGCCGGACAGCCTCGACCGGCCGGAGGCGAAGACCCGCGGCAGCGACGGCCGGGCCCTACGGGCCCCCTGCCGCAGAGCCACCTCCGGCGAGGGCAGGCTCGGCGCCCTGCTCGTCTCACCGACGCTGCTGGTCCTGGCGGTCGTCGTGCTCTGTCCGACGATCGTGGCACTGAAGGACTCCTTCTACGGCACCCCGGGTCTCGACCCGCAGACGGGGTTCGTGCGCGAGCACGACCCTTTCGTCGGCGCCGACAACTACACCGCGATCTTCGGGGCGGCGGGCGACCGCTTCTGGAACGCCTTCTGGAACACGACCTTCCTGACCGTCACCACGGTCGCCCTGGAGACGGTGCTCGGCATCGCGATGGCGCTGATCATGCACCGTGCGCTGCGCGGCCGGGCGGTCGTCCGCGCGTCCATCCTGGTGCCGTGGGCGATCCCCACCGCCGTCACGGGTCTGCTGTGGCGCTGGATCTTCAACAGCGACGGAGTGGCCAACGCCTTGATCGGCCGGCAGATCCTGTGGACCACCGAGGGGTTCCACGCCAAGGTCGCGGTCATCGTGGCCGACGTGTGGAAGACGGCTCCGTTCATCGGGCTGCTGGTGCTGGCCGGCCTCCAGGTGATCTCCAAGGAGGTGTACGAGGCTGCGCGGATGGACGGAGCGGGCGCACTGCGCCAGTTCTGGAACATCACGCTGCCGCTGGTCAAGCCGGCCCTGCTGGTGGCCGTGCTGTTCCGCACGCTCGACGCGCTGCGCATGTTCGACCTGCCTTACATCCTGATCGGCGCGCAGAAGACGTCCGTGGAGACGCTGTCCATGCTCGCCCAGGACCAGGCCGCGAATGTGCGGTTCGGGCCGGCTGCCGCCTACGCGGTGATCCTCTTCGTCTACGTCTTCCTCATCGCGCTGGCGTTCGTGCGACTGCTGGGCGCCGACGTGGTGCCGCGCCGCCACAAGGCGGTCGCCGCATGAACTCCGCCGCCCTGCACCCGGTCCTGCGCAGAGCACTGCTCTGGCTCGGGGTCGCCGCGGTCGTCGCCTACTGCCTGGCACCCTTCTACTGGATGCTGGTCTCCAGTCTGCGCCGCACCTCGGACATCTTCGACAACTCCCTGTTCCCTGCGCGGATCTCCTTCGAGAACTACCGTGCCGTGCTCGACCCGTCCGAGAACTTCACCCGTGCCCTGTTCAACAGTCTTGTCGTAGCGGGCATCACGACCGTATGCGCACTGCTGCTGGCGACGTTCACGGCGTATGCGATGGCACGGCTGGAGTTCCGCTTCAAACGGTTCGTGCTGACGCTGATCATCACCACGTCGATGTTCCCGGTGGTGTCGATCGTGGTGCCGCTGCTCAAGATGTTCGTCGGCTTCGGCTGGATCAACACCTACCAGGCGATGATCGTGCCGAGCCTGTCGTTCACGCTGCCGCTCGCGGTGTGGAACCTGACGGCGTTCTTCCGGCAGATGCCCGACGAGCTGGAGCACGCGGCCATGATCGACGGCTGCACCCGTGCCCAGGCCTTCCGCCGCGTCATCATTCCGCTCGCCGCGCCCGGCATCTTCACCACCGCGATCATCACCTTCATCGCGGCATGGAACGAGTTCCTGATCGCGCTGTCGATGACGAACAAGCCCGACATCCAGACCGCACCCGTCGCGATCTCCAAGTTCGCCGGGGCGACCCAGTTCGAGACGCCGTTCGGCAGCCAGATGGCCGCCGGGGTCCTGGTCACGGTGCCGCTCGTGGTGGTGGTGCTGCTGTTCCAGCGCCGGATCGTGGCCGGCCTCACGGCGGGCGCGGCGAAGTAGCCCCTTTCCCCACTGATGTACCCCCACCGATGTACGAGGAGTACGCACCCATATGTCCACCAGCACCGCACCTTGGTGGCGCGACGCCGTCATCTACCAGGTCTACGTCCGCAGTTTCGCCGACGGCAACGGCGACGGCATCGGTGACATCGCGGGCATCCGCTCCCGGCTGCCTTATCTGAAGTCGCTCGGCGTGGACGCGATCTGGATCAACCCCTGGTACAAGTCGCCGATGGCCGACCACGGTTACGACGTCGCCGACTTCCGTCGGATCGATCCGCTGTTCGGCACGGTCGCCGAGGCGCAGCAGCTCATCGACGAGGCGCACCGGCACGGCATCCGCGTGATCCCGGACATCGTGCCCAACCACACCTCCGACCAGCACGCCTGGTTCCAGGCGGCGTTGGCTGCCGGGCCCGGCAGCCCGGAGCGGGAGCGCTACGTCTTCCGGGCCGGCCGCGGGGCGGACGGCGCCGAGCCGCCCAACGACTGGGTGTCCTGCTTCGGCGGCCCGGCCTGGACCCGGCTGCCCGACGGGGAGTGGTACCTGCACCTGTTCGCCCCCGAGCAGCCGGACCTCAACTGGCAACACCCGGAGGTGCGGGCCGAGTTCGAGTCGATCCTGCGGTTCTGGTTCAGCCGTGGCGTGGACGGCTTCCGCATCGACGTCGCGCACGGGCTGATCAAGCATCCCGAGCTGCCCGACCTGCCGCCGCGCCCGGAAGCGGCACCCGACGGGCCGCGGCAACACCTCGACCACCCGCACTGGGACCGGGACGAGGTGCACGACATCTACCGCGCCTGGCGCCGGGTGGCCGACGAGTTCCCCGGTGACCGCTCCTTCGTCGCCGAGGCCTGGGCGGACACCCCGGAGCGGCTCGCCGCCTACGTCCGCCGGGACGGTCTGCACACGGCGTTCAACTTCGACTTCCTGATGTCGAGTTGGGACGCGAAGGAGCTGCGGGCCGTGATCGACGACTCCCTCGCCATGCTCGGCGCGGTGGGCGCCCCTGCCACCTGGGTGCTCTCCAACCACGACGTGATGCGCCATCCCAGCCGCTACGGCCGCAAGGTGGTCCGGCGCTGGGTGGCCAACGAGCCCTACCGGCCCGAGGGGCCGCTGGACCTGGCCCTGGGCACCCGGCGGGCCCGCGCCGCAGCCCTGCTGATGCTCGCGCTGCCCGGCGGCGCCTACATCTACCAGGGCGAGGAGCTCGGCCTGCCGGAGGTCGAGGACCTGCCCGAGTCCGTCCTCCAGGACCCGGTGTGGGAGCGGTCCGGGCACACCGACCGCGGGCGCGACGGCTGCCGGGTGCCGATCCCGTGGTCGGGGCGCAGTGCCCCGTACGGCTTCAGCCCGGAGGGTGCGACGGCCGAGCCCTGGCTGCCGCAGCCGGGCGGCTGGGCGGACCACAGCGTGGCCGCGCAGGACGGTGTCGAGGGCTCGATGCTGGAGCTGTACCGCGCCGCCCTGCGCCTGCGCCGCGACCGTCCGGCCCTCGGCGACGGCGGCCTGAGCTGGCTCGACGCCCCGGCCGGTGTCCTGGCCTTCCGCCGCGAGCCCGGCTTCGTGTGCGTGGTGAACCTCTCGGCCGAGCCGTACCGGCTGCCCGAGCACACCTCGGTCCTGCTGGCGAGCGGCTCACTGGACGATGGTCTGCTCGGACCGGATCAAGCAGCCTGGCTGGCCACATGATTGTGTAGTGCATGCAGTGCGTGTCGCCGTCGTAGGTGTCGCCGTCGTGCATGTCGCCGTCGTGCTGGTGGCAGGAGGTCTTGGTGGAAGAGGGCCGTCGGGAGGCCGTGATGTGGCGCAATCGCGCCCTGACGCTCTTCGACCGGGTCTCCGTGCCCGTCGCGGTGTGCGACGCCTACGGCGCCGTCCTGCTGGCCAACCCGGCGATGGCGGCCGAGTGCGGTACGACTCCGGGGCGGCTGCGCGGCCGTGATGTGCTGGAGCTGTTCCGGCCGCAGGAGGCCACGCAGGTGGAGCGCATCGCGCAGGCGCTGCGGCTGCGGCACCGCTCGCGCTATCAGGTGTCGGTGTGCTGGGAGGTGCCGGGCGGCGGCGAGCGGTTCGGGGAGCTGACCGCCGACCCGGTCAGCGACACCGTGGAGGAGACGCCGGCCCTGCTGGTGATGCTGCGGGTACGGGGCGAGCGCGAGCCGCTCGGTGAGGAGCCTGTGCGGGTGGCGCCGGTGGAGGCCCGCATCCTGGCGCTGCTCGCCGGCGGCGCCACCACCGCCAGGGCCGCCAAGGATACCGGTCTCAGCGCGGACGGCGTCACCTATCACCTGCGGCGGCTGTCGGCGCGCTGGGGCGCGTCGAACCGTACCGAACTGGTGGCGCGCGCCTATGCGCTCGGCGTCCTCACTCCCGGGGTGTGGCCGCCGGGCGCATAGGCGGTGCCCGCCCCTTCGGGTGCGCCGAAGCGGGCGAGGGTGTGCCAGATCATCTTCAGGTCCTGCAGTTCGTGGCGCCCGGTGCGGGCGGCGTCGCCGATGATCCGCGGGTCGACCCGGCCGTCCTGGGCGATCCGGGCGCCCAGTTCCGCGTACTCCGCCCCGCGGTAGTCGGCGTGCTCCCGCAACTCCGCCACGCCCAGCCGGTATCCGGGGTGCCACTCGACGGGGCAGGGCAGCAGGCGGGCGGCGGCCTCGACGGGTGTGCCGCGATAGCTCTCGTCCAGGACGAGCGCCTCCATGTGCGCGGCGAGCAGCACGCCTCCGTGGACCTGGGCCTCGATGTAGTCGTTGAGGGCGTCCTGCTCGTCGGCCTCGGCGAGCGCGATCAGCGACATGCCGGCAGCCACCCCGAAGTCGGTCGGCTCGGCCGCGCTGTCGGGGTAGCAGAAGGTGGTGCGGGCGAGGGCGTCCGCGGTGAGCCGGAAGTGCGAGGAGCCGAACCGGGGCGCGGCACCGACCACTTGGCGCCGGAAGTTCAGCGCGCCGTACACGGGCCGCTCGTGCGGGTCGGCGTCGTCGTAGGCGCCGCCGAAGATCCGGCTCTCCCAGCGCCAACGGTCACCGCCGGGGTGTGCCGTGAGCCCGCCATTGCTGGTGCCGGTGACGAACTGCGAGTGGTAGGCGCCGTCCTGGGCCAGCGCCTGGAGGATGGGCAGCCCGCCGGCCAGCCGGTCGGGGTGGAAGTTCAGCGTGATCCGCAGGTCGGGGCCGAGGGCCGGGCCCGTGGAGCGGGCGGCGACATGGCCCAGCGCCCGCCGCGCCCGCGGTGAGCCGACGTTCCCGGAATCCACTCGTCCCCCTTCTCGAACCGGTCCCCGAAGCGACTCGAGGAACGCCCCTGAGACCCCCTCATGAGATCACTCAGAGGTCGGCCACCGCCAGGACGATTTTGCCGCGGTTGCTGCGCCGCTCCAGCAACTCATGGGCCCCACCGGCCTGTTCGAGGGGTACGACGGTTTCGACGGGCACCCGGTACGCCCCGGAGGCGACGCGCTCGGCGAGCTCCCGCAGATCGTTGCGGGGGTCGTAGCCGTGGATCTGGAGGTTGGTGAGCTGGAAGCCGAGGACGGCTGCGTTCTTCGGGTAGAAGTCGCGGGTGTCGACGGTGCTCGGCTCCAGGGCGACGTTGGCGAGGGCCACGACCCGGCCGCCGTGGCCCACCTGGCGCAGACTGCGGGCGAACGCCCGGCCGCCGACGGTGTCGAGGACGACGTCGGCCCCTCGGCCGTCGGTCAGCCGCAGCACCTCTTCGACCTCCGCGTCGTCGGGGTGCGCGGAGGTGTCGACGGTGACGTGGGCACCGAACTCCCCCGCCCAGGCCGCCTTTTCGGCCGATCCGGCAAGCGCGATGACCCGGGCGCCCGCCTCCGCGGCGATCTGCACGGCTGCGCTACCCACCCCGCTCGCAGCCGCCTTCACCACCACCGTGTCCTCCTTGGTGACCCGGGCGAGATGGCGCAGGCAGTACCAGGCCGAGAGCCAGGCCACGGGGAGGGTGGCCGCCTCGGTCAGGCCCACGACCTGCGGCAGGACGGTGACCTGGGTGGCGGGCACGACCGCCAACTCGGCATAGAATCCCGGGGCGTTCACCCCGTCCAGGGCCATGACCCGCTGCCCGACCTCCAGACCGGTCACCCCCTCCCCCACCGCCGCGACGACGCCCGCCGCCTCCACGCCCGGGATCAGCGGCGGCCGCCCGGCCCGGTGGTAGACGCCCCTCCTGATCAGCGCGTCGGCGCGGTTCACGCCCGCCGCCGCGATCCGCACCAGCACCTCGCCGGGCCCCGCCACGGGGTCGGGCACCTCGACCGGCACCAGCACCTCCGGGCCGCCGAACTCGTCGATCCGTACCGCACGCATACCGCACCCGCTTCCTGCCACAGCCGCCCACGCGACTGACACCGGTTGAAGTGGTGTCACCATCCAACACCAGTTCAACCGGTGTCAAGGGTTCGCGGCCGCGAGCGACACCATCTGAACAGGTGTACGCTCTCCCCCATGACCGGCACCTCCGCGCCGCCCGCCGACCCGGCGCTCGCTTTCCCGTTCATCGGCGGCCGCCCCTGTCTGAACTTCGTGGCGACACTCGGCCGGCGGCACGCCTCCGCCCCCCTGGAGCGACTCCCCGACCCGGCCGCGCTGGCCCGCTGGTTCACGGAGGCGGAGCTGACCGCGGACGGCGAGCCGGTACGGGTCACCGCCCGGGACCTGACCGGCGCCCGCGACCTGCGCGAGGCCCTCTACCGCCTCGTGCGCACCTCGAGGGCCGGGCAGTCTCCGGAAGCGGCCGACGTGGAGCTGATCAACGAGGCGGCGGCCCGCCCCGACCTCGCCCCCCAGCTGGGCCCCGTACGCTGGACGGCCCGCCAGCCGGCCCGGGCCGCTCTGGCGACGGTCGCCCGCGATGCCGTCCTCCTGGTGCGCAGCCCCTTGCTGGAACGGGTCAAGAAGTGCGAGAACCCGAACTGCTCGCTGCTGTTCCTGGACGACTCCCAGGCCCGCCGCCGCCGTTGGTGCTCCATGGACCGCTGCGGCAACCTCGCGAAGGTGGCCGGCTACCGGTCCCGGAGCCGGGGCGTCTCCACCCGGTGAAGGTGATCAGGGCGTGAGGCCGCCTTGATCAGGGCATGAGGCCCACCGCGCCCAGGCGCCGGCCGTGTCCGGGGCGGTGCGGCTGCGCCGCGAGCGCGTGCGAGGCCTCGCTGCGGGCCTCGCTGCGGGTGGATCTGCCACGGCCGGGCAGGTCTTCGAATCCGCCGTCAACCAGTTCTCGGCGGTGGCGAACCGGCTGATCGGAGGGTGTCTGCCGGCCATCCTCTCGGCTGCGCCGGGCGCGTCAGGACGCCGCAGGCGACCAGTGCGGGTCGCGGCCCAGGAAGGCGAGCAGCGCCTCGGCGGTGTCGTAGCCCGGCGCAGGCTCACGCGCGGGCGCGAACACCTGGTACGCGTCCCGCAGATGGTCGACGAGCCGGTCCGCCGCCGGCCGGATGCCCTCGGCGAGTTCGCCGGTCAGCGGCCGGTCCTGGCCCGTGGCCACCGCGATGTCCCAGGCGTGCACGGCCGCGTCCATGGCGGCTGCCGCCGCGGCGAGCGGCACGGGCAGGGGGCCCAGCGGAGTCGGCGCCTGTTCGGCGTCGGCGGGCAGTCCCGCGTAGGCGTCCGCCACCGCACGCAGCACCTTGTCGAGCTCCGCAGCGGGGTCTCCGTCGAGGGCGTCGGCCGGGTGGAACGGGTCCGAGTCCGGGCGGCCTCCGGTGATGGCGAGACCGTAGGCCTGCTGGTCGACACGCGCATGGTTGAGGACCTGCCGTACCGTCCACTCGCTGCACGGCGTCGGCGCTCCCCACGCCGACTCCGGCACCCCGGCGACCACCTCGGCGAGATAAGCGTGCGCCCGCGTGAGAACCTCGATGCCCTGGGTGTGCTCCACGATTGTTCCCCTCCTGTCACCCTTCGACCGACATGAACAATCTAGGCTGCCTTGCGGACAGTTACGGTCCTCAATGACGCGGTCCTCAGGGACAGGTCGTCAAAGGACAGGAAGGAGCGCGGCCCGAGGATGCGAGTGGTACGTGAGTGGACGGCGTCTGTCGTGCGCTATGTGAAGCGCCGCCGGGACCCGATGGTCGTACAGACCCTGCGGTCGGCCGCCGCGGCGACGATCGCCTATGTCGTCGCACTGCGCCTCAGCCCCGAGCCCGCACCGCTCACCGCTCCGCTGACCGCGCTGCTGGTCGTCCAGGTCACCCTGTACGCCACCCTCACCAACGGCATCCGCCGGGTGAACTCGGTCGTGGCCGGCGTCCTCGTCGCGATCGCCTTCAGCCTTCTGGTCGGTCTGACGTGGTGGAGTCTGGCCCTGCTGATCGTGGCCTCGCTGGCGGTGGGGCGGCTGGTGCGGGTCGAGGAGTACGTGCCCGAGGTGGCGATCAGCGCGATGCTGGTGCTCGGCGTGACGACGCACGGGGACACGGCCTGGGCTCGGGTGGTGGAGACACTGATCGGCGCGGTCGTCGGGTTCGGCTGCAATCTGCTGCTCGCGCCGCCCGTGTGGGTGGACGAGGCCGGCGAGTCGATCGAGGGTCTGGCCCGCCGGGTGCGGCAGCTGATGCTGCGCATGGGCGAGGAGGCCGCCGGCCGCACACCCGTCGAGCGGGCGACGGAGCGGCTGTACGAGGCACGTCGGCTGGATCACGACATCGTCGAGGTCGACGCGGCCCTCAGGCAGGCCGAGGACAGCCTGCGGCTCAATCCCCGGGTGCGGGAGGGCCTGCTGCACCGGGTGGTGCTGCGCACGGGCCTCGACACGCTGGAGATCTGCACGGTGGTGCTGCGGGTGCTGGCGCGCACCCTCACCGACCTCGCCAAGGAACGCGATCCCGAGCCGCTGTTCGCGCCCGAGACGGGGGCCGCCGTGGAGGGGCTGCTGTCGGAGATCGCCGACGCGGTGGTCAGTTTCGCGGTGCTGGTCACCAGCCATGTCAGCGAGAGCGCCGAGTCGGCGGAGTCCCGGCTGGCCGCGGAGCTGCGGCAGGCCGCGGCCACCCGCGACAAGCTGGCGCAGCTGCTCCTTGAGGAGGTCCAGCGCGACGCCCGCAGCTGGCAGCTGTACGGCGCCGTGCTGACCGAGGTCAACCGCATCCTCGACGAGATGGACACCGAGCACCGCTCGCGCCGTCTCTTCGAGGAGCTGGACCGCAACTCCCGCGAACAGCGCGAGCGGATGCCGCGGCTGACCAGGCTGCGGGAGAGCCTGCGCGATTCCGAGCGGCTGCGGGTTCCGGAGGTGCTGCGCAGGAACCCCGACGGCGGCGGTCGTCGTTCTAGGTGACGGAGTCACCGGAGCGGCGTACGCGTCCGGGGCCGGAAAGCAAGGGGGCGGGCGGATGACGGACACGGGCGTGCGGATCGACGGGAACACCCTGCGGTTGCCGGGGGGTGTGGCGGTGCGGTTCGTGCGCACCCTCCGGCTGCCCGAGACGGGCACCCATCCGCTCCCGCCGGGACTCGGCGAGTTCCCGGTGCGCCGGGTCGCAGACTTCCCGGACACGGTGCCCGAGCAGTGGCGTGCGCGGGGCGGTGTGATGCTGCCGGTGTATCTGCGGGAGGCGATGTGGCTGAGCTTCGGCGGGACCGTGGAGCCGGCCGCCCTGCAGGTGGGGGTCGGCAAGGTGTGCGCGGTCTCGGGGAAGCCGTGGAGCGACCGGCTGTCCCGGAAACCGCAGAACTACCTCGTGCTGCCCCGCCAGCCCTGGCTGGACGGCATCAACTCCGGCAAGGGCACGGTCCGCCAGTTCGTGGCGGTTCCGCTGGGCCTGGGAGCGACCGTCGAGGGCCAGGTCACGGGCGAGGAGACCTGGGGCGGCGTCCAGCTGCAGTCCTTCCCGCTCCGCGAGGCCAAGCTGGCCGAGTGGCGCGAGGAGGAGCGGCGCCGCTCCGAGCTGCGGCGTACGAGCATGGCAGGCGGTGGCTACGGGGCGGCGCTGCCCATGGCGGCGGCCGCGCCGGGCGGTCCGGTGGCGGCTCCAGCGGGCCCTGCGCGTCCCGCCGCGGCCATGGGGCTCGGTGTCGGCGGTTCGATGCGGCAGGAGGTCTACCGGGACGACCGGCCGCTCGGGGACTGGGCCGAGGAGCCGGCCGGGCGGGTGTTCGTGCACCTGGTGACACCTCCGGAGTGGCGCCGCATCACCGGTGAGGCTCCCCCGACGTCGCCCGTGAACCGTGCGGAGTACACCCGGGCCGGGCTGCCCTGGTACGACTACTACGACCAGGACGCTGAGGATCTCGCGCCCACGGACACCCTGGAGGGCGTGAAACCGGTCGGCGACTGGCTCGGCGACGACCACGAGCCCTGGCAGGACCCGTCGCCGCAGCAGGTCAAGCCGCTGAAGGACGCACCGGGCAAGCCGGTGGAGGACGGCGACTGGTAGAGCCACGGTCATTGCACCCTGCGCAACGCCCGTTGCCGTTCTTGCGGACACGGGCAGCCACGGGTCATGGTGGCTTGTCACGAACGAGACGAGCGACCACCTGAGGTGTGGACATGGGCAGTGGGACGGGAGCGGCGCGCGGCGGCTGGAGCAGGCGCCGCCTCGTCGGTGCGCTCGCCGGGGCGGCCGCGGTGACGGCCCTTCCGGCACCCGCACCACCCAAGGGCACGGCCGCCCGCACCCCCACGGCCCCCGACCGGGCGACGCCCGCTGCCAAGCAGCCCTCCGCCGAGCCCGCCTCGCCGCGCCCGACCAGGAAGCCCTCCGGCCCTCAGCCGCTCTACCTCGGCACCTACACCACGGTCGAAGGCGGCGGCACGGGCGTCGGACTCGCCACGTACGACCCCACGTCCGGCCGCATCACGAGCACCGGAACCCTGAAGGGCATCGTCAACCCGTCGTATCTCGCGCTCCACCCGGACCGCCGCACGCTGTACGCGGTGAACGAGCGCGACGACGGCGCCGTGACCGCCGTGCGCCTGGCCGACCGCAGGATCCTCGGCGCCCGCAGCACCGGCGGGGCGGGACCTTGCCACCTCTCCGTGCATCCGGGCGGTCGCTGGCTGCTGAGTGCCAACTACACGTCGGGCAGTGTGGCCGTGCACCCGATCGACAAGTCGGGCGCACCGGGCGAGCGCACGGACGTGGTCACGCACTCGACTCCGGCCCCCGGACCGGGCCAACAGGGCCCGCACGCACACCAGTTCATCACCAGCCCCGACGGCGGCCATGTGCTCGCCGTCGACCTGGGCACGGACACCGTGTACAGCTACCGCCTGGACGAGCGCCGGGGCACCCTCACCGAGGTCGCGCAGGCGCACACAAGGCCGGGTGCCGGTCCGCGCCACCTCACCTTCCACCCCGGCGGACGGCACGCCTATCTGGCCAACGAGGTCGACAACACGGTCACCGTCTGCGCGTACGAGCCCGCCACCGGACGGCTGACGATCGGCGAGCCGCAGTCCACGGGCTCCGCCACCGGCACCAACTACCCGGCGCAGATCCTGGTGACCGCCGACGGCTCCTGTGCCTATCTCGCCAACCGCGGCGACAACAGCCTCGCGCGCTACGCCGTCGAGGCGGACGGCGCCCGGCTGCGGCTGCTCGGCACGGTGCCGGTCTCGGGTGACTTCCCGCGCCAGATCGCCTTCTCGCCGGACGGGAGTCTGCTGTTCGCGGCGAACCAGAAGTCGGGCACGGTCAGCGTCTTCCACGTGGACGGCGAGTCCGGTGAGCTGCGGCTCGCGGGCGAGCCGTTCGCCTCACCCGTCGCCGTCTGCGCGCTGCCGCTGTAGCGCACGCGGGCAGGAGGCGGCACTGGCCTGCGCGAGCAGGACGTGCATGCGTTCCGTGAGCTGTCCGACGTCGTCGGCGGGTGCATGGAAGGGCAGTCGTACGTCGCCGTGGGCGCGGTTGCGTTCGATGCGCAGCGTCAGCCCGTGGCGGTCGACGGCGACGGGCTGGACGCGGACGGCGCCGTGCAGACTTGCGTGGTCGACGAGCCGGGTGAGCCGCTCGACGGCGTCGGGGTGGCAGTCGGCGAGGTGGGTGAGCAGGTGCGCCTCGGCCAGGGCGAGCGGGTCGGGTCCGGCGGCGGCGAACTCGTCGAGGTCGACGGCCACAGCGCCGGACGACTGCCGCAGCACGATCCGGGTGGGCCGCAACGCCAGGTGGCCGTCCTCGGGGAGGAAGTAGCCGGCGAGCCAGAGCCGGGCGCGGATGCGGTGGCGTACCGGGACGGGTGCGACGTCGGCGAACTCCAGCACCGCATGGGGTTCTCCGCGGGGTGCGCAGATCGCGGCCGCGAGCAGGGCGCTGTCCTCGGGCACGTGCAGCAGCACCCGGCCGTCCTCGTCCACGCCGTGCGCGCCGACGAACTCCTCGCGGCCGCCCTCCGTGGTCACCGCGCAGGACCAGGCGGCGGCGAGTACCGACCGGGCCCGTTCGGCCGCGGCAGGCGCGGCCGTCCAGTTGGGGCTGTCACCCATCCCAAACCTCCTTAGGTAAGCCTTGCCTAACCTATCGAAGATCGGGGTGTACGCCAACCACGGGGCGGCCGAAGTGGTTCACCTCAGGGAGCGATGACTCCCAGCAACGCCCGGGCGCACAGGTCGCGCACCTGCTCCCGGGTCAGATCCGAACCCCGCAGCCACTCCAGGCAGACCGCCGTGGTGAAGGCCAGCCAGCCGCGGACGGCCAGCTTGAGGTCGGGGCGCTGCTGTGCAACCGGGCCGAGTTCCGGGTCGGCGGCGAGCGTCGCCAGGATCTGCCGCTCCTGCGCGGCCAGTGCCCGCTGGTAGACCCGGCGGATGGCCTGGTCCCCCGCCGCGTCCGCGCGGTGGAAGGCGCGGAAGCCGTGCGCGTGGGTGTGGACGTACTCCAGGAAGATGTCGAGTCCGGCAGCGAGTTGCTCGCGCGCCGGGACCCCGGGCACGGCCGCCGTCATCTGCAGCATCCGTTCGCTCTGCCGCTCGACGACCGCGGCGAAGAAGTCCCGCTTGGTCGGGAAGTAGTGGTACAGCAGCCCGCGCGAGACACCGGCGATCTCGGCGACCTGCTCGATCCACACCTCGTCGTACGGGCTCTCCGAGAACAGCCGCGCCCCCACTGCCAGCAACTGCTCCCGACGCTCCTCGGTGCTGAGCCGGCGACGCGTGCGCTCGCCCTGGTTCGCGGCCATGCCTGCACTTTACTTGACGCCGGTTCAACAGCGGGACCAGACTGGAGCCGCTATTGAACCCACGTACAACAGATGCTCTGGACAGTTGCACGACAGCTCGACCTGCCGCTGATTCAAGGGAGAACGCGTCATGGCGGAGACGACGTCAGAGGCCCGGCCCGCGCTACAGGCCACGCTTCCCAAGGGATTCCGGGGCGCCGAACAGGGCTGGCCCGAGCTGCACCGCATTCCGCATCCCCCGCACCGACTCCCCCTGCTCGGCGATGTGCTCGGCGCCGACCGGCGCGCCCCCGTCCAGGACTCCATGCGCTACGCACGGCAGCTCGGGCCGATCTTCCGGCGCAAGGCGTTCGGCAAGGAGTTCGTGTTCGTGTGGGGCGCCGAGCCGGCCGCCGACATGGCGGACGAGTCGCGCTTCGCCAAGCACGTCGGCCTCGGGGTCGCCAATCTGCGCCCGGTCGTCGGGGACGCGCTGTTCACGGCGTACAACCACGAGCCGAACTGGCAGCTGGCGCACGATGTCCTCGCCCCGGGCTTCAGCCGGGAGGCCATGGAGGGCTACCACCCGATGATGCTGGCGGTGGCCGAGCGGCTGACCGACCACTGGGACCGCGAGCTGGCGGCGGGCCGGGCGGTGGACGTGCCCGGTGACATGACCAAGCTGACGCTGGAGACGATCGCACGCACCGGGTTCGGGCACGACTTCGGTTCCTTCGAGCGGCCCCGGCTGCATCCGTTCGTGACCGCGATGGTGGGCACACTGACGTACGCCCAGCGTCTGAACACGGTGCCCTCGCCGCTGGCGCCCTTCCTGCTGCGCAGCGCCTCGCGCCGCAACGAGGCCGACATCGCGTACCTCAACCGCACGGTCGACGACCTGGTCCGGGCCCGCCGCGCGTCGGGCGGGAGCGGGGGCGGAGATCTGCTGGACCGGATGCTGGAGACGGCCCACCCCGAGACCGGGGAGCGGCTGTCCGCCGAGAACGTGCGCCGCCAGGTCATCACCTTCCTGGTGGCCGGCCACGAGACGACCTCGGGCGCGCTCTCCTTCGCCCTGCACTACCTCTCCCGGCACCCCGAGGTCACCGCCCGCGCCAGGGCCGAGGTCGACGCCGTCTGGGGCGATGCGGCGGTGCCCGGCTACGACCAGGTGGCCAAGCTGCGGTATGTGCGGCGGGTGCTGGACGAGGCGCTGCGGCTGTGGCCGACGGCGCCGGCCTTCGCCCGGGAGGCCCGCGAGGACACCGTGCTGGCCGGGGACCATCCGATGCGGCGCGGGGCCTGGGCGCTGGTCCTCACCGCGATGCTGCACCGCGACCCGCAGGTGTGGGGCAGCGACGCCGAGCGGTTCGACCCGGACCGCTTCGACCCGAAGGCCGTGCGGTCCCGGGCCCCGCACACCTTCAAGCCGTTCGGGACGGGCGCGCGGGCGTGCATCGGGCGGCAGTTCGCGCTGCACGAGGCCACGCTGGTGCTCGGTCTGCTGCTGCGCCGCTACGACCTGCGGCCCGACCCGGACTACCGGCTGCGGGTGACCGAGCGGCTCACCCTGATGCCGGAGGGGCTGCGGCTGCACCTGGAGCGGCGCCCGGTCAGCGCGGCCGCCGCGGCCGCACCGGTCGGCGAGGAGGCTCCGTCAGAGCTGCGCTGTCCAGTGCACGGGGCGGGTGAGTGAGTCCGGCAGCCGGGTGCCGGCGCTGCCGCGGGCGGCGCCCAGCTGGGGCTGGGTGAGGAAGAAGGCGCCGGTCAGGTCGGCGTCGGTGAGATCGGCGTCGCGCAGGTCGGCGCCGATCATGTCCGCGCCGCGCAGGTCGGCTCCGGTCAGGTCGGCGGCTATGAGGTAGGCGCCGCGGAGGTTGGCACCACGCAGATCGGCACCCTTGAGGCGGGCGCCCATCAGGTCGGCGCCGCGGCGGTCCTTCTTGCGGCCGCGGGCGCCGGCACCGGCCCGTACCAGCTCGCTGGTCTTCAGCAGGAGCACGTTGACGTCCTGCCGGTGCGCGCCCACGTCCAACGCGGCCAGCTGCCCGGGGGTTTGGAGGGTGAGCTCCTCGGTTTTCCGCAGGGCGCGGCGCAGCTCGGCGTGGACGGGGCGGGCCGCGGGCAGGGCGAGGGCTTCTGTGAGGTACCAGAGCAGTTCGTGCAGCTGCCGTACGACCGGGAACACGTCGAACATGCGCCGGGCGTCCGCCCGCGGGCCCGTACGCCAGTCCTGTCCGCCGAAGGTGACCTGCGAGACCTTCTGGCCCGCGCCGAAGCAGTCGTAGACCGTGCAGCCGCTGAAGCCCTGCTGCCGCAGCCGGGCGTGGATGCCGCAGCGGTGGTCCTCCCGCAGGTTCCGGCAGGGCGTCCCGGCCTGCTTGTCGACCGCGAAGTCGGCGGAGGCGGCGAAGGGCAGGGCGACACAGCAGAGACCGAAGCAACGCTCGCAGTCGCCGCGCAGCTCGGCCCGGTCGGCTGTCTGATCTGGCATGACGCCAAGCCTAACGGGGTGCGGCGGGGCGCTGTCGGTGGCCGTACGTACAGTCGTCGTATGGCGCTTTCACGCGAAGAACGGGAAGGTTTCCTTGCTGAGCCGCAGGTGGCCGCGCTGGGCGTGGCCGCCGGTGACGACCGCGGACCGTTGGTGGTGCCGATCTGGTACGCCTACGAGCACGGCGGTCTGCCCTGGATCCTCACGGGCGCGACCTCCCGGAAGATGACCCTGATCAGGGCGGCGGGCCGCTTCAGTCTGATGGTCCAGCGCACGGAGCCGACGATCCGGTACGTGTCGGTCGAAGGACCGGTCGCCGAAGTGACGGAAGGCAGCGGCGCGCTCCACCGTGAGATGGCCGGGCGCTATCTGTCGGGGGCGGCACTCGACGAGTTCGTGTCCTTCGCCCAGGCCGAACTTGCCGATCACGTCGTGGTGCGTATGCGGCCGGAGCACTGGTTCGCCGCGGATCTGGGCACGACCGGGTGACGAGCCGCGGCCGTCAGCCGGACAGCAAGGCCCGCTCCCACCGGTCCTGGCGCTCTTCGATGTACTCGGCATCCCCACGCCACGCGTCGCCGTGGCCTTCCGCCCAGAGCTTCGCCCACGGCTGGTTGCCCCGGTCCGACTGATCTCTGAGGAAGTCGTGCATGGCTCGGGTGCGGCGGCCCAGCATCGGTACGAGGGCACGCCGTTCGGTCTCGTCGAGTCCATAGGCCTCGGCGAAGAGGCGCAGGCGGGCGGCGGCGTCGGGGGTCTGCCAGTCGGGATGCGCGGACAGGGGCACGAAGCCGCGGATGGCGTAGGCGACGTCCCAGAGGCGGGAGCCGGGAGCGGCCGTGTCCCAGTCGATGAAGGCCCACTCGTCCTCGCCGCCGACCACGAGGTTCCACGGTGCGAGATCCTGATGGGCGATGATGTCGGCGCCCTCCGCGGGAACGAGCACCTGCCAGCGGGCGTCGGCCGGCGGCGTGAAGTCCTTCACGGCGTCGTGGAACTCCCGGACCAGCCGGGCCACGCGCACCAGTCCCGCCGCCGGCTCCACCAGAGCGAACCGGTCGGGCCAGATCACATCGCCCGGCACGAACGTCAGCACCTCGCGCCCCTGGTCGTCGATCCCGAGGGGTCGCGGGGCCGCCCGGAAGCCCACCTCGTGCAGATGCGTGAGCAGGGCATGCACCGCGGGCGTCCAGGGCCCCGCGGGCCGCCGGACGGTGTCACCGACGCGGACGACACCGTCGCTGACGTTCCCGCCGGACAGGGGCTGTTCGTCCTCGTGCACCGATCCCTCCTCAACTCCCATGAGGCAAGTGCGCCTTGACAAATTCGTTTTGTCAAGGCGCACTTGCCTCATGACTCTCCCCGATCTGGACGGCCTCATCGCCGAAGTGGACCGCACCTGCGCGACCGCCCACCGTCCCGGTGACCAGGAACAGCCCGACTGGCTGGCGCTGCTGACCGCCGCCGCCACCATATCCGGCCAACTCCAGGCGCTGGCCGAGGACTTGGTCGAGGACTACGTGGAGCACTGCCGGATGCACGGCGTGTCCTGGACGGACATCGGGTCGGCCCTCGGGGTGACCCGGCAGGCGGTGCAGCAGCGCTTCCAGGCCCCGCACAAGCGCTACAGCCCCGAGACGATGACCGAGGACCTCCGGCGGGCGATGGCCCACGTCAAGGCGGCGGCTGTGCAGCATCGCAACAACTACATCGGAACCGAGCACCTGTTGTGGGGGCTGACCGCGGAGGACAACAGCGCCACCCGGCTGCTGCAGGAGTCCGGAGTGTCGGCGGAGGCCGTGCACCGCTCGGTCGGCGGCCGGTTGAGCATGGGCGCCTCACAGGCCGCCGAGCGGATCGCTTGGACGCCGTACTCCCGCAAGGCGATCGCGCTGGCCGAGGCACGCGTCGAGCAGGCCGGCTCAGAACTGATCGACTGTGCCGACCTGCTGGTGGGGCTGGCGCAGGTCGGGCGGGGAGTCGCCTCCTTGGTCCTTGCGGAACACGGCTTCGGTGAGCGGCGGTCATGACCCCGCCTGCTTGCTCGGGTCCGTGATGTGGTGCCGTGCAGCTTCGGTGTTCTCGATGTTCTCGACCAGCCTCGCGATCTTCGCCTGCTTCGCCTCGATGCCTCGGGCCATGAGCCGTAGGTGAGCCGACGACTCAGGCACGGTCGACTCGAGTTCCGCCAACCGGCGTCGTTCGAGGGCGAGTTCCGTCCTGAGGCGCGCTGCCCGGTCGGGAGGGGCGGGCGGGGTCTCGCCGTTGAAGATCACGTTGTACTTGGGGCGTTCGGTCCAGACGGCCTCGCGTTCGGCTGCCTCTGCGTCGTCCGGGTACTCGATCCGTATCCCGACGACCTGCGAGGCCCATGGCTGCTCCCGCAGGTGTGTGCGCACTCGGGTGAGCGGGGAGATCGAGATGCCGACGTACAGCAGGCCTTCCAGGCCGTACAGCCGGTACAGCGCTGTGCGGCCCGCAGTGTGCAGGCTGCCCTCCTCGTCGAACAGGCCGCGCAGGAACTGCGAATCGACGTCGGCCATGACACGCCCCCTTCGGCTCGACGGGCACCGTCTGTCCATGTCCCACGCTGCCACGCGGGTGTGACAGAGACTCCGCTGCGGATCCCGCCGAGAACGACCGGCGGGAAACCGAACCTCACCGATGAGTTTCCGGCACTGTGGGGGTCTCCTCATTCAATGGAAAACAAGCTCGGCTATCACAGATACGAGCCCACTTCAGGCGGGAGCCAGACGGATCGAGGAGCGAGACCATGTGCAGTCACCGGCCACCGTGCCCCACCGCAGACAGCCCGGACCACCACAGCGCCGTGATCGTGTCGGCCCATCCCGAACAGGGCTGGAACCTGCTGTGCAACGGGACGATCGTGTTCGACGACACCGGTGAACTGCTGCCGGACGGGCGGGTCGTGGACCCGCACCGCACGCTGCGTCCGCTGGCCGTGGCCGCCTGACTCTCAGTCGAACGCGCCGAGGTCCAGCCGGGCGAGCCGTTCCGGGTCGGCCAGGATGTGCAGGGCCACGATCCGGCCGTCGGAGACGGTGACACCCATGACCGACAGCGGGCGGCCTTCAGGCGCGTTGACGACACCGATCTCCCCGTTGACCAGCACCACCCGTGCGAACTGCGCGAACTGCCGGAACAGCAGTGCCTGTTCGGCCACCGGCTTCGCGCCGCGCACCGACTTGGAGGCGGCGGCGCCTCCGACCAGGGGACCGGAGTCGGCCCGCAGCACCACATCGGGATGCAGGACGGCGACCAGCGCCTCGAAGTCACCGGCCCGGGCGGCCGCCATGAAGGCGTCGACGACCTCCCGCTGTCTGCCGAGGTCGGGCTCCGAGGACGGTGCGGCACCGCGCACCCGGCGCCGGGCCCGGCTCGCGAGCTGTCTGGTCGCCGCCGAACTGCGCTCCACGATCGGCGCGATGTCGTCGAACGGCACGGCGAACATGTCGTGCAGCACGAACGCCAGCCGCTCGGCGGGTTCCAGGGTCTCCAGGACCACCAGCAGGGCCAGGCCCACCGAGTCGGCCTGCAGGACCTCCTGCTCCGGGTCGATCTGCGACAGCGGCCTGATCACGGGATCGGGCACGAACGTCTCGTCGATGGGATCCTCGCGACGCGAGGCCCGGGAGCGCAGCATGTCGAGACAGACCCGGCCGACCACGGTGGTCAGCCAGCCGCCCAGGTTCTGGATGCCGTCCACGTCACTGCGGCTCAGCTTCAGCCAGCTCTCCTGGACGGCGTCCTCCGCCTCGGCGACCGAACCGAGCATGCGGTAGGCGACCGCCTTCAGATGGCCCCGGTGTTCCTCGAACCGGTCGGCCAGTACGTCCGTGCCGTTCATGTGCTCCCCCTGTGCGTCTTGATCGTGCGGGCGATCTATCGGTTGAAGACCTCGAACGCGACCGCGGGCCGGCCCCCGAACCGCTGCCCCGCCGCCGTGGCGTTCGCCGTCAGAAATCCGCGGGCGTAGGTCTCCGGGTCCTCGTCGGTCAACGCCTCGATGTAGCTGCGGTGTTCGAGCAGCGAGTGCACCGCCCGCTCCAGTCCGGCCGAGGCGTCCGCCGCGTGCGTCGGCGAGGCGGAACCTGCGACGGCGACCCAGCGGACGCCGCTCCAGGGCTCCAGTCCCTGTTCGACCAGCTCGGGGAAGATCCACCGGTTGCCGGCGTCGCCCGCCGCGTCGAGCACGGCGCGGCCGACCGCGACGTGGTCCGGAGTGTTCCAGGCGACTCCGCCCCAGGTGTCCCGGTGGTTGAGGGTGATCACCAGCTCCGGCCGGTGGCGCCGGATGGCGGCGGCGATGTCGCGGCGCAGCGCGGTGCCGTACTCGATCACTCCGTCCTTGTGGTCGAGGAACTCCACCTGCGTCACCCCCACCATCGCCGCACTCGCCCGCTGCTCCCGCTCGCGCAGCGGACCGCACTTCGCGGGCTCCAGGGTGTCGATGCCCGCCTCACCGCGCGTGGCCAGGACGTAGACGACCTGGCGGCCCTCGTCGGTCCAGGCGGCGACGGCCGCCGAGCACCCGTACTCGAGGTCGTCCGGGTGCGCGACGACGGCGAGGGCACGCTGCCAGTCGGCGGGCATGGGCTGCAGCTCGGTGATCTTCGGCTCGGTCATGGTCGAAGACTAGTGCGTGACGCCGACATCACTCCCGGTGAATCTCATGCCTCGTCACGCGTGAGTGCCAGCAGCCGGTCCAGCACCCGGGGCCCTCCGGCCCGTACGCCGTCGTGCTCGAACTCGTCGGTCACCCAGGTCCGCAGGCCGCGGATGGTGTGCGCCGTCTCCAGGGCGTGGGCGGTGTCGACGTACATGTCGTCGTGGTAGATCGCCGCGGCGACCGGGACCTCGTTGGCGGCGAGGCGGGCGGGGTCGTAGAGGCGCGGCCAGTCGTTGCGGGCGGCGAGCAGGTCGGCGGTCTCGCGCAGCGGGCGGAGCGCCGGGTCGCAGTCGAACGTCCAGGGGTGGACGGACTCGCCGGTGAACAGGAGCGGGCCGTCGCCCGCGAGGGTCTTCGCGGCGTCGAACTGCGGGAACTCGGCGCGGACGCGGTCGGCGGACCAGGCGGTGGGCCGCTCGTCCTGACCGTAGATCGCCTCGTGCACGAGGGCGTAGAGGGGGTGGCTCGCGTAGGAGAGGAGACCCTGGGCCTGTTCCTGGAATGCGTCGGAGAGGACGTGGCCCTGCGGGGTGCGGACGAAGGCGTGCTCCAGGAGGTAGTGCAGGCGGTGGCTGCCCTCGCTGCCGCCGAGGACGATGCCGAGGGACTGGAAGGCCTCGACGGTGAGGCGGTAGCCGTTCGGGAGGGTGACCTCGTGGGTGAGGAGGTGGTCGGCGATACGGCGGGCGCGCTCGACGTCCTGCGGGTAGCGGGCGTAGTGGGCCGCGACCTTGCGTTCGATACGGGGGTAGGCGGCGCGGTAGACGTCGTCGGCGTGCGCGTCGAGGGAGGGCAGGCCGCCGGTGATCACGGCGGCGGCCAGGCCTTCGGGGGCGCTGGAGAGGTAGTGCACGGTGCAGAAGCCGCCGAAGCTCTGGCCGAGGACCGTCCAGCGGGCGCCGCCGGTGACCTGGGGGCGGATGGCCTCGCAGTCGCGGACGATCGCGTCGGCCCGGAAGCGCGCCAGGTAGTCGGCCTGTTGGGCGGGGCCGCCGCGCAGCGGGAGGGTCTGGCGGTTGGCGGGCGTGGAGTGGCCGGTGCCGCGCTGGTCGAGGAGGAGGACGCGGTACTCCTTGAGGGCGCGGCCCAGCCAGGACTGCCGGCCCACGAAGCGGTTCGCGCCGAAGCCGGGGCCGCCCTGGAGGTACACGAGCCAGGGCAGGTTCTGCTGGACCTTGTCGCTCGCGACGACCTCACGGGCGTAGAGCTCGATCGTCTCCCCCGCCGGGTCGTCGTGGTCGAGGGGCACGGTGAAGTGGCGGTCGGTGAGGACGACGCCGGGCTGGCGGTAGGTGGCGGTCAACGGGTCTCCAGGGACGGACGGGTTTCGGACCGCGTCCCACTTCACCACAGGTTCGTCGGGCGGCCGACCCCCTGATCATGAAAACTTACTGACCGGGCGATCAGCGGGCGGACAGGCTGGAGCGTCGTACGACGAGCTCCGGCTGGAGCACGACGCGCCGGTGCTCGTGCCGCTTCGTCGCGGTCTCCGCCTCCGTCTCCTCCAGCAGCAGCTCGGCGGCCAGGGCGCCCATGGTGACGGCGGGCTGGCGTACCGAGGTGAGCGGGACGGCCGCGGCGGCCGCGAACTCGATGTCGTCGTAGCCGACGATGGCGAGGTCGTCGGGGACCGTTATGCCGGCCGCGTACATCGCCTGCAGGACGCCGAGGGCGAGGAGGTCGTTGGCGCAGAAGACGGCGGTGGGGCGGTCGGCGAGGCCGAGCAGGCGGGCACCGGCGTCGCGGCCCGCGGCCACGTCGAGGCGTTCGGTCGGCAGTTCGCGCAGGCAGTCAGGGCCTAGGCCGGCCTCGGCGAGGGCGTTCAGGGCGCCCGTGCGGCGGTCGCGCACCTGGTTCAGGCCGGGCGGGCCGCTGACATAGGCGATGGTGCGGTGCCCGGCGTCGACGAGGTGGCGCACGGCCAGGGCGCCGCCCGCCACGTCGTCGACGGAGACGGAGCACTCGGTGGTGCCCTCGGCGACCCGGTCGACGAGGACGAAGGGGATGTTGTGCCGCCGGAACGCCTCGATGTTGCGGCCGGTCGCATCGGCGGGGGTCAGCAGCACGCCGCGCACCCGCTGCTCGGCGAAGAGGGAGAGGTACTCGGCCTCCTCGCCCGCGCTCTGGGCGCTGTTGCAGACCATGACGCCGAGTCCGGCGTCGCGTGCGGCACGCTCGGCTCCGCGCGCGACGTCCACGAAGAACGGGTTGCCCATGTCCAGGACGAGCAGCCCCATGATCCGGCTGCGGCCCGCGCGCAACTGGCGCGCGGACTCGCTGCGGACGTAGCCGAGCCGGTCGATCGCGGACAGCACCCGGGCACGCGTCTCCGTGGCGACCGTGTCCGGACGGTTGATCACGTTCGACACCGTGCCGACGGAGACTCCGGCGGCGCGGGCGACGTCCTTGATACCCACCGACTGGCTCATCGGGCAGGGACCTCCAGGGGGACGTGATTCGGCCGGAATGCCTTCACATTACCGTCATCGTTCGGCGCATCATGCCCGGTCACGCGGGCAGTGCGAAGTCGACGACGTGGAGTGCCGAGGGGGTCGTACCGCTCGACTTCTCCTGGTACATGAACGACAGGACGTTGTCCGCCGCGACCCGCAGCTCGTCGATCACGACCTCGCCGAAGGCGTTCAGTTCGCTGCCGTCGTACAGCAGCGTCCAGTCCATGTGCCCGGAGGCCTTCGAGGCGGCGGCGATCCGGCCGAAGGGGAAGATCGCGTAGGCGTTGTCGTACTTGTCCAGGATCAACTTGGTGCGCTGGCTGGAGCCCAGCGCGACGGGGATCTCGGTCTTCTGCCAGGTGCCGGAGGAGTTCTTGCGGAGGTGGAAGGCGCGGCCGCTCGCGGTGCGGTCGGCGACGTAGTCGGTGGTGCACTGGCCGAAGCGGCCGGGGACATAGCTGATGATCGCGTGCGGGAGGCCGGAGGAGTCGGTGAACTGGCTCTCCTGGTTCATCAGCGAGTGGTCCGGGTTGAGCGCGTCGACGACCAGTCCGCCGTCGGTGACGGCCACCGTGTCGGAGCTGCCGGTGGTGCCTACGACGGTGCCCGCGTCGTTGCGCCAGGTGCGGCCGCGGTCGGTGGAGTAGACGTAGCCGGTGTCGTGGTTGGTGATGCCGCCGCCGCTGCACATCACGGCGGCGTTCTGCTCACGCCAGGTGAAGAAGGAGTGCAGGCGGCCGCCCGCGTCGTAGTCGATGCCGTGCAGGTACATGTTCCGGGCGGTCGAGGAGCCGTGCGAGCTGGTGTACGTGCCGGTGGAGCTGGACCACTCCCCCAATGCCGTCCACGTCGAACCGTCGTACTCGGCGAGGGCGTTGCGGCCGTTGCCGGAGATCCCGACCCGGTAGCTGAGCTGGAGCCTGCCCTCGGGGGTCGAGATGAACTGCGGGTAGGTGAACTGCGAGGTGAGCGCCAGGCCGTCGAGCGAGGTCTGCACGGCGCCGAAGACCGACGAGGTCCAGGCCGTGGTCGCCGGGTTGTCGAGGAGTCCGGCGATGGACTTCACGTAGAAGTAGCCGTCGCTGTGGGAGTCCATGTTGAGGTGCAGGCGGCCGTCGACCTCGGAGACGCCCATGGAGATGACGTTGTGGGAGTCGCTGGTCTTGAGGACGTGGGACAGCGTCACGGTCGACCAGCTGCTGTCGCCGAGCGCACGACGGCCGACCACCGCGTTGCCGCCGGCGGTGTACCAGGCGGCGTACTGGTAGCCCCTGTAGGTGAACAGGCCGTTCTTCTGGAACGAGTTGTTGTTGACCAGCCCGTCGTAGGAGACGAAGAAGATGGCCGCCGCGTCGAGTCGGGTGGTGCTCTTCTTGGTGACGGAGGGGCCGGGATCGGCCGCCCGTGCGATGCCCGGCGTTGCCACAGCCGCAAGTATGGCGGTCGCGAGCACGGTACGTCTTCTCATGAGCGGCTCCAGCAGAGAGGCGAGGGGACGTCAGGCGAGGTGGAACACTTCGGTGAGCGGTTTCATGGCCTCGTCGGGCCTGGCGCCGTCCAGCGACTCGAAGAACGGCGCCATCTCGGCCTGCCAGCGGGCGTTGACCTCGGTGGCCTCCATGCCGGCGATCGCTGCGGCGAAGTCCTCGGTCTCCAGGTAGCCGACGAGCAGACCGTCGTCGCGCAGGAAGAGGGAGTAGTTGTGCCAGCCGGTGGCCGAGAGCGCTTCGAGCATCTCCGGCCACACGGCGGAATGGCGTTCGCGGTACTCGGCGAGCCGGTCCTCGCGGACCTTGAGGAGGAAACAGACGCGCTGCATGAAGTACCGGCTCCCGCGGGGGCGTAGGGGCTCAGAAGTTGAACTGGTCGATGTTCTTGGCGTTGAACACGGTCGGCTTGCCGAGGGTGATCACGCCGTCCTTGCCGATGGTGTAGGTGGTGGAGCCGGCCTTGAAGGTCTCGCCCTCCTTGCCGGTGATCTGACCGGAGGCCAGCGCGACGGCGGTACGGGCGGCCAGGTCACCGAGCTTGGACGGGTCCCACAGCTCGAAGCCCTCGACGGTGCCGTTCTTGACGTACTTGCGCATGTCGTTCGGGGTGCCGAGGCCGGTCAACTTGACCTTGCCCTTGTACTTGGAGCCGGACAGGTACTGGGCGGCCGCCTTGATGCCCACCGTGGTCGGGGAGATGATCCCCTTCAGGTCCGGGTACTGCTGGAGCAGGCCCTGGGTCTGCTGGAAGGACTGCTGGGCGTCGTCGTTGCCGTAGGCGACCTTGACCAGCTTGATGTTCTTGTACTTCGGGTCCGCCAGCTCCTTCTTCATGAAGTCGATCCACACGTTCTGGTTCGTCGCGGTCTGCGCGGCGGACAGGATCGCTATCTCGCCCTTGTAGCCGATCTGCTGGGCGAGCAGCTGCACCTCGGTACGGCCGAGGTCCTCGGCGCCGGCCTGCGAGACGAAGGCGTTGCGGCACTCGGGCTTGGTGTCGGAGTCGTAGGTGACGACCTTGATGTTGTTCTTCATGGCCTGCTTGAGCGCGGTGCACAGGGCGCCCGGGTCCTGCGCGGACACGGCCATCGCGTTGACCTGCTGCTGGGTGAGCGTGTTGACGTAGGAGACCTGGCCGGCGGTGTCGGTGGCGCTGGAGGGGCCGACCTCCTTGTACTTGCTGCCCAGCTCGGTGAGGGCCTTCTCGCCGCCCTTGTCGGCGGAGGTGAAGTACGGGTTGTTGACCTGCTTGGGCAGGAAACCGACGGTCAGGCCCTTCTTGAGGGCGGCGTTGGGGTCGGCCTTGGCGGTCGAGGTGGCGCCCGCATCGTCGCTCTTGGAGTTGTTCTTGGTGGTGCCGCCACAGGCGGTCAGGGCCAGGGCGAGGGAGGTTCCGGCGGCGAGCGCCGCACAGGCACGGCGGAGGGATGACTTGCGCATGGCATGGGGTCCTTTGATACGAGGGGTGAGCTGGACGCGCCCCAAAGGGGCGCTGGGCTGATTTGAATTTGCGGCGCTGCCGCGCGGGCGCGACCAGCCACATCCGGCCCGCAGCCGACGAACGGGCTTTCAAGCTGAACGTGCGGCCCTCACCAGGGCGATCTGCCGTGCGACCCTGGGGCCGAGCACAGAGACAACGAGCAACACACCCGTGACGACGATCTGCGACTGCGCGGAGACATTGAGCAGGCTCATCACGTTCTGCAGCGCCCCGAGCAGGAAGACTCCCGCGATCGCGCCGCCCAGCGTGCCCTTCCCCCCGTCGAAGTCGATGCCACCGAGCAGCACGGCGGCGACGACGGAGAGTTCGAGACCGGTGGCGTTGTCGTAGCGGGCGCTGGCGTAGTGCAGCGCCCAGAAGATCCCGGTGAGGGAGGCCATCAGCCCCGTCACCGTGAACAGGATCAGCTTGTGCCGCTTGACGCGGATGCCGGCGAACCGCGCCGCCTCCTCGTTCGCACCGATCGCGAACAGGGAGCGGCCGAAGGGGGTGGCGTGCAGGACGACCACCGCGATGGCGAGCAGTACCAGGAAGGGCAGGAGTGCCTGCGGGACGAAGGTGTTCCCGATGCGTCCGGCCGCGAAGTCCAGGTACTGGGTGGGGAAGTCGGTCACCGCGTCGGAGCCGAGCACGATCTGTGCGATGCCCCGGTAGGCGGCGAGGGTGCCGATGGTGACGGCGAGGGAGGGCAGGCCGAGCCGGGTGACGAGGAGCCCGTTGACGAACCCGCAGACCACGCCCAGCAGCAGGCACAGCGGGATGATCGTCTCGATGGCCATGCCGTCGTTCCACAGCTTGCCCATCACGGCGCCCGAGAGGCCGGCCGTGGAGGCGACGGACAGGTCGATCTCGCCGGAGACGACCAGCAGTGTCATGGGCAGGGCGATCAGGGCGATCGGCAGGGTGTTGCCGATCAGGAACGACAGGTTCAGGGCGTTGCCGAACCCGTCGACCGTGCCGAACGAGAGCAACAACAGGACGACCAGGAGCGCGCCGACGACCGTGTCCCAGCGGACCGCGCGCGTCAGTGACTCAGGCATGGCGGGCGTTCCTCTTCTTCAGGGCGGAGGCCACGCGCAGCGCGACGACCCGGTCGACCGCGATGGCGAGGATGAGCAGGATGCCGTTGATGGCGAGCACCCACACGGAGCTGACGCCGAGGGCGGGCAGCACGCTGTTGACGGAGGTCAGCAGCAGGGCGCCCAGCGCGGCCCCGTAGACACTGCCGGAGCCTCCGGTGAAGACGACACCGCCGACCACGACCGCGCTGACGACGGTGAGTTCGTAGCCGGAGCCGGTCCCGGAGTCGACGTTGCCGAACCGCGCCAGGTACATGGCACCCGCGAGGCCGGCGAGGCCGCCGCAGAAGGTGTAAGCGGCCAGGATCCGCTTGCGCACGGGGATACCGGCGAGCCTGGCGGCCTCCGGGTTGGAGCCCAGGGCGTACAGCTCGCGGCCGCTGCCGAAGTGCTTGAGGTAGTACGCCGTCGCCACCAGCACCGCCAGGGCGATCAACGCCAGCCACGGCACCGCGGAGAGGCCGCCGGAGCCGAAGTCCACGAAGCCGCCCGGCAGGTCGGCCGCCGTGATCTGGCGGGAGCCGACCCAGATGGAGTCGACACCACGGATGATGTAGAGCGTGCCGAGGGTGACGACGAGGGCGGGCACCTGGCCGAGGCTGACGAGCAGACCGTTGAGCAGGCCGAGGCCCACGCCCAGCAGTACCGCCAGCAGGATGGCGACGAGCGAGTTGCCGCCGCCGTGCAGATAGTCGCCGGCGGCGAAGGCGCTGATGCCGAGGGTCGAGCCGACCGACAGGTCGACGTTCCTCGTGATCACCACCAGGGACTGGCCGGTGGCGACCAGCACCAGGATGGTCGCGTTCAGCAGCAGGTCCTTGATGCCCTGCTCGGACAGGAACTCGCTGTTGCCCGCCTGGGTGATGGCGATCATCACCAGGAAGACGGCCAGGATGGCGAGTTCGCGCATCTTGAAGACGCGGTCGACGAGCCGGGTGCCACTGGACCTGGGCACCTCGGCGACGGGGGTTTCGTCGGCAGTGGTCACCGTCATGCGGCGGCCCTCCCGGTGGCTGCGGCCATCACGGTTTCCTCGGTGGCTTCGGCGCGTGGGATCTCGGCGGTGAGGCGGCCCTCGTGCATGACGAGCACGCGGTCGGCCATGCCGAGGATCTCGGGCAGGTCGGAGGAGATCATCAGGACGGCCACGCCGTCGGCGGCCAGCTCGCTGAGCAGCCGGTGCACCTCGGCCTTGGTGCCGACATCGATGCCGCGGGTGGGCTCGTCGACGATCAGCACCCGCGGGCCGGTGGCGAGCCACTTGGCCAGGACCACCTTCTGCTGGTTGCCACCGGACAGGGTGTTGACCGTGTCGGCGATCCGGGCGTACTTCACCTGGAGCTTGACGGCCCAGTCCAATGAGCGGCTGCGTTCGGCGCCGCGGTCGACGAGGCCCGCCCGGACGGTGGTGCGCAGACCGGTGAGGCCGATGTTGCGCTCGATGGACATGTCCATCACCAGGCCTTGGGCGCGCCGGTCCTCGGGGACGAGGGCGAGCCCGGCGGCCATGGCGGTGGAGGGGGCGCCGTTGGTGAGCTTGCGCCCCTGGACCTCGACCTCGCCGGCGTCCCAGCGGTCGATGCCGAAGACGGCCCGGGCGACCTCCGTACGGCCCGCGCCGACGAGTCCGGCGAGGCCGACGATCTCGCCGTGCCGCACCTCGAAGGAGACGTCGGTGAAGACGCCCTCGCGGGTCAACCTCCTTACGCTCAGGGCGACTTGGCCGGGCTCGACATCCTGCTTGGGGTACAGCTCGCCGAGGTCGCGGCCGACCATGCGCCGCACCAGGTCGTCCTCGGTCATGCCCTCGATCGGCTCGCTGGAGATCCAGGCGCCGTCGCGCAGGGTGGTGACCCGCCGGCAGATCTCGAAGATCTCCTCCAGCCGGTGCGAGATGAACAGCACGGCGGCGCCCTGTTCACGCAGGGTGCGCACGACGCCGAAGAGGCGGGCCACCTCGCTGCCGGTGAGGGCCGCGGTCGGCTCGTCCATGATCAGGACACGGGCCTCGAAGGAGAGGGCCTTGGCGATCTCGACGATCTGCTGGTCGGCGATGGACAGGCCACGGGCCGGGCGGTCGGGGTCGAGTTCGACGCCGAGACGCCGCATCAGGGCCACGGTCGCCGCATGGGTGGCCTTGTGGTCGATACGGCCGAGGGCGCGCCGGGGCTGGCGACCCATGAAGATGTTCTCGGCGATCGAAAGGTCGGGAAAGAGCGTGGGCTCCTGGTAGATGACGGCGATGCCGGCGTCGCGGGCGTCGCCGGGCCCGTGGAAGACGACGGGCTCACCGTCGAGCAGCACCCGGCCGGCATGGGGCCGGTGCACACCGGCAAGGGTCTTGATCAGGGTCGACTTGCCCGCGCCGTTCTCTCCGGCGAGTGCGTGCACCTCGCCGGGGAACAACTCCAGGGAGACGTCCCGCAGGGCGCGCACCGCGCCGAAGGACTTCGAGATGTCCTCGAGCGCCAGCACCGGGGCCGGGCCCGTGTCGGACGGGTGGGTCATCAGGGGCTCCTCGACGACGCCGACAACGGGCTCACGACGCCGTGAAAGGTTTCAACTTGGTTGCCGGGACGTTAGGCGCGTGGGCCATGTCACGTCAATGGGTGGGCCTCGAAAAGACTTCGAGAGCCCTTCGAGAGCCAAAGGCCACGGTCGAACCACGGGCAACAGCCTCTGCCGGAATGCTTGACACCCCCACAGGGAGCTTTAGGCTTCCCGCCCTGAATCGATTCATCAATCTGCCTTACGGCCAGACGTCACAGGAGCCCTGAAGTGACCGAGCTCGCCGCGGTGAAGGCCGCGCTGAAGACCCAGGCAGTCGAGACGCCGTCGTGGGCGTACGGGAACTCGGGGACCCGGTTCAAGGTGTTCGCGCAGCAGGGCGTGCCCCGCACGCCGCAGGAGAAGCTGGCCGACGCGGCGCAGGTGCATGCGTTCACCGGTGTGGCGCCGACGGTCGCGCTGCACATTCCGTGGGACAAGGTCGAGGACTACGGCGCCCTGGCGAAGTACGCCGAGGACCAGGGCGTGAAGCTGGGGGCGATCAACTCCAACACGTTCCAGGACGACGACTACAGGCTGGGCAGCATCTGCCATCCCGACGCGGCGGTCCGGCGCAAGGCGGTCGACCACCTGCTGGAGTGCGTCGACATCATGGACGCCACCGGCTCCAGGGACCTGAAACTGTGGTT
>NZ_JBIAUY010000019.1:0-201397 GCF_042893475.1 Streptomyces sp. NPDC001604 | reverse complement strand
CGACTCTATCAGACCGTTTCCGGTTCCGATTTCCTCGGTGCTTTCCAGGTTCCCGCTTTCGCGTTTCCCTTTCCGGCGGTTCCGACTTTATCAGAAGTTTTGAGCCGGACTGACCGGCCGCTCATTTCCGATTCATCGGGAGTGGCTTCTTCGAAATCGATGTTTCCGAGAAGCAGACAGACACTCACTGCTGCCGACCGGACTGGATCCAGTTCCAGGCAACTGTTCGAATCTACCTCCCCGCTTGGTCCGTGTCAACGGCTCCTGTGGGGCGAAGGAGAGACTAACAGGTCGGGAGGCGCGGTCGCACATCAGGCGGCCGTCGGCACCGTGGCGCTGCGCTCCGCTGTCCCGACGTCACCCGTCTCTCCGGCACGGGCCGCTCGGCCACCCAGGACGAAGACGTACACGAGGAAGGCAAGTTCCACAGCGACCCCGATACCTATTCGGGCCCACGTGGGCAGGCCAGAGGGGGTGATGAAGCCTTCGATGGCGCCTGAGACGAAGAGGACGAGCGCGAGACCGATCGCCATGCCCACGGCGGCACGGCCCTCCTCTGCGAGGGCAGTGCGGCGGGAGCGGGGGCCCGGGTCTATGACGGTCCAGCCGAGGCGCAGGCCGGTTCCGGCGGCCACGAAGACAGCAGTCAGTTCGAGCAGGCCGTGTGGGAGGACCAGGCCGAGGAAGGTGTCGAGTCGGCCGGCCGAGGACATCAGCCCGAAGCCGACCCCGAGGTTGATCATGTTCTGGAGGAGGATCCAGAGGACGGGCAAGCCGAGGAAGACGCCCAGGATCAGGCACTGAGCGGCGGCCCAGGCATTGTTCGTCCAGACCTGGGCGGCGAAGGACGCCGCAGGGTGGCTCGAGTAGTACGTCTCGTACTGTCCCCCTGGGCGGGTGAGTTCACGCAGCTCGCTGGGGGCCGCGATCGTGGCCTGCACCTCCGGGTGGGTGCCTATCCACCAGCCCAGGAGGACAGCGACGGCGGTGGAAAGAAGCGCCGTGGGGACCCACCAACGGCGCGATCTGTAGACCGCAGCAGGGAATCCCTGCGTCAGGAAGCGGGTCACGTCTCGCCAGGAGGCGCGTCGGGTGCCTGTGACTGCGCTACGCGCGCGTGCCACGAGTTGGCTGAGGCGTCCGGTCAGCTGGGGGTCAGGGGCGCTGGACTGGATCAGAGAGAGGTGCGTGGCCGTGCGCTGGTAGAGCACGACGAGTTCGTCGGCCTCGGCGCCGGTGAGACGGCGTTGACGCCTGAGGAGGGCGTCGAGGCGATCCCATTCGGCTCGGTGGGCGGTGACGAAGACGTCGAGGTCCATCGGTTTGCCTGCTCCTCGGCTGTTCGTCGGCGGCTCGTCGTGGGGCCAGCTTTTCGTACTGCGGCGCGATGCGCCCTCAGCTTGGCAGACTGGCCGTTCACGGGGCAGGCCAGGGGAAGGACAACGGGCGTGAGTGAGCTTGTGACGGGCGAGGCGGTGGCGCTGGAGTTGCGCCCCGCGAGGCTGCCCAGCAGGGCGCTTGCAGTGCTGCTCGATCTGACCGTGGCCGTCCTCGTCTACGTGGTGCTGACCATCGCTCTGGTCGCTGCCACGGCTTCGCTGGATGACGCGGCGCAGATCGCGGTGTCGATCGCGACCTCCGTTCTGCTGCTGGTCGGCGGGCCGATCGCGGTCGAGACACTCAGCCATGGGCGGTCGCTCGGAAAGTTGGCGTGCGGGCTGCGTGTGGTGCGGGACGACGGGGGGCCGATCCGGTTCCGGCATGCGCTGGTTCGGGGTGGGATCGGTGTGGTCGAGATCCTGATGACGTTCGGGGTCGTCGCCTGCATCGCATCCCTTGTGTCAGCTCGGGGGCGGCGGCTCGGCGACGTGTTCGCCGGGACTCTCGTCGTTCGGGAAAGGGTGCCTGTGGTGCGGACGGGCTTCCTGCCTCCGCCACCGCCCTGGCTGGCCGGGAGGTTCTCAGGGCTTGATCTGTCTGCTGTTCCCGACGGGCTGTGGCTCGCCGTCCGTCAGTATCTGTCGCGAATGCAGCAGCTCGATCCACAGGTCGGCTGGGCGATGGCGGAGCGGCTCGCATCCGACCTCTCGGCTCGTACGGGTACGCCGATTCCCCAGGGGGTTCCACCGACGGCGTATCTGGCGGCCGTGATGCAGGAGCGGCAAGCCCGGGAGGCGCGACGGGCCTTCGCGAATGGAGTCGCGGTCGGGACTCCGGCTGCGGATGCCGTGCACCCCGCTGGTGCGCCGAGCGCCCATGAACCCCCGGCCGGATTCCCTCAGGTGGTAGCTCCGCCGGCTGCCCATGTGGCGCGGGCGGCTCCGGCGCAGGAGAGCGTGCAGACCGCCCGGCCCGATGCACCGTCGAGCGACCGGCCAGCGGGCGGAACCACCGCGTCCACAGGGTTCGTACCGCCGGCGTAGGCCCTTCGCGGCTGCCACTCGGGCCCCTGGACCAGGCAGGTACGTCCACGCGTTTCCGGTGCACCGATTCGGCGAACGTCTCGCTCAGGTGAATGTGGACGGCGGCGATTCGAGATCTTCGAGCTCGATGCCTGGCGCGGCGAGCACCACGTCTCCGGCGATGTGCACGAAGTGCTGCTCACCCGTGTCCAGGGCCGTGACCTGGTACTCGTCCACGGTCAGGGGGGCGTTGTCAGTGGCGTGTGTTTCTCTGTTCACCAAGGCCCAGGACTGGTCCACGGTGCGCGGGGCGAGGACGGGGTCGGTGAAAGCGACGAGGCGTACGCGAGTTGCGGTGGCGGAGGGGGTGAGGCGCAGGAGACGGGTGGTGGCGATGAGGAACGCGGGGGATGTGCCGGTGAAGGCGTGGGCGCGGACGTTGCCTTCGGTGGCCTGGGCTCCGCTGGGGTCCGTCCGGACCCAGGTGACGCCGTCGAGGGCGGCACCGCGGACCTGCCAGCCCGCGGCATGCAGCTCCAGGCGGATGGGGCGGCCCAGCTCGTCGAGGGCGAGGTCGACGGAGCCCCGGTGATCGCCCGCGGGGGTGATGAGTTGGGAGACGTAGCGCCAGCCGGAAGGTCCGGGGGCGCAGTGGAAGTGCTCTTCTGCGAGGGGGGTGTGATCGTGCGGATCGTGGAGCGAATAACGGCCGCGGGGCATGGGGGTCCTGGGTCTTGACGGGCTGGTCCGGCCGACGGGCCTCAGAGCCAAAGGGGCAGGCCCCCGACACGGGGGTGCGGGGGCCTGCCTCGGAGGAACTGCTGCTGGTGAGCGCGTCAGCGCACCGACACGCTCACCATCGGCTGCGTCGAGCCGCTCAGTAGCGGTAGTGGTCCGGCTTGTACGGGCCCTCGACGTCGACGCCGATGTACGCGGCCTGCTCCGGGCGGAGCGTGGTCAGCTTCACCCCGAGCGCGTCCAGGTGGAGACGGGCGACCTTCTCGTCGAGGTGCTTGGGCAGCGTGTACACGCCGGTCGGGTACTCGGACTGCTTGGTGAACAGCTCGATCTGGGCCAGGGTCTGGTCCGCGAAGGAGTTGGACATCACGAACGAGGGGTGGCCGGTGGCGTTGCCCAGGTTCAGCAGGCGGCCCTCGGACAGCACGATGATCACCTTGCCGTCGGGGAAGGTCCAGGTGTGGACCTGCGGCTTGACCTCGTCCTTGACGATGCCGGGGATCTTGGCGAGGCCGGCCATGTCGATCTCGTTGTCGAAGTGACCGATGTTCCCGACGATCGCCTGGTGCTTCATCTTGGCCATGTCCGAGGCCATGATGATGTCCTTGTTGCCGGTCGTGGTGATGAAGATGTCGGCCTTGTCGATGACCTCGTCGAGGGTCGTGACCTGGTAGCCGTCCATCGCCGCCTGCAGTGCGCAGATCGGGTCGATCTCGGTGACGATGACGCGGGCGCCCTGTCCGCGCAGCGACTCCGCGCAGCCCTTGCCCACATCCCCGTAGCCGCAGACCACCGCGGTCTTGCCGCCGATCAGGACGTCGGTGGCGCGGTTGATGCCGTCGATCAGGGAGTGCCGGCAGCCGTACTTGTTGTCGAACTTCGACTTGGTGACGGCGTCGTTGACGTTGATCGCCGGGAACAGCAGGACGCCGTCGCGCTGCATCTCGTACAGGCGGTGGACGCCGGTGGTGGTCTCCTCGGTCACGCCGCGGATCTCGGAGGCGAGCTGGGTCCACTTCTGCGAGCCGTTGGTGATGGTGCGGTGCAGGAGTTCGAGGATGACGCGGTGCTCGTCGGACTCGGCGGTGTCCACGGAGGGGACCTTGCCGTCCTTCTCGTACTCGACGCCCTTGTGGACGAGGAGGGTGGCATCCCCGCCGTCGTCCAGGATCATGTTGGGGCCGCCGGTGGGGCTGTCCGGCCAGGTCAGCGCCTGCTCCGTGCACCACCAGTACTCCTCCAGGGTCTCGCCCTTCCAGGCGAAGACCGGGACGCCCTGCGGGTTCTCGGGCGTGCCGTTCGGGCCGACGGCGATGGCGGCGGCCGCGTGGTCCTGGGTGGAGAAGATGTTGCAGGAGGCCCAGCGGACCTGCGCGCCGAGCGCGACCAGGGTCTCGATGAGCACGGCGGTCTGCACGGTCATGTGCAGGGAGCCGGTGACACGGGCGCCGGCCAGCGGCTGGGTCTCGGCGTACTCCTTGCGGATCGCCATCAGGCCGGGCATCTCGTGCTCGGCGAGGGTGATCTCCTTGCGGCCGAACTCGGCCAGGGAGAGGTCGGCGACCTTGAAGTCCTGTCGGTTGTCGACAGTCGTCATTGCGAGCTGCTCCTCGGGGTTGGGACGAGGGTTGGGTACGGCTGGTCTGCGCGGCGGCGGACACAGGGGTGCCCGAAGAGGACACAGGCATGCCCGCGTACGCGCAGCGCAGTCCGTCGGAGGCCCTCTCTCCCTCGGTCGGTCCGCGGTGGGACCGCCCGACCGCCATCAGCAGCGACGTCTGGCTCGGTTCCAAGCTACACCGGCCGCCGGGGCGGCCCCAGTCCGCCTCCGAACACATCGCGCCGATCGGGACCTTCGCCGGGTGCCGACCTCCAGGGTAAGGAGGGCGATGACAGGACACCTGACCAACGGGAGAAACAGGAGCCAGCAGACCAGGCCGAACAGGGACTTTCGCACCTTTGAGCAGGCCCGCAGATGTTGCAGGGTGCCAGGAGATCGGGAACCGCTGATCGAGCTTGCGGGGGCGTCCGGGGCGGCGTTTCGCGTAACAAAGGCGCTAGGAGAAGGAGATCGATGTGACCAATGCGGTCGGCCCTCCCCACCGGCGGCGGCAACGACGAGCAGAGGCGGGCCTTTCCCGACGATCATGGGGGCACTGTGCCGTTGAGCGCGGTCCAGGGCCGTGTGATGGACGACTACACCGGGGTGGCCCTGCTCGGGGTGGCCGCGCCGGCTGGGTGGCTTGATCGCGCTCACCGGGCTCGGACTGGGATCGCGGCGGTGGCCGTACGGAAGCGGGTCGTCGTGCCCCCGCCTCCGCCCTGGGCCGTGCAGATATGACGAGGGGGCCCGCCTAGCGTTCGGAGGGCCCCTCGGTCGTACCGCGAAGTGGTGTCAGTGGCCGGCGGGGTGCGGCGCCGGTCCGCCGGGAGTGGCCTCGCGGTCGGGGCCCTTGGCCGCCTCGGCCTCGCTGTAGATGTCCGGCTCCAGGTAGATGACGCGGGCGATGGGGACGGCGGCGCGGATGCGGGCCTCGGCGGCGTTGATGGCGGAGGCGACCTCCGCGGCCGTGTCGTCGTGCTGGACGGCGATCTTGGCGGCGATCAGCAGTTCCTCGGGACCGAGGTGGAGCGTGCGCATGTGGATGATGCCGGTGACCGTGTCGCCGTCGACGATGGCCGCCTCGATCTGCTTGACCTCGTCGATCCCGGCCGCCTCGCCGAGGAGAAGGGACTTGGTCTCGGCGGCGAGGACGAGGGCGATCAGGACGAGCAGGATGCCGATGCAGACCGTGCCGATGCCGTCCCAGACGCCGTCGCCGGTGAGCAGGGCGAGGCCCACGCCGCCGAGGGCGAGGACGAGACCGATGAGCGCGCCGAAGTCCTCCAGGAGGACGACGGGCAGTTCGGGCGCCTTGGCGCGGCGGATGAACTGCGACCAGGACAGCTTGCCGCGCAGCTCGTTCGACTCCTTGATGGCCGTCTTGAAGGAGAAGCCCTCGGCGATGATCGCGAAGACGAGCACGCCCACCGGCCAGTACCAGTGCTCCACCTCGTGGGGGTGGCGGATCTTCTCGTAGCCCTCGTAGATGGCGAACATGCCGCCGACGGAGAAGAGGACGATCGAGACGAGGAAGGCGTAGATGTAGCGCTCACGGCCGTAGCCGAAGGGGTGCTGCGGGGTCGCCTCGCGCTGGGCCTTCTTGCCGCCGATCAGCAGCAGGAACTGGTTGCCCGAGTCGGCGAGCGAGTGGACGCCCTCGGCGAGCATCGACGAGGAACCGCTGAACGCGAACGCCACGAACTTCGATGCCGCGATCGCGAGGTTGGCGCCGAGTGCCGCCACGATCGCCCTGGTGCCGCCTGACGCGCTCATCTGTCCGCGTTGTCCCTTCGCCTTCGTACGTACGCCGTCCGGGGCCCCGCCTCGTCGCGGCTTTGCCCGTCCTTTGCCGGTGGGCCATTCTTGCAGCCCTGCCCGACGACGGCGCCTCAGGTATCCACAACCCCGGTCATACGATCACAGTGGCCCGGAAGACCGTACCCGCTCCCGACACTTCGGCCTTCTCGCCCGCCGGGACGAAGACCGACTGCCCGGGGCGCAGTTCGTGTTCGCCCGCCCGCACGGAGCCGGCCGTGCAGAGCAGGATCTGCGGGGTGGCGCGGGTGAGGTCGTGGGCGGACCCGGCCTCGGGGAGGACGTAGCGCGACAGCCGGAACTCGTCGATCGGGGTCTCATAGACCTCCTCGCCGTCCGGGCACGCCTCGGGGCGCAGCACGCCGGGGTCGCTGGCCTCGAAGCGGACGATACGCAAAAGTTCGGGGACGTCGACGTGCTTCGGGGTCAGGCCGCAGCGCAGGACGTTGTCGGAGTTGGCCATGATCTCGACACCGAGACCGTTCAGGTACGCGTGCGGGATGCCGGCGCCGAGGAACAGTGCCTCGCCGGGCTGCAGACGTACGTAGTTCAGGAGCATCGCGGCGATGACTCCCGGGTCGCCCGGGTAGTGGTGCGCGATGTCGGCGTAGGGCGCGTAGTCGCCGCCGAGACGGGTGCAGGCGGCTGCGGCTTCGGCGACCGTGTGGTGCATCTCCTCGGGGTCGGCGGTGAGGATCGCGGTGAGGACCTCGCGCAGGGCGGCGTCCTCGGGGTGGGCGTGCAGCAGGTCGACGTACGGCTTGAGGGAGTCGATGCCGAGGCCGTCGAGGAGGGCGGCCGCCCCGAGCGGGTCGCGGAAGCCGCACAGGCCGTCGAACTCGGTGAGCGCGCAGATCAGTTCGGGCTTGTGGTTGGCGTCCTTGTAGTTGCGGTGCGGGGCGTCGACGGGGATGTTCCGGCGCTCCTCGTCCTCGTAACCCTCCTTCGCCTGCGCCAGGTCGGGGTGCACCTGGAGGGAGAGCGGGGCGCCGGCGGCGAGGATCTTGAGGAGGAAGGGCAGGCGGGGGCCGAACTTGGCGACGGCGGCGGGACCGAGTTCCTTCTCCGGGTCCGCGTCGACGACCTCGACGAGCGTGCCGCGTCCGGTGCGCGAGGGGGCGCCGGGGTGGGCGCCCATCCACATCTCCGCCTGCGGTTCACCGGTCGGTTCGACACCGAGCAGGTGCGGGATCGCGGTGGTCGAACCCCAGGCGTAGGGGCGGATGGTGTTGTCGAGGCGGTCCATGCTGTGTCTTCGTCTCCGTACGTACGCCGCGCTCGGCGGGCGCTGGTCAGTAAGCGCGGGTTGCGCGGGTCAACGTCAGGCCCCCGAGGCGAGCGCCAGGTAAACGGCGGCGAAATCCGTGATGGCGATCAGCTCGGCGAGGGTCTCCAGTTCGCCGCCGGGTTCCGGTTCCAGTTCGCTGATCGGCGTGTCGTGGCTGAGGGCCAGCTCACGGGCGGCCGGTGCGGCGGTGAGTCCTCCGATCGGGCGGTCGCGGAGCAGCACCACGCGCGCGTGCAGGGCGGGTGCTTCCTCTACGCGGTCGCGGAAGAAGTCGTCCGGGTCGGCGCTGGCGGCGAGCGGGCCGGCCAGCAGGGCGCTGTGGGCGGCGAGTGCCTCGGGGAGTTCGGCGACGACCGCCGGGCGGCCGGAGAGTTCGGCGAGGGCGGCCGCGAAACGCCGTCCCGCGGGGCCTGCCGAGACGCCCTCGGTCCATACGACGGGCAGTGAGTCGGCGAGTTCGGCGGCGAGCGTCTTGGCGGGGTTGCTGTAGGTCGCGATGGCGGGGCCGCAGCGTTCGGCGATGTGGTCGAGACGGTCGGCGATCTTCTCGACGGCCTCCGGTGGGGCGGTGACCAGGCCGGTGCGGTCGAGGAGGGCGAGGAGGGGTGTGAGCAGCGCCCACAGGACCCCGGGGGCGGAGGCGGCGAGTTCCTGTTCGTCCTGCTCGTACGGGGCTGTCGCCATCGGTACGAAGAGGCCGTGGGCGCCTTCCACCGCCTCGGTGAGCGGGGTGCGGGCGGGAGCGACGGCGACGACCGTGCAGCCGCGGCGGTAGGCGGCGTCGGCGAGCAGGGACAGGCCCGGTTCGGTGCCGTCGGGGGTGGTGATCAGGAGCAGGTCGACGCTGCCTGCCCAGCCCGGGAGTTCCCAGCGCAGGGCGCCTGCAGCGGGGGCGACGCCGGTGGGGGCGAGGCGGATGACGGGGCTGCCGGGGCCGGCGAGCGTGCCGAGGAGGTCGGCGGCGCAGGTCGCTGCGGCGCCGGGGCCCGCGATGAGGACCGCGCGGGGGCGGCCGTCGGGCTTGAGGTCGTTCACGCCGGCCTCTGCGGCGTGCCGGGCGGCTGTGCGGACGCGGGCGCCTGCCTCGGCGGCGCCGCGTAGCAGGCCGCGGCGGTCGGCCTCCGAGAGGGCCTCGGGGGTGTCGAGCAGCGATTCGTCGAGCATGGGCGGCAGCCTCCGATCGCCGGGGGTTCTTTGTGTGCGCGTCGGGGTTGTGCGGGCGGCGGGGGCTTGGTGTGCGGGTGCCCCTTTGCGCGAGTGCCCGTTTGCGCGGGGTGCCTCTTTGCGCGGGTGCCTTTTTTGCGCGGTGGCTTTTGCGGGTGCCTTTTTTGCGCGGGGGGCGTTGCGCGGGTGGCGGGCTCGACGTTACGCGGGGCGGCGGGCCTCGTCGACGAGCAGGACGGGGATGCCGTCGCGGATGGGGTAGGCCAGGCCGCAGTCCTTGCCCGTGCAGATCAGCTCGGTTTCCTGCTCGTTGGCTTCCTGCTCCTTGAGCGGGGCGTGGCAGGCCGGGCAGGCGAGGATCTCCAGGAGGCCGGCTTCGAGCGGCATGGGTGTGTCCCTTCGGGGGGCGCGCGAGTGCGTGTGCGGATGTGCCTGGTCAGCGTACCGCCGTGGGGGGCGGGGTGCCGGGGTTGGGCGGGGGTCGGGTCGGGTGGCTGTGGGAGGGGGTCGCCCCCGCCGCCCCTACCCGTCCCGTACCAGGGGCGCTGCCCCCTCGGCCCCGCCAGGGGGCTCTGCCCCCTGGACCCCCGATCGGCCTGAACGGCCTCGTCCTCAAACGCCGGACGGGCTGAAGGTGCCGACCGGCACTGAAGAGGTGCCGCCCCGGCGGGCGGGTGGGGGATCGGGACGGCGACCACGACCTCACACGCCGGACCGGCTGAAATGCCGACCGGCACTGAAGAGGTGCCGCCCCGGCGGGCGCGTGGGGGATCGGGGCGGCGACCGCGACCGCACACGCCGGACCGGCTGAAAGTACCGGCCAGCGGGGGATCGGGACGGGGGCCTCAGGCGCCGGACCGGATGCAAGGTCCCGGTTGGTGTCAGGAAGGGTGCCGTCCCGGGCTGTGGCCCGGGTTGGCGTTTTGGTGCCGGAGGCCGGCCCCTGCCCGGTGCGGTCAGGCTCGGATGATGGCCAAGGCCTCGTCTCGGATCTTTGTCATGGTGGCCTCGTCCCTTGCCTCCGCGTTCAGGCGGAGCAGGGGTTCCGTGTTGGAGGGGCGGACGTTGAACCACCAGTCGGTGGAGGTGACAGTCAGGCCGTCGAGTTCGTCGAGGGTGATGTCCTCGCGGGCGCCGTACGCCGCCTTGATGGCCGCCAGGCGGTCGGCCTGGTCGGCGACCGTGGAGTTGATCTCGCCGGAGCCGACGTAGCGGTCGTACTCGGCGGTCAGGGCGGAGAGCGGGCCCTCCTGGCCGCCGAGGGCCGCGAGGACGTGGAGGGCGGCCAGCATGCCCGTGTCGGCGTTCCAGAAGTCCTTGAAGTAGTAGTGCGCCGAGTGTTCGCCGCCGAAGATCGCGCCCGACTTCGCCATCTCGGCCTTGATGAAGGAGTGGCCGACTCGGGTACGCGCCGGGGTGCCGCCGTGTTCGCGCACCACCTCGGGGACCGACCAGGACGTGATCAGGTTGTGGATGATCACGCCCTTGCCGCCGTTCCTGGCCAGCTCCCGCGCCGCCACCAGGGCCGTGATGGCGGACGGCGAGACCGGGTCGCCGTGCTCGTCGACGACGAAGCAGCGGTCCGCGTCGCCGTCGAAGGCGATGCCGAGGTCGGCGGACTCCTCGCGCACGCGCTGCTGCAGGTCGACGAGGTTCGCCGGGTCCAGCGGGTTCGCCTCGTGGTTCGGGAACGTGCCGTCGAGTTCGAAGTACATGGGTACGAGGGTCAGGGGCAGGCCGGCGAAGACCGTGGGGACGGTGTGGCCGCCCATGCCGTTGCCCGCGTCGACGACGACCTTCAGGGGGCGGATGGAGGTCAGGTCGACGAGGGAGCGCAGGTGGGCCGCGTAGTCCGACAACGTGTCGCGCGAGGTGATGGTTCCCGGCTCGCCGGCCGGCTCCGGGGCGCCCGACTCGCTCCACTGCTCGGCCAGTTCGCGGATCCGGGACAGGCCCGTGTCCTGGCCGACGGGTGCCGCGCCCGCGCGGCACAGCTTGATGCCGTTGTACTGCGCCGGGTTGTGCGAGGCCGTGAACATCGCACCCGGCAGGTTCAGGGCGCCCGAGGCGTAGTACAGCTGGTCGGTCGAGCACAGGCCGATCTCGGTCACGTCGACGCCCTGTGCGGCCGCACCGCGCGCGAAGGCACGCGACAGGCCCGGGGACGACGGCCGCATGTCGTGGCCGATCACGATCGCGTCCGCCCCGGTCACCTGGACGAAGGCGGCACCGAAGAGCTCGGCCAGCGGCTCGTCCCACTGGTCCGGGACCACCCCGCGTACGTCGTACGCCTTCACGATCTGCGACAGATCAGCAGCCACGGCCAACCCTCCTGAAGTCCTATCGGTCGCCTCAAACTACCCGTACCGGTTGGCCGTGCGCCGTGTGGACTCCGAGTGGACTCCCAGCCGTAACCTCAGGTCAGAGCCGGGTGAGAAACCAGGAAGAAGCGGGGCGGGATCCGGGAAGAGTCAGGGCAGCATCCGGTCCAGGACCGGTGAGTGCCTGACACGATCGGCCGGGTGAAGACATTGCCGCCGACCGGCTTCCCGTCCGGCCCGGCGACGTCCAGGAACGGCCAGTCGTACGTCTGTGTCGCCCGGGCCGGCCAGTCCGGACCGCCGCGGTCTATGCGACGGAAAAAGCACGCGCGCGTGCGGTACGGCGGCCAGGGCGCCCGCGCCCACCAAGGAGGCACCGTCGTCGGCGAGTTGCGCGGAGACGTAGTCGGAGGTGGTGAACTGGGCGACGGCGAAGGCGACTCCGCACACCAGGGCGGGCACCCAGGACTCGCGCAGGCCGCGCCGCCCGTCCACCAGCCGGACCAGGACCAGCGGCAACACCACTGCCGGCAGCGGGGTTTGACGCCCCACCACGTAGGCCATGGAATCCAGCGGCCGCCCCCGTCACCTGCGCGAGCGTCACGACTGGTGTGCCCATCACCCCGAAGGCGACCGGCGCCGTGTTAGCGACGAGCGCGACGACCGCGGCGCGCACCGGGTCGAAGCCGAGGGCGACGAGCAGCACGGAGCAGATCGCGACCGACGCGCCGAACCCGGTCAGGGCCTCCAGGAGCACGCCGGCCCCCTGGGCGGCGCTGGAGAGCGCTCGGTCGGGCGCATGCGGTTAGCGAGCCAGGCCGCCAGAACGGCCGCCAGAAGCCCTGTCAGGCCCGCCAGGTGCGCCTTCATCCGCACTCCGCCGAGCAGGGGCAGGACGATCAGCAGGGGCAGCGCCGCGACGAGGGCCGACAGGCCGAATAAGTCGGCGGCCCGTTCCAGCTCCTGGACATCCAAGGAGCCTCCCCAGATTCCGACATGCGGAAAGCGATTTCTCGCCGACCGCACCACCCGAAATGATCGTGTCCGCACCAAGGGCACATCAATGCGTGTACGCCACCGGGCGGAACGGGGGACGGGAAGCGCGGCTCAGTTGTCCGGGGAGCGCAGTACCCGCAGATGCCCGCGCCGCGCGACCTCCATCGGGTCCGCCGTGCGCGCCCCGCCGCCACCGGCGCCCGCCGCCCGTTCCTGCGGGCGGGCCGCCTCGCGCACCGCGTTGGCAAGCGCTTCCAGGTCGTCGCCGCTGGGGCGGGCCGGAGCGGAGCCGTCGAGCAGTCGGACGACCTCCCAGCCGCGCGGGGCGGTGAGGCGCTCGGAGTGCTCGGCGCACAGGTCGTAGCAGTGGGGTTCGGCGTAGGTGGCGAGCGGACCGAGGACCGCGGTCGAGTCGGCGTAGACGTACGTCAGCGTCGCGACGGCGGGACGGCCGCAAGCGGTGCGCGAACAGCGACGTACAGGGCTCACGACGTTGGACGGTACCGCACTCTTGAGCGGGCCGCGACGACTCTCCCCCAGGTCACTCCACCGTGTCGTACTGTGAAACACCCCACACCCCTCCCCTGGAACACCCCGCTGACCTGCACGGACACACATTCACAGGGCCTTGCGCGCCTCTTCGCCCGATCAACACACCGTACAAACACCGTCAATTGCCCCAAGATTGCCGGTCTCGTAGAGATACGGAAACGAGCCCAACCTTGGCTGGAATGGTCATCCTGCGACAGGCCGTCCAGGGGACCCGAGGCACTCCGGCCGACCGCGTGGGGCACGTCGTGGGGTCCCGGCGGGGACTACGCTTCACCAGTGATGGACAACCCCGTACCGCACCGTGCCGCCCGCCCCGGGCCCCGCCGTCGTGATCGCCACGGCCGGGGCATGCGCGGCCCGATCGCGCCGCCCCAGGTGCCGCTCGCCGCGAGCCGTGCCGAGGCGTTCGCGGATCTGGTGCAGGACTCCGTGGAGCGGCTGGAACGGCGGTGGCCGCAGCTCGCCGAGATCGACTTCCTCGTCCTCGAGGTGCCGCGTCTGGACGGCCCGGCCGATGCCTGGAGCGACGAGGCGGTGCCGCTGGGCGGCACGATTCCCTCCCGGGAGGGGCGGCCGGCACGGGTGGTCGTGTACCGGCGGCCGGTGGAGATCCGCACGAAGGGGCGGGACGAGCGGGCCGCTCTGGTGCACGAGGTTGTTGTCGAGCAGGTGGCCGAGTTGCTGGGGCTCACTCCGGAGACGGTGGATCCCCGGTACGGCGAGGACTGAGCCGGGGTTCCAATGGCACCCGGCGGTGATGGTGCGGTCTGGGGGCTGCTGCCCTCAGACCCCCACGACGGGCTGAAAAGATCAAACCCCGGCCGGCGCTCACCGGCAACAGCTACTTCTGCAGCACCGACAGGTCCTCGTCCGCCTCCGGTACCGCCACCGTCCCCCGGTCGTCCGGCAGGGTCTGGACCGTGAAGCCCTGGACTCCCTCCTCCGTGGCCGCCAGGGTGCGTGCCGCGTAGACCGGGCCGCCTGACAGGGGTTCGACCGTCAGGGCGTAGGTGCCCTGGAGACCGCTCGGGACGGGGGCGTCGATGTCCTGGGTGGTGCCGGCCTTGATCGTGTACGTCTTCGAGACCGCGGTGCCGCCGTCGCTGCCCGCGGACGCGGTGACCTTCACCTGGGCGGTGCGGGTGGGTGCCGCGAGCGACAGCGTGGTGCCCTTTCCGCTGTTGTCGGCGGACGTCGCGCGCGTGCCCACCGGGCTGGTGGCCGGGATGAACGCCGTCTCCTGCTTGTCGCCCTTGCCCCGTACGACGCGCAGCGCGGCGACCACCGGTACGGACTTGTCGGTGGGCGTGAGGACCAGGGAGCCGGCCTCGCCGCGGGTGACGGGGCCGAGATCGACGGCGGTGGTCATACCGGCCTTCACATGCAGCGTCTCGTTCCCGGCGGGCGTGATCTGCCCGGACGGGGAGGCGAGCCGCAGCTTCAGGTCGGCGTCCGCGTCGCCGGGCGTGAAGGCGATCAGGCGCACGTCCGTGGCGTCCTTGGGGATGCCGGGCAGGACCAGGCTGCCCGCCGGGTCCGTGGACGCGGCCAGCCAGTCGCCGCCGACCTTGTCGTCGAGGGCCTGCACGGCGGCCCCCACGCGTCCGCTGCGGACGTTCACGTGCACGGTGAGGTCGGTCTGCTTCTCGTCGGTGAGCGTGGACAGCAGGACCGGGTCGGTGGAGTGCGGTGCGACGGTGATGCCCTCCCCCACGGTCGACTTGAGGGCGCCGTCCTTGCCGTAGAGCTCGATGTCCACGACGGCGGCGGAGTCGTCCGGGTTGGTGAGGTGGACATAGTCCGTGCGGGCGGCGTCCGTGCTGGCGCCCGGGAACCAGAACTCGGTGTCCGGTGCGGTGCAGTTGACGCCCTGGAGGCCGCGTCCGGTGCCCGCGGCGACCTCGGTGGTCTCCTGCACCGCCCAGCCGGGCGCGAACCTGCCCTCGGCGGTGCCGACGAGCGCGGGTGTGTCGGCACCGGAGGTGTCGCCCGTGACGGGCTTTCCGGGCTCCTTGGGCGTGAGGACCGGCTTGTCGGCCTTCGGCTTGCCCGCCTTCTTCTTGCCGCTCTTCTTTCCGTTCGCCTTGCCGTCCGTCTTGCCGTCCGTCTTGCCGCTGTCGCCCGTTCCGTCGGCCGACTGCTCGGTCGCGGACTGGAGTTGGGCCGCGCCGTCGCTTCCCGTGCCCTTGGTGACGGGCGTGAAGGACGTGTACGACGTGTCGGCGAGGTCCGAGGTGCTGGGCTGCGGGCACAGCAAGGTGGTGCGTTCCACGGGCAGTTCGGCGGCCGCCTTGGCGGTGTCCGCGCCGGAGGCGCCCGGCGTCGTGAGCGAGGCGAGGCCCGTGATGGCGGCGAGCGCGGCCGTGCCGGCGATCAGGGAGATGGTGGTGCGGTTCACTGCTGACTCCCGTCGGGGCGCTCAGGGGCGTGCGGGTGCGGCTGCGCCGGGTCGTACGTCGGGTCGTAGCCCTGCTGGTACGACGGGTCGTACGCGGTCTGCTCGTACGACCCCTGGGAGGGGCCGCCGTACGCGTACGGGTCGTACTGGCCGCCCTGGTACGGGTCCGCCTGGTACGTCTGGTCGTAGGTGCCCGCCGGGTACTGCTGGGTGCCCTGGTACTGCTCGTTGCCGTAGTTGCCGTACTCGGCGCCCTGGTAGCCCGTCGCGTCCCAGTCGCCGTAGGACTGCTGGTGCGGGACCGCCACCGGGGTCTCCTCCGCAGGAGGAGACGGGAACTCCTCGCTCTGGCCCGCCTCTTCGGTCTCGGCCTCCGCCTGGGCGCGCAGGCGGCGGGCGCGGCGGCCCTCGCCGGCGACGGCCTCGGCGGGTACGGCCGGCTCCTCGGGGAGGTCGTCGTCGACGTCGCGGCGCCGGCCGGGCAGGGCCAGGACGACGAGGACGACGGCCAGGAAGCCCTGCGCCCACAGCCAGGCGGTGTGGGTGATCGGGTCGTCGTAGGTGACGTCCAGCTTGCCGCCGGAGGCGGGGAGTTGGAACCCCTGGGCCCAGCCGTCGATGGTGGTGCGGGTGAGCGGCCGGCCGTCCAGAGTGGCCGTCCAGCCGTCGGAGGCGGTGTCGGCGAGGCGCAGGACGCGGTCGCCGGAGCCGGACGGGACCGTGGTGTGGATCTCGACGGGTCCGGCGGCCACGGGCTGCGCCGTACCGGAGCCGGAGGCGGGGACGATGGTGGCGCGGGCGACCTCCTGGTCGACCCGCCACAGGGCGCTGCCGCCCTGCTGGCTCAGCCGGGAGAGGCCGGGGGTGGCGTCCAGGACGCGGGTGACCTCGCGGGGCGCGCCCTTGCGGACGAGGACGTAGCGGACGGCGAACTTGCCGAGCTGGTCGGCCTGGTCGGCGCCGGAGCCGGCGACGAGATTGGCGACGACCTTGTCGAGCCTGGCGTTCTCACCGTCGGCCGCGGCGCTCTCGGCGTCGCCGAGCCGGGCGCCGGAGCCGCGCACCAGGGTGTAGCCGACGCGGGCCGTGGAGTCGCTGTCGAGCACGAGCGTGCGTGCCTGGTCGCTGGTGCCGCTCTCCTCGGCGACGAACGCGGGGACCTGTACGGGGTCCTGCCGCTCGACCGGTCCGTCGGCGCCGCGGATCATCCAGCCGAAGGCGATGACCAGCGGGCCCGCGAGCGCGGCGAAGGCTATGAGTGCGGCCACCGGCTGGCGCCAGCCGAAACTCTGCTCGGCCACACGCGCGCGTGCACCGTCGGCGCCGATGACGGCGGCGGTCAGGAGGGCGAGGCCGTAGACGAGGGTGGCCGGGCCGGCCCAGGTCGAGCGGTTGGACAGGACCGCGAAGACGAGACCCACCAGGGCGACCGCCCAGGCCGTCCGGATTCCGAACTGACGCTCCGAGCGCAGCAGGGCGGCCAGCGCGGCCAGGACGATGCCGATGAGCATCAGCCCGCTGACCGTGCCCGGGCCGCCGGGGCTCATGCCGAGCAGGTCCAGGGCGGAGGCGGCCGAGGGGCCGTAGTCGAGCCCGGCCTCCCTGAAGAAGCCGAACGGGAACAGCGACAGCGACCAGGGGGCGAGGACCAGCAGGGGCGTGCCGAGCTGGGCCAGGAAGCGCAGGCCGTGGGCGGTGATGTCGGTGCGCCGTACGGCGAGCGGCGCGAGGCCGAGGAGCAGCGCGAGAGGCCACACGACGGGCGTGAACGCCGTGGTGATCGTCAGCAGCAGCGTGTACGCCCACGTGGCGCGCCAGCTGCCGGGTGTGCCCGAGGCGTTCGCGAGGCCGCCGGCCGCGATGCCCGCGCGCGCGATGAGCGGCAGCAGCACGGCCAGTACGGCGGTGCCGATGCGGCCGCCCGCGAGCGCGCCCGTGGCAGCCGGCAGGAAGGCGTAGACGACGGCGGCCCATGCGCGCAGCAGACGCGACTCGACGAGCGGGCGGGAGGCGAAGTACGCGGTGACGCCGGCCAGCGGCACCGAGCACACGAGCAGGACCGTGACCGCGAGTCCGGTCGAGCCGAACAGCACGGAGGCGAGCATCGCCACGATCGCGAGGTACGGCGGTGCGGAGGGGGTGCCGCCGGCGCCCACGGCGTGCCAGGAGTCGAGATAGCGCGACCAGAGCTCGCCGGAGTCGGCCGGGGCGGGCAGCAGGGCGCCGCCCGCGAGCGCGCCGCCGCCGAGCAGGGCGCGACAGGCGACCAGCGAGACGAACAGCAGCACCAGGAAGAGCATCGGGCCGGGCTTGCGGCCGATGCGCTTGAGGCGGGCGAACTGCTCGATCTCCAGGAAGTCGGCGTCGTCGCCGCCGGGCCCGGACTCGACCGCGCCGCCGTGCCGTCCGGCGCCGGAGGTCACCTCGGGGTCGGAGCGGCCGACGAGATCACCCGCGGCCTGCTCGACGGTGGCCCGTATGGTCGCGCCGGGCGGCGGGAACAGGGCGCGCAGTTCGCCCTTGTCGATCTGCGGCCGGCCGCGCCTGCGCCGTCCGGCGATGATCCGCTCGGGGCGCAGCAGCGTGCCCAGCAGGCCGCGGATCTCGTCGACGGCCTGCCCGGGGACCTTGCCGACGAGGTAGGCGACGGTCCGCAGGAGCGTGCCGAGCACGAGGCGCACCAGCACCCAGGGCAGGGCGGCCGTACGCGTGTTGACCAGGAGGGTGTAGGCGGCGCCGGCCTTGTCGACCTTGTGCGGGGAGGCGACGGTGCGGCCCGAGCAGTCGACGGTGCGGCGCTCGCGGGAGGCGGCCTCGGCGTGTCGTACGACCGCCTCGGGGGCGACGAGAACGCGGTGGCCTGCGGCGGTGGCACGCCAGCACAGGTCGACGTCGTCACGCATCAGCGGCAGCCGGCTGTCGAAGCCGCCGAGCTGTTCGAAGACGTCGCGTCGGATGAGCATGCCGGCGGTGGACACGGACAGCACGGTCCGGACGTGGTCGTGCTGGCCCTGGTCCTGTTCGCGGCGGTCCAGGCCGGTCCAGCGGCGGCCGGAGTTGGCAATGGTGACGCCGACCTCGAGAAGCTGGCGGCGGTCGTACCAGCCGCGGAGCTTGGGGCCCACGACGGCCACGTCGTCGCGGCCGAGCTCGAGTTCGTTCTCCACGACGCGCAGCAGCTGGGCCAGGGCGTCGGGTTCGGGCGCGCAGTCGTCGTGCAGCAGCCACAGCCACTGGACCGGCTCGCCGTGCGGGAGTTCGGGCATGTCGTAGGCGTCGTCGCGCCAGCTGCGGGTGACCGGGTCCCAGCCGCTGGGCCGCCTCAGATAGGGCAGCTCGTCGGGGGTCAGGACGGGCGCGCTGCGTTCCGCCTCCTCGACGGCCTGGCCGAAGCCGGTGCGCCGGGCGAGGTGCAGCACGCGGTCGGCGCCGAGGGCGTCGGTGACCAGCTGGGCGGAGTCGTCCGCGCTGCCGGTGTCGGCGGCCACGACGTACTGAACGGGGCGCTCCTGGCCGAGCAGCCCGGCGAGCGCGTCGGGCAGCCAGCGGGCGCCGTCGTGGGAGACGACGACCGCCGTCACCACGTGACGCGGAAACTCTGGTGTGGCAGCGAGGTCTTGGTGGGCTGCCGTGTGGCTGTGCACGGACATCGAGGTACGGGCCCCGGTTCGATGGACTGCGGTGGACGTCTGTGCCCCCTGGGGGCAGCGAGGCGTCTCGGACGAGCGACCACACTATCGGCTGGGCATCATGGCGGCCCGCCGCCTGTGGATAACCCCACCTGCGACGGGCCGTTCGAATGTGTTTCGGTTGTGTGAGGGCGTCGGCCGCCCGGTCAGATGGCGGCCTTCTTCAGACGGCGTCGTTCACGCTCGGACAGTCCGCCCCAGATGCCGAAGCGCTCGTCGTTGGCGAGGGCGTATTCGAGGCACTCGGAGCGGACTTCACAGGCCAGGCAGACCTTCTTGGCCTCACGGGTGGAGCCGCCCTTCTCGGGGAAGAAGGACTCGGGGTCGGTCTGGGCGCACAGCGCGCGCTCCTGCCAGCCGAGTTCCTCGTCCGCGTCGTCGACCAGCAGTTGCTGCACCAGCTCGGTCATGTGCGCCCCTCGTCTGTCTTTCGCGTCCCCGTGATGTAGCCGTTACCGATTCCGGCTGAACGACACGAGTGAAATTACAAGTGTGCTGCTCCGGGCGAGTCAAGCCGAGATCTGCTATTGAGCCCCTTATTCACTCTGCGGAACCAAGGCCATGCGGAAAGTGTTCAAATCGGCATAAACCTTGACATGCAGATGAGGCCCGGACGGGCCTTCGACCCCGAGCAGAGCCTGTACGGGGAAGGACGCCCGCAGATCCGATCTCGTTCCACGCGCACCTCGAAGCAAACCGGATCACAGTCGGATCACAGGACCGCAACGAGGTTTGAGCGCCATGTGTCCCGGCTGACGCATGCACAAACCTTTCACCTCCGATATGAACCGGATGAGGTGAACCATGTCCCACATACCGGGCGTCGAGTTGACAGTGAAGGTGTGAACCGCTGTCCTTGTGGGCATGCTCGCGAACTTGGCGCTCACCTCGACCCGCACCGCCGGGTCCCACGGTGCTGCCCGCGCTCGCTGTAGCTGTTGTTGCTGTTCCAGCTGTTGAGCCCCACCTGCTCCGGCTGTAGGCCCTGTCGTCCGTCCGTGACGGGGCTCCTGTTCCCTCTGACCTTCTTTCACTGAGGAACCGCACACCCTTATGAACAGCGACAACGACCTCCAGATCGCCGGCGACATCCTCGAGGTGCAGCACCTGCTGCAGCCGCCGCGCGAGCACCCGGCCACCGTGGCCGAGTTCGTGGGCCTGGCCCGGTCCATCGCCGCCGACCGCTCCCAGTGGGAGCACCTCGTCGAGTACGACGCGACGACGCGCTGGTACCACCGGCTGCGCACCGGGCCGGGCTACGAGGTGTGGCTGCTGTCCTGGGTGCCCGGCCAGGGCAGCGGGCTGCACGACCACGGCCGCTCCTCCGGTGTGCTGACCGTCCTGGAGGGCACGCTGACCGAGCGCACCGAGCGGGGCACGCGCGCGTTGGGCGCGGGCGCGCAGCGCGTGTTCGCCCCGGGGTATGTGCACGAGGTCGTCAACGACGCGCTGGAGCCGGCGGTCAGCCTGCACGTCTACTACCCGGGCCTGACGGAGATGCCCATGCACACGGCCTGCACGGCGGCCCCGGCCGCGTACGACGAGGTCGACGTCGTAACCGCCTGACGCGTTGTCGTACCCGCCTGTAAGACTTGGCCCATGCGCATTGTGGTTCTGGCAGGCGGCATCGGCGGTGCACGGTTCCTGCGCGGTCTGAAGCAGGCCGTGCCGGACGCGGACATCACCGTCATCGGCAACACCGGGGACGACATCCACCTCTTCGGACTGAAGGTCTGCCCGGACCTCGACACGGTGATGTACACGCTCGGCGGCGGTATCAACGAGGAACAGGGCTGGGGGCGGGCCGAGGAGACCTTCCACCTCAAGGAGGAGCTCGCGGCCTACGGCGTGGGGCCGGAGTGGTTCGGGCTCGGCGACCGGGACTTCGCCACGCACATCGTGCGGACGCAGATGATCGGCGCCGGATATCCGCTGAGCGCGGTGACGCAGGCGCTGTGCGACCGGTGGAAGCCGGGCGTACGGCTGATCCCCATGACGGACGACCGGGTCGAGACGCATGTGGCCGTCGAGGTCGACGGTGAGCGCAAGGCGGTGCACTTCCAGGAGTACTGGGTGCGGCTGCGGGCCTCGGTGCCGGCCGAGGCGGTCGTGCCCGTCGGGGCGGAGCAGGCGAAGCCGGCGCCGGGTGTGCTGGAGGCGATCGCGGAGGCGGACGTGGTGCTGTTCCCGCCCTCGAACCCGGTGGTCTCCGTCGGCACGATCCTCGCCGTGCCCGGCATCCGGGAGGCGATCGCCGATGCCGGGGTGCCCGTCGTCGGTCTCTCCCCCATCGTCGGGGACGCGCCCGTGCGGGGCATGGCCGACAAGGTGCTCGCCGCGGTCGGCGTGGAGTCGACGGCCGCGGCGGTGGCCGAGCACTACGGCTCGGGGCTGCTCGACGGCTGGCTCGTCGACACCGTGGACGCGGGCGTCGTGGACCGGGTCGAGGCCGCCGGGATCCGGTGCCGGGCCGTACCGCTGATGATGACCGACATCGAGGCGACCGCGCAGATGGCACGTGAGGCACTGGCGCTGGCGGAGGAGGTGCGGGTGCCGTGAGCGACGGGATGTCCGAGGGCACGGGCGCGCGCGGGGACGGCGCGGACGGATACCGGGTCTGGGCCGTGGGCGGGATTCCTGAGGTCGTGCCGGGGGACGACCTCGCCAAGTTGATCGCCGCCGCCGAGCCCGGGCTGGTCGACGGGGACGTGTTGCTCGTCACCTCGAAGATCGTGTCCAAGGCGGAGGGGCGGGTCGTCGAGGCGGCCGACCGGGAGGCCGCGATCGACGCCGAGACCGTGCGGGTCGTGGCGCGGCGCGGGGCCCTGCGGATCGTCGAGAACCGGCAGGGTCTGGTGATGGCCGCGGCGGGGGTCGACGCCTCCAACACCCCGTCCGGCACGGTGCTGTTGCTGCCCGAGGATCCCGACGCGTCCGCCCGGGCGATCCGGGACGGGTTGCGGGACGCCCTGGGCGTCGACGTCGGGGTCGTCGTCACCGACACCTTCGGGCGGCCCTGGCGCTGGGGGCTCACGGATGTCGCGATCGGCGCCGCCGGGGTGCACGTGCTCGACGATCTGCGCGGCGGCACGGACGCGTACGGCAATCCGCTCAGCGCGACGGTCGTGGCGACGGCGGACGAACTGGCCGCAGCCGGCGATCTGGTCAAGGGCAAGGCCGCCGGGCTGCCCGTCGCCGTCGTGCGCGGGCTGCCGCACGTGGTGGCGGAGGACGACGGCGAGGGGGCGCGGGCCATGGTGCGCGGCGGGCGCGACGACATGTTCCGGCTGGGCACGTCCGAGGCGATCCGGACGGCGGTGACCCAGCGGCGTACCGTGCGGGCCTTCACGGACGAGCCCGTCGATCCCGGCGCGGTACGGCGAGCGGTCGCCGCGGCCGTGACCGCGCCGGCGCCGCATCACACGACGCCGTGGCGGTTCGTGCTGCTGGAGTCGCAGGAAGCGCGGACCGGGTTGCTGGACGCCATGCGCGATGCCTGGATCGCCGATCTGCGGCGGGACGGAAAGAGCGAGGAGTCCATCGCCAAGCGGGTGCGGCGGGGCGATGTGCTGCGGAATGCGCCGTATCTGGTGGTGCCGTGTCTGGTGATGGACGGATCGCACACATACGGGGACGCTCGGCGGGACGGGGCGGAGCGGGAGATGTTCGTCGTCGCCGCGGGGGCCGGGGTGCAGAACTTCTTGGTTGCGCTGGCCGGGGAGCGGTTGGGGTCCGCATGGGTTTCTTCGACGATGTTCTGCCGGGAGGTGGTGCGGGAGGTTCTCGGGTTGCCCGAGAACTGGGATCCGATGGGGGCCGTGGCGGTCGGGCATCCTGCGGAGGAGCCCCGGCCTCGGCCGGAGCGGGACCCTGATGCTTTCGTCGAGGTGCGGTGACGCTCCGCCGGGTGCGCTGGGTGCGCCGGGTGCCTACGGTCGGGGGTTCTGGGTTCGTGCGCGACTGCGGGTGAGTGGTGGGTTTTCGCGCCCACGCGGCGGAGCCGCATGTTGATACAGTCCCGCGCCCCTGAAAGCGCACACCGACGCTCGTAAGTACGGCCTAGTCTCGTAAGGCGACCCCCGACACCCTAGGAACTCACCCGTGGCAGGACGGTTCTCTCCCCGGCCCACCCGTACGACCGTGCGTGGTGGGCATGTTGCCGTGCCTGCGCGGGGTGGTGTGCCTCGGCAGGCCGTGGCGCCCGGGCGGGTGCGGACCGTCGTACCGGACGGGCCGCTTGATCTCGGGCTTGTGCTGGGGCCGCTTCGGCGTGGTGGTGGGGATCCGACGTTTCGGCCCATGCCGGACGGGTCCGTGTGGCGGGCCAGTCTGACTCCCGGTGGGCCCGGGACGCTGCGGGTGTCCGTGTGCGGGGGTGAGGTCCGTGGGGAGGCCTGGGGGCCCGGGGCCGAGTGGCTGCTGGAGCAGTTGCCGGAGCTGCTGGGGGGTGCGGACGAGCCCGATGCGTTCGTGCCGCGGCACCGGCTGGTGGCGCACACCGCGCATCGGCGGCCGGGGCTGCGGCTGACGCGGACCGGGCTGGTGCTGGAGTCGTTGATCCCCTCGGTTCTGGAGCAGAAGGTCACGACCGGGGAGGCGTACCGGGCTTGGCGGCTGCTCGTGCGGAAGTACGGGGAGCCGGCGCCGGGGCCCGCTGCGGGCGGGCGGCTGTGGGTGATGCCCGGGCCGCGGACCTGGGCGTTGATTCCGTCGTGGGAGTGGCACCGGGCCGGGGTCGACAACAAGCGGGCGTCGACGATTCTGCGGGCCGTGAAGGTCGCTGCGCGGCTGGAGGAGGCGGTCGGGATGGAGCCGGCGGCCGCGCAGGCGCGGTTGGAGGTCGTGCCGGGGATCGGGCCTTGGACGTCGGCGGAGACCGTGCAGCGCAGTCATGGGGCGCCGGATGCGGTGACCGTCGGGGATCTGCATCTGCCGGGGATCGTGGGGTGGGCACTTGCCGGGGACCGGGATGCGGATGATGCGGCGATGTTGGAGTTGTTGGAGCCGTATGCGGGGCAGCGGCATCGGGCTGCGCGGCTCATTCTGCTGAGTGGGCGTACGCCGGCGCGGCGGATGCCGAAGATGCCGAAGACCGATATCGGGCGGTGGTAGGGCGCCGGGGCTGGGGCTGGGCGGGGCGCCGACGGTTGCCGCCAACTGAGCCGACGCGGCGGATGCCCGCGACCGACATCGGGCGCTGGTAGGGGCCCGGGGCTGGGATGGGCCGGGGGCGAGTGCGCTTGCCCGCGCTGGCGGGGTGCCGCCTGCGCCCACCCGTGCCGCCCTAGGCGGCACGAATGCCCGCAGGCTACGGAGGCCATGCGGGCCGCAGCACAGCCCCAATGCCCGCACGCTACGGGAGCCATGCGGGCCGCAGCACAGCCCCAATGCCCGCAGGCTACGGGAGCCATCCGGCCCGCAGCACAGCCCCAATGCCCGCATTGGGTTCGGCTACGGAGGGCTGTGCGGGCCCGCAGCACAGCCCAACGGGCAGCCCGCCCGCAGGCGGGGGCGACGCAGGACGCAGCGCAGCCCGCCCGCCGGCGGGGGCGACGCAGGACGAAGCGCAGCCCGCCCGTAAGCGCAGGCCGCATAGCGTGGCCGGGGGCTGCGTAGGCCGCATAGCGTGGCCAGGGGCTGCGTAGGCCGCCGTTCTGCGGAGCGTGGCCGCGGGCTGTGCAGGACACCGTGCGGGGCGGTGCCGGCCTATTGGTCCGAAGAGAAGCGCAGTGACGCTGCTGGGATTTGGGCGTCGCACCAGACTCGTACGCCGGTGCGTAGTTCGTTGTCGGCGCCGATGACCGCGCCGTCGCCGATGACCGCGCCGGTGAGGACGGAGCGCTCGCCGACGCGGGCTCGGGTGCCGATGAGGGAGTCGGTGATGACGGCGCCGGGTTCGATGACGGCGCCGGGGAGGATGGTCGAGCCGAAGACCCGCGCGCCCTCCGCCACGAACGCGCCCTCGCCCACCACCGTGCCGCCCGTCAGCTTGGCGTCGGGGGCGACCCTCGCCGTCGGCAGGATCAGGCGGTCGCCGCAGCGGCCGGGGACGGCCGGGGACGGGGCGCGGCCCAGGACGAGGTCGGCGGAGCCGCGGACGAAGGCCGCCGGGGTGCCGAGGTCCAGCCAGTACGTCGAGTCGACCATGCCCTGGAGGTGGGCCCCGGCCGCGAGGAGGTCGGGGAAGGTCTCGCGTTCGACCGAGACCGGGCGGCCCGCGGGGATCGTGTCGATGACCGAGCGGCGGAAGACGTACGCCCCGGCGTTGATCTGGTCGGTGACGATCTCCTCGGGGGTCTGCGGCTTCTCCAGGAAGGCGAGGACACGGCCGGTGTCGTCGGTGGGGACCAGGCCGTAGGCGCGTGGGTCGGTGACCTTGGTGAGGTGGAGGGAGACGTCGGCGCCCGTCTTCTGGTGGGTGTCGACCAGGGCGCGGATGTTCAGGCCGGTGAGGATGTCGCCGTTGAAGACGAGGACCGGGTCGTCGGGGCCCGAGTGGAGGCGGGACGCGACGTTGCGGATGGCGCCGCCCGTGCCGAGGGGCTCCTCCTCGGTCACGTACTCGATGTGCAGGCCCAGGGACGAGCCGTCGCCGAAGTACGGCTCGAAGACCTCGGCCAGATAGGACGTGGCCAGGACGATGTGGTCGACACCCGCCGCTCTGGCTCTCGCCAGCTGGTGGGTGAGGAACGGGACTCCGGCCGCACGGACCATGGGCTTCGGCGTGTTGACCGTGAGCGGGCGCAACCGCGTGCCCTTGCCGCCGACCAGGAGGATCGCTTCTGTCACCTGTCGTCTCTGCTTCCTGCCGGGACCGGCCGAACTCTCTTTCGACCGGCCAGTTTATGCAGACCGTCGTGCGGTGATGTGGATGGCCGTTGCGGTGTTCCGCGTTCCGCCCGCTGCCCCGCTATGACGTACATAACGCTTCCGTGCCCGACTCCTCTGCGAGATCCGGCGGTCGCTCAGCGGCGGCCCTGGTAGTGCGCCGCGGTGGAGCGGATCGTGCCGAGCTTTCGGTAGAGCTGCCAGCCCGGGCACGCCGTGGGGTAGCCGTCACGGTGGCCGGAGATCACATTCATTCGGACGTTCTTGCCCTTGTGGTAGAGATTGCCACCGCTCGACTTCAGATATGTCTTTCCGCGCGGATTGGCACCGTAGAGGCCCAGTTTCCAGGCCGTGAGCCGGGCGATGGCCTTCAGGACGACCGCGGGCGGCTTGCTCTTGCTGAAGTTGCCGATGACGGCGATGCCCATGCTGTTGTTGTTGAAACCGAGGGTGTGCGCGCCCCTGACCGCCTTCGCCACTCCCCCGGCGCGGCCCTCGTAGATGGTTCCGCACTTGTCGACGAGGAAGTTGTAGCCGATGTCGCGCCAGCCCATGCTCACAACGTGGTAGCGGTAGATGGCACGGATGACGGAGGCTGCCTGCGAACAGCGGTAGGTGTTGCCGGACGACGTGTGGTGCACGAACGCCGCCTTGACCTTCTTCGTGTAGGCGAACCCCCGCTCGCGCAGATCCTCGTCCGCGCCCCAGCCCCGGCGGGTGACGATGCGGGGGCGGGGCCCGATGTGCGGCTTCTTGCGCTGACCGGCCGTCAGCTCGTGCCCGCGCAGCGTCCGCATCTCCCGCACGGTCGCCGACTTGCTCAGCGCGGGGATCACGGTGGCGCCGAGCGGGACGAGATCGGCGTTGGCCGTGGACGAGGCCTGAGCCTCGGCCGACTCGGAGTTGCCGGTCCCGGTGCCGGGGGGACCGGCCTGGCTGCCGTGCGGCCCGATCGGCGCCGTACTCCGCATCGGAGCCTCGTCGCCGCCGTCGTCCGAGCCGCCGGGGTCCACGAGTTGCAGCCGCAGGCCCGACGGGAGGGCGGCCGGTGCCGGGACGGCGCGGGTGCTGCGGGCGTGGCCTTCGGTACGGGGTCCGCCCTCGGCCCGTACCCGGACCTCCACCCCGTCCGAGTCACCCACCCACAGCGGGGCGGTGGAGCCGCGGACCCGGCCCGAGGCGCCCTCGGCGGTGCCGGGGTCGGCCGCGTCGTCGTTGTGTGTCTCGAGGCTGCGCCAGCCGGACCAGACGCCGTTGCCGGCCGCGCGGGTGCGGACCTGGACCTGGCCGTGCAGTTCGGTGTGCGGGTTGTCCCAGACGACGCCGACCATCGAGAAGTGCCGTACGTCCCGGCGGGTCAGGCCCTGCTCCACGAGGGCCGTCGAGGCCGTGGAGCCGAGGGCGCGGGTGAGGGGGGTCAGCGGGGCGAGGGGCAGCGACTGGGTGCTGCCGCGGACGTCGGGCCGGGCGGGCCCCGGCGCGGATCCTGCGCCGCCGAGCGCGGCCCTCGCCGTCGCCACGGGGACCGGCAGGGTCAGCGGAAGGGCTAGGGCGGCCGCGCAGGCGACGCCGATCGAGGAGGCGATCGAGGAGGCAAGGAATCCACGCATGCTCCTGATCTTGAACATATTCATACATATCTGTCCATACCGGAATTGACGGACCGTCGGTTTTCGTTCCTCCGAACCGGTGGCCCCACCGAGGGGTGCGCGGGCGGTCGTCCGCGTACCCTTGCGCGGGTGAACGCCACCGACCGCACCCCTGCCGACCTGCTGCGTTCCGCGCTCGCCGCGGACCCCGGACGCCCCCTGGTGACCTTCTACGACGACGCCACGGGCGAACGTGTCGAACTCTCTGTGGCCACCTTCGCCAATTGGGTGGCCAAGACCGCCAATCTCCTCCAGGGCGACCTCTCCGCGGCCCCCGGCGACCGGGTCGCGCTGCTGCTGCCCGCGCACTGGCAGACCGCGGTGTGGCTGCTGGCGTGCGCGTCCGTGGGAGTGGTCGCCGATGTCGGCGGGGATCCGGCGGCGGCCGATGTGGTGGTGAGCGGGCCGGACACGCTGTCCGCCGCGCGGGCCTGCCGTGGGGAGCGGATCGCGCTCGCCCTGCGGCCGCTGGGTGGTCGCTTTCCGCAGGCGCCGGACGGCTTCGCCGATTACGCCGTGGAGGTGCCGGGCCAGGGGGACCGGTTCGTGCCGTTCGCGGCGGTGGATCCCGACGAGGCCGGGCTGATCGTGGCCGGGCGCGAGTTCAGTGGGGCGGAGGTGGTCGAGCGGGCCCGGGCGGAGGCGGCGGAGCTGGGCCTCACCGGGCCGGGGGCGCGGATTCTGTCCGGGTTGCCGTACGACACCTGGGAGGGGCTGAACGCCGGGTTGTACGGGCCGCTTGCCGTCGGGGGGTCCGTGGTGCTGTGCCGGCATCTGGAGCAGTTGGGGGAAGAGGCGCTGGCCTCGCGGGTCGAGAGTGAGCGGGTGAGTGTGGTGCGCCGCTGAGCGGGGGTAGTGGCGGTTGTTCGGCGTGTGCGGGCGAGTGGGGGTTGATCGCGCCCACGCGGCGGAGCCGCAAATCGACACAACCCCCCGCCCCTTAGGGGGCGCTGCAGTCACCCGGATGGGTCAGCACCGGGCGCCCCCGCGCCCCCGCCGGGCCATGGTCGTAAGAACTGCAGGCTGGAACTGCACGTTCGCACGCCGTGAGGGGGTGGAGCATGGCCCTGGGAGGTGGGCGGCGGCGGTGGGTGCGGTTCGGGGGGCTTGCGGTCGGTGCCGTGGTGGTGGGGGCCGTCGCCGGCGGGGTGGTGGTGTACGCCAAGCTCGACGGGAACATCAGGGCCGACGATGCGGCCGCCCGGGAGCTCGCCCGGTACGAGAAGGAGCGGCCGACCTCGCTCGTCAAGGGTGCGCAGAACATCCTGCTGATCGGGTCGGACACGCGGGCCGGGGACGGGAACGCCCGGTACGGGCGGGACTCGGGGACCGAGCGGTCCGACACGACGATCCTGCTGCATCTCTCCGCGGGGCGGCACGCCGCCACCGCGATCTCGCTGCCCCGTGACCTGATGGTGGACATCCCGGCCTGTCTGCGGTCCGACGGGGACCGCTCGGAGCCGATGTTCGCGATGTTCAACTCCGCCTTCGAGACCGGTGGTTCGGCCTGCACCATCCGGACCGTGGAGAAGCTGACCAACATCCGCGTCGACCACCACATCGTCGTCGACTTCCACGGTTTCAAGGAGATGGTCGACGCGGTCGACGGCGTCCAGGTGTGCCTGACGAAGCCGATCGACGACAAGGCGGCCAAGCTGAAGCTGCCCGCCGGACGGGTCACGCTCGACGGTGAGCAGGCCCTCGGGTACGTGCGCGCCCGCAAGTCCCTCGGGGACGGCAGCGACACCGACCGGATGGACCGTCAGCAGCGCTTCCTCGGGGCGCTCGTCAACAAGGTCCAGAGCAACGACGTACTGCTGAACCCGGTGAAGCTCTATCCCGTGCTGGACGCCGCCACCTCGTCGCTCACCACCGACCCGGGGCTGGCCAGCCTGCGCGGGCTGTACCAACTCGTGCGCGGGCTGCGCGACATCCCCACGAAAGCGGTGCAATTCCTCACGGTTCCGCGGGAGTCGTACGCCTACGACGCCAATCGCGACCAGCTCGTGGAGCCGGAGGCGGAGAGATTGTTCGAACGGGTGCGCAGGGACGCGCCGTTGGCGGTCGCACCGGAAGTTCCACGGGATTCCGACGCAAAGAGCCGTAATTCGACCACGGGCGGCGAGGGGAACTCGTACGGGTATTCGGGCCGGGATTCGTATGAGCAGTCGCACGACTACGGCGCGTACAGGAACGGCGACGCGAAGTCAGGCGGAAAGCGCTACGGCGGGACTTCGGACGGCAGTTCGCCCGCGCCGACGTTCCGCGGGAACACCGCCGACGAGGACACCTGCGGGTAGGGCGAGCATCAACGCGACGAACAGCCGTCCCAAGAAAACCCAAAGAAATGGGCGGATTGCCCAGTTGTAGGGGCGTGGAATTTGTCACCGACGTCGCTCCACGCTGAACTGGCCGGATAGTGTGAGCGATCCGGTGCACCGGTCCAGGTCCTTCCTGGGGTCGCGCACTGTGTGACCGAGACCCGAGCGTCTTTGAGGGGGAAGGCGCCGCGTGGCCCAAACGGAGGATTCGGAAACCGTGGACGCGCAAAGCCGTGGGCGGGCGGAGAACATCGACCCCGCAGACCAGTGGGTGCTCAATCCGAACACCGGCGAATACGAACTGCGACTGGCTCCTTCCGCACCGCAATCGGCAGTTCCCAGGCCGCGCAGATCCGCCCCCCGTGGCGCGGACGGCGCGGCGCGCGGGCGTACGGCGAATCCGCAGGCCCCGGGCCGCGGGGTGCCGCCGCAGAGGCGGCGCCGCGGTGCGCCCGAGGAGCCGCCGCCCGGCCGGCGCGGCCGCCGGCCGGTGCAGAAGAAGTCGAAGGCGAAGAAGGTCCTGCTGTGGACCGGCGGAACCATGGCGTTCGTGCTGGTCGCCACGGCCGGCGCCGGGTACCTCTACATCAAGCACCTCAACGACAACATCACGTCCGTCTCCGACGACGGCGCGAGCACCGGTGGCTTCAGCAAGGGCAAGGCGATCAACATCCTGCTGATCGGCACCGACAAGCGCACCGGCAAGGGCAACGACAAGTACGGCGACAAGAACAGCGTCGGTCACGCCGACACCACGATCCTGCTGCACGTCTCCAAGGACCGCTCGAACGCGACGGCGCTGAGCATCCCACGGGACCTGATCACCGACGTCCCGGACTGCCCGACCACCCAGGCCGACGGCAGCATGAAGGTCATCGCGGGCACAAGCCACGTCCGTTTCAACACCAGCCTCGGCCAGGACGACCGTACGCCCAGCTGCGTCGCGCGCACCGTCACGGAGCTGACCGGCATCAAGCCGGACAACTTCATGGTCGCCGACTTCAACGCGGTCAAGACGCTGACCAGCGCGGTGGGCGGCGTCGACGTCTGCCTCGGCAAGGACATCAACGACCCCAAGTCGCACCTGAACCTGAAGAAGGGCATGCGGCACATCGAGGGCGAGACCGCACTCGCCTTCGTGCGCACCCGGCACGCGGTGGGCTTCGGCGGTGACCTGAGCCGGATCACGCTGCAGCAGCAGTTCCTCAGCGCCCTGATGCGCAAGCTGAAGTCGAACGACACGCTCACCGACCCGACGAAGATGATCAAGGTCGCCGAGGCGGGCACCAAGGCGCTGACCGTCGACGCCAACCTCGACAGCATCGGCAAGCTGAAGGACCTGGGTCTGGAGCTGGGCAAGCTCAACCCGAAGAACCTGACGTTCATCACGGTGCCGGTGATCGACAACCCGGCCGAGAAGGTGCACGCGACCGTCGTCCTCAAGCCGGGCGCGACTCAGCCCGTCTTCGACGCCATCAAGAACGACGTCTCCTTCACCGCGGTGAAGGAGCAGAAGAAGAAGGAGGCGGCCGCGGTGGCCGCCCGCCTCAAGGGCACCAAGTCGGCCGCGTCCGCGGTGCGCGTGCGGGTCCTGAACGGGGGCGCCGAGCCCGGCAGTGCGCAGGCGGAGCTCGAGTACCTGCAGAACGAGGCGGGCGTGCTGAAGTCCGAGAACGCCGGCAACGCGGACGCGCAGCTCAGCCGAACGACGCTGGAGTACGCCCCGGACCAGGCCGACCAGGCGCGCCGGCTGGCCGCCATCCTGGGCCTGTCCGGCTCGGCGATGAAGCCGGGCAAGAGCGTGATCAACTCCCAGGGCCTGCCCGCCATCACGCTGACGCTCGGCAAGGACTTCCCGGGAGCGGGGGACTCGTTCACCGCGCCGAGCAAGGCGCCGGACGTGGACAAGACCACGGCCGACAAAGTTGAGTGCGCCAAGTAGTGACCTGACAGGCCTGTCGTACGTCTAACAGGGCGTACGACAGGCCTGATGCATGGGCGCAGGGTGGGGAGGACGGGGAGATGGCGCAGAGCAGCGTGCAGGGGGAAGGGACGTTCCGGGGCGTTCCGCACACGCGTGAACCCGAGCGGGGCGGCCCGCGCGACGGCGGCGGGCCGCGTGGCGGACGGCGCGGCAGGCCGGGCAGTCGCGGGCCGCGGCGGGGGCGCCGGGTGCTCAGATGGTCCGCGACCACGCTCTCGGTGCTGATACTCGGCACGGCCGGCGCCGGATACCTGTACTACCAGCACCTCAACGGCAACATCCAGAAGGGCGAGCGCAGCAGCGGCGACGCCAAGGCGCAGAAGACCGCGCCGAACGCGGCGGGGCAGACGCCGCTGAACATCCTGCTGATCGGCTCGGACAGCCGTAACTCCGACGAGAACGTGAAGCTCGGCGGCGCCAAGTACGACCGCGGCAGCCCGCCGCTGGGCGATGTGCAGATGCTGATCCACCTCTCCGCGGACCGCAAGAGCGCCGCCATGGTGAGCATTCCGCGTGACACCCGGGTCGACATCCCCCAGTGCAGGGACCCGAGGACCGGCCGGACGTACCCGGAGACGAACAAGATCATCAACGAGTCGCTGGCGCGGGGCGGCGCCGGCTGCACGCTGGCCACCTGGGAGAAGCTCACCGGGGTCTACATCGACCACTGGATGACGATAGACTTCTCGGGTGTGGTGCGGATGGCGGACGCCATCGGCGGCGTCGACGTCTGTGTGAAGCAGAACGTGTGGGACCACCCGACGGCCGCCGTGCCCGGCGGTTCCGGCCTGAAGATGACGGCCGGCACCCACAAGGTCGAGGGCAAGCAGGCCCTGCAGTGGCTGCGCACCCGGCACGCCTGGGGCAGTGACCTGATGCGGGCCAGGGCCCAGCACATGTACCTCAACTCGATGATCCGCACGCTGAAGCACCAGAACGTCTTCACCGACACCGGGCGGCTGACGGACCTGGCCGAGGCCGCCACGAAGTCCCTGAAGGTCTCCGAGGAGATCGGCACCGTCAAGAAGCTCTACGACCTGGGCATGCAGCTCAAGTCGGTGCCGACGGACCGCATCACCTCGGTGACGATGCCGAACGTGACGGACCCGCAGAACTCCGACCACGTCGTACCGGACGCCGCGGGCGCCGCAAAGCTCTGGGAGATGCTCCGCGACGACATCCCCCTCGACAACAAGGGCAAGGCCTCGGACGCGAAGAAGACGACCGTCGCGGAAGAGCCCACGAAGGCTCCGTCGGCGCCGGACGGCGCGATCGGTGTCGTGGTGCAGAACGCCACCGGCACCTCCACTCTCGGCCCGGTCGTCGGACGCGCGGGCACGGTCGCCCAGGAGCTGGTGCAGCAGGGGTTCAGCAAGGCGTCCAAGGACGCGACGGCGGGGCTCTCCGCGGACCGGACCGTCGTGCGCTACCCGAGCGCGGAACTGGAGGGCGACGCCCAGCGCATCGCCAAGTCGCTGGGAATTCCACTGAGTTCGGTGCAGAGGTCGACGGACGTCTCCGGGGTCACGGTCGTCGTCGGCGCCGACTGGCGCACCGGCACGGCGTATCCGAAGCAGTCGAAACCCAAGGCCGGCGATCTGCCCGGCAACGCGGACGCCATCAACGGCTCGGACAAGGGCCAGTGCATGGACGTGTACGAACGGTACCGCTGGACCTGATCTTCACCGATTCCCACAGCGAACTCCCAACTGACTGCACAATGATGAGGCGCGCTCACGTCCGAAGGACTTCAGGGGGACGGCGCGCCCTCTCATTCGCCTGATCCGGGGGGACCGGGCAGCGGAGAGGTTCGGCATGTCCAGGGGTGGGAGGCAGGGAGTTGGCGCGGAGCAGTGTGCGCGGAAAGGTTTCCGCGGTCGAGGACACGATGTCCCTGACACCGCGGGACCGGGACGCGACGACCGAGCACGGCCGGCACGGCGGAGGCAGACGCAGGAAGGGCCCGGGCGTTGACGGGAAGCGCCGCAGACGGCGCGTCCTGCGCTGGGCGGCGATCGTCCTGGCGGTGGTGATACTCGGCACGGCGGGGGCCGGTTATCTCTACTACCAGCACCTCAACGCCAACATCAAGAAGGACGCCCTCAACCTCGGCGACGCGAAGGACCGGGCGGCCGAGTCGAAGGCCAACGCGGCCGGTCAGACGCCGCTGAACATCCTGCTGATCGGCTCCGACGCCCGGGACTCCAAGGAGAACCAGAAGCTCGGCGGCGCCAAGGACACCTTCAACACCGCGCCGCGCGCCGACGTGCAGATGCTGCTGCACCTCTCGGCGGACCGCAGCAACATGTCGGTCGTCAGCATGCCGCGCGACACCCGCTTGGACATGCCCAAGTGCACGGACCCGGACAGCGGCAAGGTGTACCAGGCCACCACGTTCACCATGACCAACGACTCGCTGGGCCGCGGCGGCCCCGGCTGCACGGTGGCGACCTGGGAGAAGCTCACCGACATCCACATCGACCACTTCATGATGATCGACTTCTCGGGTGTGGTGTCGATGGCGGACGCGATCGGCGGCGTACCGGTCTGCGTGGACGCCAACGTCTACTCCAAGGACAGCAGGGGCCACGGCTCGGGCCTGAAGCTGAAGAGGGGCACCACCTACGTCAAGGGCGTCCAGGCCCTGCAGTGGCTGCGCACCCGGTACGGCTTCGAGGACAACACCGACATAGCCCGGGCCAAGGCCCAGCACCAGTACATGAACGCGATGGTCCGCCAGCTGCGCGAGAACGCCACGCTGAGCAACCCGGGCAAGCTGCAGTCTCTCGCCGAGACGGCCACCAAGGCTCTGACGGTGGACGACGGGCTCGGCACGGTGGCGAAGCTGTACGACCTGAGCAAGGAACTCAGGAAGGTCCCCACCAAGCGCATCACCATGACCACGATGCCGTGGCAGTACATCTCCGCGACCGACGGCCGGGTGGTGCCCAAGCCTGGTGACGCGGCGAAGCTGTTCCGGCTGGTCCGCGACGACATCGCGCTGGACGGCAAGGGCCAGAAGAAGACCACGCCCGCGAAGGCGAGCTCCGACCCGGCCGCGGCCGATGACAAGATCGCCGTACAGGTGGAGAACGGCACGCGGACCGAGACCCGGGCACCCGTCGGCGGGCGGGCCAACACGGTCGCCCAGCTTCTCCTCGGCAAGGGGTTCACACAGGCGGTGGCGGTTCGTTCCGCTGCGCTGAGCGAGGCCACGACGGTGATCCGCTACCCGAGCGCGGATCTGGAGGGCGACGCCCAGCGGGTGGCCAAGGCGCTCGGCATCCCGGTGTCCGCGGTGAAGAAGTCCACGGACGTGTCCGGGATCACGCTGGTGGTCGGCGCCGACTGGCGCACGGGCACCAAGTACACCGCGCCGAAGGAGGACGACTCCACCCCGGATTCGGCCCAGGTCATCAACGGCTCGGACAAGAAGCAGTGCATGCACGTGAACCCGGGCTACACCTGGTAGCCCGGGTTCAAGAGGCGGCCCCGGGTGCTCAGTTGGAGGCGAGCACCGCGGGGCGCCGGGAGGCGATGACCTTCTTCGCGAGCGCCTTGGGGCTGGTCAGGAAGCCCCAGCCCCACGACATGTGCATGGTGGCGAGAGCGACCGGGATCTGCAGCCGCGCCTTCAGCGGCAGCCCCTTGCCCGCCGGGACGGACCCCAGGGTTATCGCCGCGAGGTAGCCGCCCGGGATTACGAAACCCCAGGGCGTCAGGACCGCGCCGACCACGAGACCGGCCGCGATCGCCAGGACCGCCGTCGGCGGCGCCAGGTAGCGCAGGTTGATCGAGCCCTCGTGGTAGCGGGCGACGACGTGCCGCCAGCGGCCGTAGTCCTTGTACTGCTTGGCGAGGGCCTTGACCGACGGCCGCGGCCGGTACGACACCTTCAGCTCCGGCGAGAACCAGATCAGTCCGCCGGCCTCCCGGATGCGGAAGTTCAGCTCCCAGTCCTGGGCACGGATGAACTCCTCGTTGTACCCGCCCTGCTGTTCCAGCGCCTCGCGCCGGAACACCCCGAGGTAGACGGTCTCGGCCGCCTGGGCCTCGCCACCGGTGTGGAAGGCGGCGTTGCCGACGCCGATCTTCGAGGTCATGGCGGCGGCGACCGCGTGCTCCCAGTCGTTCTCGCCCTCGGCGTGCATGATGCCGCCGACGTTCTGCGCGCCGGTCTCCTCCAGGAGCCGTACGGCCGTCGCGATGTAGTTCGGCGAGAGCATGCCGTGCCCGTCGACGCGGACGACGATCGGGTGCCGGGAGGCCTTGATCGCGGCGTTGAGGGCGGCGGGCGTACGCCCTGCCGGGTTGGGGACGGTGTGCACGCGCGGGTCGGCGGCCACGAGCTCGGCGGCGATCTCGTCCGTGCGGTCCTTGGAGGGACCGAGGGCGAGGACGACCTCCATCTCGCCGGCGTACTCCTGCGCGAGGATCGCTTGGACGGCTCCGCGCAGATGCCGCTCCTCGTCGAGGACAGGCATGATCACAGAAACGGCGGGGAGCGGCGCGTCGGGGTTGGCGTTCATCGCCCGTTACGTTACCGCGAACGGGGGACACCTTTGCGCGCCGCCGGGGCGGTGGCCCGGGCTACAGATCGTATCGGCCTACGGTGCTCACGGTCCCACGTACGGCCGTCGCCCGGAGGTGTCCGCCTTGCCCACGCAGCCTCGGTCCGCCGCGCCCGCCCCTCCGCAGCGCCGGCCCCAGCCCGCGCGCACCCCACCGCCGCGCGGGCCGCGGCCGCCCGTGCCACCAAGGAAGCCGCGCTGGGTGATGCGGGCGGCGACGACGCTCTCCGTGGTGGTGCTCGCCTCCGCCGGGATCGGGCATGCCGTGGTCACCAGCCTGGACGCGGGTATCGCCCGCGTGGACCCGTTCAAGGACATGAAGAACCGCCCCAAGGCCGGTCACGGCATGAACGTCCTGCTGGTCGGCACCGACGGCCGCGACCGGATCAGCGACGAGGAGCGGCACCGCTACCACCTGGGCGGCGAGCCCTGCCACTGCACCGACACCATGATGATCGTGCACATCTCGGCGGACCGGGAGCGGGCGACCGTGGTGAGCCTGCCGCGCGACTCGTACGCCATGACGCCCGCGCACACCGACCAGAAGACCGGGAAGCGGATCCCCGGCCACCCCCTCAAGATCAACGCTGCGTATGCGGAGGGCGGCCCGAACCTCACCGTCCAGACCGTCGAGGACATGACCCATGTGAAGATCGACCACTATCTGGAGGTCGACTTCACGAGCTTCATGAAGACCGTGGACGTGCTCGGCGGAGTCTCCGTCTGCACCGCCTTCCCCCTGAAGGACACCTACACCGGACTCGACCTGCCCGCCGGGACGCACGTCCTCAACGGCGGACAGGCCCTGCAGTTCGTGCGCGCCAGGCATGTCGACGCGGACTCCGACCTCGGCCGGATGAAGCGCCAGCAGCGGTTCCTGGCGGCGCTCATCGAGCGGGCCACGTCCTCCGGGATCCTGCTGAACCCGATGAAGTTCCGGGACGTGACACGGGCCGTGCTGGGGTCGGTGCGCGCGGACAAGGGTTTCGGCACGGACGAGCTGCTGGATCTCGGGCGGGCGATGCGCAACTTCTCCCCCTCGTCCTCCGAGTTCACGACCGTGCCGATCGGGCAGATGGGGTACGTCGTGCCGGGCATCGGCGAGACGGTGAAGTGGGACACCGCCAAGGCCGAACGCCTCTTCCAGTCGCTGCGCGACGACAAGCCGCTGGCCGCGCGCCCGTCCCGCCCCCAGCCGGTGCCGGTCGAGGTGGACCCGCAGCAGATCCACGTCCAGGTCGAGAACGGCACGGCCACGGAGGGACTCGGCAAGCGGGTGGACGCCGCGCTGGCGGCGACGGGCTTTCGCACCACGCGGGTGCCGGCGGACGCGGAGGACCACGGCCAGAAGCGGACGGTCATCGTCTACGACCCCGGGTGGGACCGCTCCGCGAAAGCGCTGGCCACCGCGTTGCCCGGCAGCGAGCTGCGGGAGATGCCGGGGCTCGGGGCGACGTTGAAGGTGATCGCCGGGGCCGACTTCAAGCAGGTGCGGCGGGTGCGGGCGGAGGCCGCGGACCAGGGGGAGCCCGGGGTGATGACGGGGGACCAGGAGGTCTGCTCGTAACCCGAACGGCCCCGTGCCATGACCCGTGACGGAATGTCGCAGGTCGCGCACTGTGCGGCATTCGGTGGGAATTGTTGGCGTCCGCCCGATGGCGCGGGGCGTCCGGCGGGCGTAGGAACAGAAGGGCACGGGGCCCACCCCCGGGCCCCTCTGCCTCTCAGGAGGAGCCATGACCCAGCCCGGAACCATGACCGCCATGAGCAAGGAGATGCAGGACTGCGTCCAGGCGTGCATGTCCTGCCACAGCGTCTGCGAGGAGACCATGAGCTCCTGCATGCAGATGGGTGGGCAGGCCCAGATGCAGATCATGCGTGCGCTCATGGACTGCTCCGAGACGACGCGCATGTGCGCGGACATGATGATGCGCCGCTCGCCGATGTCGGCCGAGATGTGCGCGATGTGCGCCAAGGCGTGCGACATGTGTGCGGAGGCGTGTATGAGCATGCCGGACGACAAGCAGATGATGCGGTGCGCGGAGGCGTGTCGGCGGTGTGCCGAGATGTGCCGTGCGATGTCGGGCGTCGCGATGTGACGGCTGTCTGAACGCGGATCGAGGGCACCCGCGGTGTGGGTGCCCTCGGTTACGGCGGGTGCGCGGCCCGGCGCTTGCGGGGTGCCGCCTGCGCCCACCCGTGCCGCCCTAGGCGGCACGTATGCCCGCAGGCTACGGCGGGTGCGAGGGCCGCAGGCTACGTGGTGAACAGGGGGGCCAGGGCCCGTTCCAGGTCTGCCGCCGTGTGGAAGTGGAGCGGCTGCATTCCCAGGGCTGCCGCTGCCTCCGTGTTTTCCTCGGTGTCGTCTATGAACAGGCAGCGTTCGGGGCGTACGCCGGCCAGGTCTGCTGCCAGGCGGTAGATGCGGGGGTCCGGCTTGGCGAGGCCTACGCGGGCGCTGTTGACGACCTCGTCCGCCAGGTCGGCGAGGCCGAGCGCGGTGAGGTCGTCCTCGAGGCGGACGGTGGCGTTGCTGACGAGGACGAGCGGCACCCGGGTGCGCGCCCGCCGCAGCAGCGAGACCACCGTCTCGTCGGCCGAGAAGGGTGACTCCAGCAGGGCGGTGCCCAGGTCCCAGGCCGTGGCTTCCGGGGCCAGCCCGGCGAGGCCCTCGGCGATCGCCTGCACCCACTCCTGCACATCGACCCGGCCCAGCAGCACCGGCAGCCCGTTCTCCGGCGCGAAGGCGACCTTCGCGGTGGTGCCCTCGGCGAGCCCGGCGGCCCGCTCCAGGGCGTGCAGCCCGGAGGGGTCGTAGGACCGGATCACGTTGTCCACGTCGCAGAGCACCGCGTCGAACGGTGCTCTGCCAGGCTGCTCAGCCACCCGAGACCGTGACCTTCTGGTCGTTGTTCAGCTCGTCCACCAGCGTCTTGACCTTCGCCTTGTCCCAGACGAGGTTGCCGCCGACGGAGCCGGAGATCGGCATGTTCATCGACGTGCCGTCACCGCCGCTGACGCCCTTCATCGCCCAGAACATGGACGCCAGGTCCCACAGGCTCATGTCCTTGTCGACGGTGAGCGAGTCCAGACCCGCGCCCAGTGTCGGGTACAGCTTGAAGGGGTTCAGGACCGTCGACGGGGTGGCCACCTGGTGCGCCAGCGCCGAGAGGAACTTCTGCTGGTTCTTGGTGCGCTGCAGGTCGGAGGTGGCGAAGGCGTGCCGGGTACGGACGAAGGCCAGGGCCTGCTCGCCGTTCAGGGTCTGCTCGCCGGACTTGAAGTCGGCGCCCGAGTACTTGTCCTTGAAGCCCTTGTCGATGTTGATCGTGACACCGCCGACGGCGTCCACGATGTTGGCGAAGCCGGCGAAGCCGATCTCCACGTAGTGGTCGATGTGCAGGCCCATGTTGGCCTCGACCGTGCGGACGAGCAGCGTCGGCCCGTCCTCCGCGTAGGCCGCGTTCAGCTTGGTCTGCCGGCCGGTGGCCGGGTAGGTCTTGCCGGAGGTCGACCCCTTGTAGGAGGGGATCGTGACGTTCGAGTCGCGGGGCAGCGATATGAGCGTGTCGCCGCTGTCGCCGACGTGCAGGATCATCATCGAGTCGGTCCGCTTGCCCTCCGCGGAACCGGTGTGCAGCTGCTTCTTCTGCTCGGAGGACAGCCCGGCCCGGCTGTCGGAGCCGACGATCAGGTAGTTCGTGCCGTCGCCCGAGGCCGGCCGGTCGATGACCGTGGACAGGTCGACGTCCCGGTGCAGCTTGCCGTCGGCCCAGAAGTACGTGGCGACCGACGTCACGGCCAGCGCCGTCACCAGCGTGATCGCGGTCCACTTGATACGGCGCCGCCAGTTCGGCCGCGGCCGGTACTCGCCCTGGTCACCCGGGCCGCCCGGCCCTCCGCCGCCGGGCGAGCCGTAGACCTGGCCGGTGTTGTAGCCGCTGTCGTAGCCGCCGCTCCCGTTGTCGCCGCCGTACCCCGCGCCGTTGACGTACGAGGGCTGCTGGGGCACCCCGCCGCCGTACGGCGGGGCGGACGGGCCGGAGCCCCCGTACGCGCCCGAGGCGGGCCGGCGGACCTGCCGCATCGCGCGGGCACCCTCCGGGTGCGCGCTGGCGCTGCCGCGTCCGTACCGGTTGCGGTTGTCGTCGGACCATGCCTCGGGCCAATCGTTCATGGGGCCCAGTGTGCCGGGAGCAGCCATGCCCTTCACAAGGGTCGTAGGAAAATCAGGGCACTGCTGTTGCGAAGCCAACACAAAGTCCGCAGATGTCGCCTCGGCATAAGGTGGAGGCCATGACAGACCAGGCCCCCGCCACGGAATCGGACACCTCGGACATACCAGAGGTCCCTGGCAAGCCCACCTCGGCGTCCCGGACCACACTCAGTCACATCATGACCCACAACGACACGAACCTTCTGGGCACGGTGCACGGCGGCGTGATCATGAAGCTGGTGGACGACGCGGCGGGCGCGGTGGCAGGCCGGCACAGCGGCGGCCCCGCCGTCACGGCGTCGATGGACGAGATGGTGTTCCTGGAGCCGGTCCGCGTGGGCGACCTGGTCCACGTCAAGGCGCAGGTCAACTGGACCGGCCGGACGTCCATGGAGGTCGGGGTCCGGGTCCTGGCCGAGCGCTGGAACGAGTCCACCCCGCCCACCCAGGTCGGCTCCGCCTATCTGGTCTTCGCCGCGGTGGACGCCGACGGCAAGCCCCGCCGGGTGCCGCCGGTGCTGCCGGAGACGGAGAAGGACCGGCGCCGCTACCAGGAGGCCCAGATCCGCCGCACCCATCGGCTGGCGCGGCGGCGGGCGATCGTGGAGCTGCGCGAGAGGCGGGCGGCGGAGGGGCTCGACGACTGAGCCCGAACGCGGGACAGCCCCCGGCAGGGCGCCGGGGGCTGTCGTCTGCGTGCAGGGGTGCTACGGCAGGTTCCGCGCCATCACGATGCGCTGGACCTGGTTGGTGCCCTCGTAGATCTGGGTGCTTTACAGGTCATACGGCCCTGACCTGCACGAAGGCCCCTCCCAGAGGGGGTGTCCCCAGCATTTCCCCATGATCGTCAGCAGTCTGCGCAGGCAGAAGGCGCGCTGGAGGCACCTCCGCCAGTCGCGCGCTATACGAGCAGGCCCGGCGCAGGTTACGCGGTTTCCCGTTCCGTCAACCGTGATCGCTTGACCAGTGCGCCCAGCCCTCGGGAGCATCAACCCAGATGCGGGGTACTGGCAGCGGCACGGGAGAGGGGAACCCAGACCATGAAGGTCACCAAGCTGGTCAGCACGTGCGACATCAAGGATTGCCCGACGATCTACGCGACGGATCGCGGCACCTTCCTGGTACAGGGCGAGACGCCGACCGATCACGGGCTTCAGATTCCCGCGCACGAAACCCTGGTCGAGATCCCGATGGAACTGATCCAGAAGGCCATCCGTGACAACCTCATCTAGGACCCTCGGCGACCTCTTCGACTCGTTCGAGCGCGAGGCGTTCCGGCTCGAAACCCTGGACGACTACAGCAAGTCCGGAAGCGTCGACGCCTATCAGGCATTCCTGGCCGGGGACTCACAGCCGGACGACTACAACGCGGGCTGGGTCGAAGAACTACGCTCGCACACCGAGAAGGGGAAACGGGTCTACCGGGTCCATGTCCTGTCCCGCCCGATCACGGACTACCTTAGGTTTGAACTCGGCTGGGGCTACCAGAAGAACATGACCGGGGGCGAAGAGTTCTTCATCCTCGATATCACAGGCAAACCCAACCCCTTGGAGAACGTTCCGGATTTCTGGTTCTTCGACTCCGAATCCGTGGCCGTCATGAACTACGACGGAAGCGGGAAGTATCTGGGGTCGGAAGTGCTACCGCCGGAACGAACGGCGGAATTCAAACGATACCGTGACGCGGCACTCGCGCACGCGGAGCCGTTCACCGAATGGTGGGCCAAGTACGGGGCGTGAACAGAGCACAGCTTGGAGCCGCGCTGCGGGCCCTGCGAGTGGCATCCGGTAAGGAAGCCAAAGCGGTGGCCCGCAGCGCCCTCATGTCTCCGTCCAAGCTGTCCAAGATCGAGAATGCGAAGCTGGCACCCAGCGCGACGGACGTAGAGCGCATCCTGACCGCCATCGGCGTCTCGGACGAGGTCAAGGCGGAGTACGCGGAAGCCGCACGCGCGTCAGCGACGGAGGCGACGGCTTGGCGCCTGCTCAAGCGGATCGGGGTCCACAAGGGCCAGCAGGCCGCCAAGGCTCTGGAAGCCCAGATGTCTGTACTGCGGCTGTTTCAACCCGCGCTCGTTCCGGGCCTGCTCCAGACTCCCGAGTACATCCGGGCCATTCTGCAACGCCACAACCTGAGTGAAGACGCTCTCACGCGAACGATCAATGGGCGACTCGAACGGCAAGCGGTTCTCTACGACAACGCCAAGTCGCTTCGGTTCATCATCACCGAACCTGTTCTGCGCTGGCGCATCGTGCAACCGCAGATGATGGCTGCTCAGCTCGATCGCATCGTCTCTATTTCACGGCTCTCCCACGTGGACATCCGGATAGTCCCTCTGCGGGTTCAGCAACACGACATCGCAAATCACGCCTTCGTCATCCGTGACGACCGCATGGTGACCGTTGAAACCGTCCATGCCGAAGTCGTCGTTACGGACCCCCGAGATGTGAGTCTCTACGTCGATAAGTTCGAAGGATTCGAGCGATCCGCGCTGGCCGGTGACGAAATGCGGGATCTGATCGAAGGTATCCGCAACGACTTTTTGCGGGAACAGGAAACAGGCTAGAGGCGCGATCGTGGGCCGCCGAAGATGGGGGCCATGGTGAGCGACAGCAAGGCACATGGGACCGAAGCGGCTGATCATCTGGGCAGCAGTGAGGCCCGGCAGTTTCTCGCCCGTCTCTCCGGGGCATTCGGCGTCGGCGGCGTGCTCATAGTGCAGAAGAGCGACCCTGGCCCCGAAGGCGCGGACCTTGCGCCGAGTTCGGCTTTGCACTGGCCTCGGTGTGAGTGCGGGAGCCCGAAGTGTCCTGACTACAAGCCCCCGCCCAGTAGCCCGTCAGCGGGACTGAGCGGCAGAGTCGCCGCAGCCAATGCGCGGAGCCGTAGAGGTGGGCTGTGAGCGTCAGGGCCGCCGCCATGCGGTACGTGATGCACCGGATCACCGAGCATCCCGACACGGACGTGACGTTCGAGGCCGAGTGTCTGCACTGCGGTTGGAAGGCGACTCCCGCCGATGACTCGGCCTCCGTCGACGTGGAGTGCATGAGCCACACGGGCCGGTCCGGGCACGCCGGTTTCCGGCGCATCCGTACTTCGTTCGCGATGGTGGTTCGCGCCGAGTAGAACCCCCTGCCGCGAGCAGTGGGAACCCTGAACTCCCGCCCGGTACGGGCGGCGGCGGTCAGTCATGGCCGCGATCAGTTGAGCAGGAAGGTGCAGTGATGCAGAACGGAACCGACCTGTACGCGCTCGACATCAGCGGGGCCTCGTTCGTCCAGGCGTGCGGCGGCCCCTGTACCGAGGGGTGCGTGACCCTGGCCCGAATCGGTGAGGACGCCTGGGCCCTCGGTGACAGCAAGCGGCCCGACGCACAGCCGCTGCGGTTCACCTCGGAGGAACTGGACGCGGCCGGTATCGACCCGGCGCGCTTCGGACTGAACGTCTGATCCCCCTCCGCCAGTCGGGCTCGGGACCATCCCCGTCCCTGGGCCTGTGCCCGGCTGGCACTTCTCGAAACGGGAACGACTCGTGCACCACCACGGCTATCTATGGACCGGCCCGAAAGAGCGCTTCGACAACGAGGCCCTACGGCGGCCCCCGCACCCTGAGCCGCCCCCAGCTGGGAGTAGACCGGAGCTGATCCAGCGGTATCGGGAGGTGTCGGCCGAGTTCCCGACCGTTGATCTTCCGCCGCTGGAAACGGCGTACTGGCTCGTCAAGCCACGTTCCTTAGTTCGTGGCACGTGGGAGGAGGCGAAGGAAGCCGCGTCATGGCTCGGTGAGCGGCTGGCCGAGTACGCACCTCGGTTCGCCTCGGAAGGGGACCGAGACACTACGCGGCTGGCCCGGCTGGTGAACGCTGCTGCCGAACAACTGCACTCGGGTGCTGATGTGTCGTGCGGCTTCTACCTCGAACGTCCCTCGTATCTGTCCCTGGCAGTGGTGACGTGTTCCCCGAATCACTCGAAGCCTGAACTGGCGTGTCCGGCGCAGTAATCGAAGCAACAAAGAAGCCCCGGCCAGTGGCCGGGGCTGTTTCTTTGGTTGGTTAGAGCAGTGCGCGGAAGGGGTTGGACTCTGCGAGCGGTTCCGGCCGTTTCCGTTCGGACGCGGGTTCGGGGGCCTGCTTCGGTTCCGGGCGGTAGGCGTCCAGCCGGACGACGGGCGCGCACTTCTGTTTACGCTCCGGCTCGGCCGGCATCGGCTCCGCGACGGTTTCTGTGGACTCAGCGCTTTCGGAACTGTCACCGCCGAGTGACAAAACGGTGGCCGGTCGGCCGGTCTTCCCCGACCGCTCCACAGTCACGACGATTCCGGGCAGTGCCTTGACCTCTGCGGCGGTCGCTCCCACGTACGGGAGCACCTGAGACGACATGGCCCGTCCGCCGTGCATTACGATCCGGGCCCGGACCTTGTCCGCAAGGCTGAGCAGCTGCCGCTTCACCTTCGGGGAGGTCGCTCCCTTGGTGATCCGTACGGCGTCCTGCACCGACCTGCGAACCAAGCTGAATGCGGCCGACAGCATCTCTTCCGTGATCGTCTCCGAGCACTCGGACGCTGCCAGGCAGGCCGCAACCCTGAGCGTCTGCTCTGCCGTTCGCTCGATGAAAACTGCCTGCCCTTCGGCCAGGGTCTCACCCAGGATGCGGGCGTACCGGCGAACCACCCGCCACAGCGGCCGGGCGTCTTCTGCAAGCGTGACCACACGGGGCCGGGCAGTGGCCCAACCGTAGGCGTCGGACAGGTCCCGCCCATCCACATCAGGCAGCGTCACCCGGTCGTCATCCAGCAGGGGCACGGACCCCAGCAGGAAGGGAAGGATGCGGTTGTACGAGCCTCCCGCCGCTTCCGCCTCGCCCACGTACTTCGACCAGTCAGAGGGCGTGACGTGACAGTGCAGAACCATGGCGGGGTCGCGCACTTCCTGCGCCTCATCCTTGGTCGTGTTCCGCAGTGTCGCCCCATCCCACGCGGTCCGCAGCTTGGTCGTGAACGATGCATCCCGCTTCACCCTGCGGAGCACTTCCGACCACTCTTCTTCGACCACCAGAGTCCGCACGTCCCGCCCGTGCTCAGTCTCGGCCGTCGCTTCCTGCTGCTCCCACAGGTGGTTGACCAGACTCGCCCCGGACGTAATGCCGGACGTGGTGTGCGTGGCCAGGAAACGGCCCAGAGCCTTGTCCAGGACGTGATGAGCGGCCCGGAGCGCGGTCCCCTTACCGCGCCCAGTACCAGCCACCAGAGCCGACCACAGCAGTACCGGTCGGGGGCCACGGGAAGACACCTTGACCGTGCCACCGATCGCGGCACTCCACATCGACAGGGCGGCCACATACACCCCCAACGGGTCCGCCTCAACGAACGGGGCGATCCTGCGAACCGCGCGACCGATGGGACCGTACAGAACGGGGGTGCTCATTAGGCAGCCTCTATCTCGAACAGGGTTGGTTGGGTGGCCATTGGCCGGGGAGGCCGGGCGCACTCGACGCCCGGCACAGCGGGGGCGGCGGTCAGGCCGCTGCCGCTTTTCCCTCGGATACGTCCCGATGGGTCAGCTCGTAGGCGTGACGGACATGCATGGGAATGCGCCCCTTCGTGGGCACGGCGTAGCCGTTCTCTCGTGCCCATGCCCGAACGGCACGGTTGCGTTCACGCTCGCTCATCCCCGAGTGGTCGACCTTGGCAGGCTCCGGAAGCGGGTCACCGCCGACCAACTCACCTGCCCGAACAGCCGACTTGAAGCGGCCCGGAGTGCGCACGTCCATGCACGGGATGCCACGCTCGGACGCATCCCCCAGCTTGGTGGCGTTACGGTCGCCACCCTCCCCCAGGATCAGCAGGACCGTGCTGTCATCGGCACGGCCGACCACTTGATAGCCAAGGTTGCGCACCGTATCCCGGGCATCCGCCCAGTCATACCCCGGAACTTCACCAGCGATCATCACGGACGGCACCGGCTCAGGGTCGGGTTCCGCCACGGGCACCGCTTCCGGCTCCGGCTCCGGCTCCGGCTCCGGCTCCGGCTCCGGGACAGCTTCAACGACCGGCACGGACGCAGGCTCAGCCTGTACGGCCTCTCTTTCAGACGGCGCGCCCAGTGCGTCACAGAGGTACCTGCCGAACGAAACGTCGTGCTCAAGGCACAGGTGCCAGGTGTCCTTACCCAGCGTCAGTGATGAAGTGGCCTCAACCTCAGAACCGTCACGCGCAATGTGTGCATCGCAAAAGGTGTACTCAACTGGCACAAGCACCGTCTTACGCATAGCGCTGCATTCCTTCGTTAGTGCGGAAGTCTGAGTGAGGGTCCGGAGCGTTGCTCTACGACTTCCCCGCTTGACCTCCATTCTTCCGCACCCCTATCACGGAATGGTAACTAACGAATAACTGAAGCATTACTCAAATGTTTATGAATGCCGGGGGTAATGCCTATTTAGATAAAGAAAGGACCCACCGGGGTTGCTGTCCTTCGATCGCGTTTGTCAATCAAATCCCCAAAGGCTTTTCAGTTCACTTCTGGCGGCACACATAACACTTCTTGGGCTGGTGCGTCAGTTCGTCATCCCAGGGCTTCAATTTTCCGGCTGCCTGCCAGCCGATGTGAATAGCGAACTCTTCGGCACAGGCCGAGCACTGCGGCTCAGTCCATGGGCACTCATTACCGGGTCGGTGTATACCGTCGTGGGCTCCAGCCGCCCCCGCCTTGGCAGCTCGTCTGCTCACTCGTCCCCCTCAAAGGCCCAGCCCAACCGCTTCATGCCGTCAGCGGTCAGACCAAGGGACGTAGCCAACTGCCGGAACTCAGTGAGGTGATCGCGGGTAGCGGTGCCATCGAGGATCTTGCCGTAGTAGGTCAGCATGACTGCCACGGTCGGGACGTAAGACTCATCCCAGCGTGCAGCCTGCGGACTGTTCCACCACTGGTGCCACTGCTCGCATTCGGAATCTGACCACTCCCTCACCGAGGGCAGCTCAGGAACAGGAAGGCCGTGGTCGTTCGGCAGCACATCCAACCCCTTGTATCGGGAGTGCGGCGAGTTCGGGTTACGCATTCTCGGCATGGTCTCCTCCGGTTTCAATTACATGTGGTCGATGGCCGGCACGAGGGCTGGTCGACGCAGGGTGAACGGGAGCGGGCCCCTGCCGGTCGACAAGGGCCCGAACAAATCAAAAATCACGACCAGTCGACAACAGCCTTGACGATTCCCTTGGTCGGCTTCGTCTCATCAAACGTGTTGTCCGCCAACTGCGTATCCACCTCAGGGAACCGAACGATCTTCCCGCCGTAGACGTGAAGGGTGTCAATGTAGTTGGCCCGGTACTTCTCCGACTGACCGTCACGGAAGCCGGTGAACTGAGATGCGAACGTGGCAAACTCCGAATGACCCGCAACGATGTCCACACCGGCGGGCATGGCCGTGGTGGACATCAGCGTGAAGCCTGCGAGACGGGCGATGAAGCCGTTCGCAGTCACGCCAGCCTCACCGTAGGCAGCGGCATTGGCGACCGAGGGGTGTTCGATCAGGTGCCGCTTCACACGCGGTGAGACGACCGCGTAACGTCCTCCGGGAATGTCGGCGTCGTCCAAGGCCAGCATCATGTCCAGAAGCCCGCCATAGAGCGCCTGAGGGGCATTGGCAGCAGGCGCCGCAATGTTCGGCAGCGGGGTAGCCCCGGAAGCGATGATGGTGCCCATAAATGTGTCAGCATCCCGGGCGAGAGACCGAATCATCTGCTGATTGATCGGAGAGTTCATATCTCCGATCGCCTGTATCTGCTCAACATTTTCGATGTAGAGCTGTAGGTACTTGGCCTCAGTGATGTAAAGCTTCTGATCAACCGTTTCGGGGCGCTGCCCCGTCATCCCATCAGGCAGTTTGTAATCACCGATCGAGGGCCGAACCAGAGAGTTGATGTGCACCACGTCGCCAGCCTTCGAAATGGTGCCCTCATACTTGTAATTCGAGACCAGTGGAGAGGCCCAGACCAGCAGCGGGTCAAACTGTGTAAGCAGTTCGGCATCCCAGAGTTCGGGGATGAAGGTGGTAGAGCCGGGGTTCTGATAAACGAAAGCGGTCATATGGTTACTCCTCTGTGAAGTGGTCTAGCTAATTCAGCTGTCAGGCGGTTTCGGGGGTGTCCTCGCGCAGAAGCTCGGCAACGGTCTCGGCCTTGCGGCGCTCCTCCGTGTCCTCATCGCTGATCAGCCAGAGAAGTGGAATGCACAGGTGGCGGGAAGCCAGAACCAGCATGCGAAGGCTCGGGCAGGTCTCGCCGGACTCCCAGCGACGCACAGTCGAGGGAGCGACGAGCATTTCAGCTGCCAGGGCCTCGACAGAAAGACCCAGAGCAGCACGACGGGTAGCGAAGAAGTGACGATCGAACACGTGGGCTCCATTCCGGTCACGCAGATACGCGCGACTTCAGGCAAAAAGAAAACCCCGGCCGAAGAGGCCGGGGCCTGACGAGATCCCGTGAGGAAGGCTCTCAATAAAGATGTCGGTGTCAAAAGCTCCGGCCTGGGACGTCGCAGGCCCGAAGTGAGGCGCACATCACGCATGGATGCACGCAGCCCGGGGCGGGACAAATTCTCTCGGGTATGCACCCATCGCCAGGAGGTATGCACTCCTCCTGTGTGTTGTTGGCAACCAGTTGCCTAACTCCACTGGCCTGGGCTGGTTCAGGACCCCCAAAGGTCCTGGGACATTCGGACTGAAATGAGAGAGAGCCCCGACAAAGGGGTTCCTACTCACTAATACCTACGCTCTATGAGCTACGTACTACCAACTACTCTCTATAAACTAAGTCCCCGGTTCAGCGGGGAAATGGGGCCCTAATAACGCCTGTCCGGCCCCCAGGGTGGAAGCGTGTCGAACGGATCTCCGTACGGTGCGCTACCTGATGCGGACGGCTCAGCCGGCCGTGACGCTCCGTTTTTCGGCGTTGCCCTTGGCTTGGTGTCCGTCACAGTCAGCACTTCGCTATTGGCCGATGCCGCCAAGGTCTCGGAGTCCTCCAGGACGACCACAGGAGCCGACAGCCGCAACATCGCGGCCCGCCCACGCTTGCCATGCTGGGTGAAGAATCCGAACCGCGTCAGCGTCTCGCGGCACCGTTTGCCGGGGTGGTCCTTCGTGTTGTAGCCCAGTCGCTGGGCCAGCTCGGTATCCCCGGTGAACATCTCTCCAGTACGGCCGTTCACGCATCGGAGCTGGGCCAGTGCCCACAACAGATGTTCACGCTTGAACTCGGGGGCTTCCCGAGCGAGCAGGCCGCCAGGGCCGAACGCTTCGAAGAGGGCACGACTCCACTCCTCTTTCACGTCGTACGTCGCAGCCAGCAACCGGCGCGGGTAGACGTCCGTCACTCCGCCCCCTGAGCGTCCAGCCAGCGATCCAGGTCCGCAGGGCGGCACCGAAGCGACTGCCCCACCTTTCGGAACGGGATCTGTTCAGCCTTCCAGTTCCCGTACACCCATCCCTTGGGCTTGTTCAGGTAGTCGGCCACGTCCTCAACAGTCATCAGCTTGGTCAATGCGTCTCCTCTACTGGCCCGTGGACGGCCGCTTCCGTCCGTTGCTGTCCGGCCCTACTTCCAGATGTACGTCCGCCCACCCTGACTGTCAAACCTAGGGCTGCCCACCCGGGGTGGTATGGTGAGGGTGTGAGTGAACACATCGAGATCACGCAGGACGTAGGGCCGTGGCGGGTGCTCATGCGCTGGGCGGCCGACGCCGACCCGGCCAGCGGCCCCACACGGGTACTGATCACCCCGCACCCGGACGCCGACCCCGCTTCCACGCAGGGCGGCGTGTCCTCCACTGTGCTGCGACAGATCGACTTCAAGAAGGCGGGCGACCAGTTCCGCGCAGCGCGGCCGACCGAGCCTGAACAGCAGGTCACGCAGGACACAGAGGCAGAGGCGCTGCGGTGGCTGCTCGGCACTGAAGGCATCTCGGATGCCTACCTGGCGTTCCTGGCCGAGTCCTACGTCCGGGCCGTTGCACGGGCCGTTCCCAACGTCACGGCGCACCTGGCCGAACTAACCCACAAGCGTCCCGAGACGATTCGAGGCCACCTAAAAGAGGCTCGGAAACGGGCCCTGCTCACCACCGTGCCCGGCAAGGCCGGAGGGCAGCTCACCGTCAAGGCAAGAGAGATCACGAACGGTGAGTACCTGGACAGAGTGACTGCTCACTTGATGGGTGAGCAGTAGAAACAGCCAAGGGGAGGGCAAGTGGCAAGGGCATGGGTTGCGCGGTCTAAGGACGACCCGAAGAAGTGGACTACTTACTGGTACGACCCGGACGGCAAACAGCGGCAGAAGACCTTCGAGACCAAGAAGCGAGCAGACGACCAGCGCAAGCGCAAGGAACAGGAACTCGACGCTGGGACCTACTTGGACGACAGGTTGGGCAAGCAGCCGGTGACGGCTGTGTGGGAGCAGTGGACGAATCAGAGGAAGCTGGAGAACAGCACCAAGAAGCAGTACCGGTCGATCCTCAACACGACCATTGAGCCGTTCTTCAAGGCGCGTTCCATCGTGTCCCTCAAAGTCGCTGACATTGAGCAGTGGCTCTTGTGGATGGAGCAGGACCGGAAGCTGTCCACTCGCACACGGCGTCAGCGGTTCTCGTTCTTCTCCGGGATGATGGACTGGGCCGTCGCCAACGAGATCATCGGCCGGAACCCGTGCAAGAAGGTCAAGGGCGCGGGCAGCCGCGCCAAGGAGATCCGAGAGCACAAGAGCACCGCCCGGCGGCTTACCACGCGAGAAGTCCTGGCGATGCTGGATGCCGCGCCTGCCCGTTACCGCGCGATGCTGTGGCTCATGGCCGGATGCGGCCTGCGGCTGGGGGAGGCGATGGCAGTGTCTCGCGACCAGATCGACTTCAAGGCCGAGACCCTTCGCGTCGACTTCCAGATTGCAGAGGACGGAGACAGCGAGTCGGGGAAGAACAGCGCGATCCAGCGTCGTCACATCAAGGCTCGTGACGAGGGCGAGCCAGGGCGTACGGTCCCCCTCCCTCCGAACGTCGCCTTCGAGCTTCGGCGGCACATCAAGAACCACGGCGTGTGGGGGCCTGAGCGGCTCCTCTTCCCCAACGTGACGCGGACTGGCTACCTCTACGCGTCGTACTTCTACCCGAAGATCTGGATGGAGGCTCTGAGCAAGGGGCAGGTGGAGTACTGCAAGGCTCACTCACTCCGGCACTACTACGGATCGCGGCTGCTGTACGCCGGAGTCCCCGAGAACGATGTGGCCGACTGGATGGGCCACAGCAGCACGGACGTGCTGAGGGAGCACTACCACTACATCTTCGAAGGGGCCGAGCAGCGCGGTCGGGCCGCCATCGCAACGATGTTGACGCCCGGCGCCGACGACCCGACGGAGGCATCAGAGGTCGCCTGATGCGCGTACGACAACAGCCCCCGGCGCGACGCCGGGGGCTGTGTTATTTGTGCAGGTCAGTGGCTGTTTTCAGCCCGGCATCTGCCCAGGATTCCCCCAGCATGACGCCCAGGAACGGCCCTGATCGGACCGCAACGGCCAGAAACCCGAGGGTGTCCCTCCGGACCTTCGAAACAGCTTCTGACCTGCAAAAACCCTGCTAGGGCAGGTTCCTCGCCATCACGATCCGCTGAACTTGGTTCGTGCCCTCATAAATCTGGGTGATCTTCGCGTCGCGCATCATGCGCTCCACCGGGTAGTCACGGGTGTAGCCGTAACCGCCGAGCAGCTGCACCGCGTCCGTGGTGACCTCCATGGCCACGTCCGAGGCGAAGCACTTGGCGGCGGCGCCCTGGAAGGTCAGGTCCTTGTCGCCGCGCTCGGAGGCGGCCGCGGCCTGGTAGGTGAGGGCGCGTGCGGCGGAGACCTTCATGGCCATGTCGGCCAGCATGAACTGGATGCCCTGGAAGTCGGCGATCGGCTTGCCGAACTGCTTGCGCTCCTGGACATAGCCCTTGGCGTAGTCGAGGGCACCCTGCGCGACACCCAGCGCCTGCGCCGCGATCGTGATGCGGGTGTGGTCGAGGGTCTTCATCGCCGTGGCGAAGCCGGTGCCCTCCTCGCCGATCATGCGGTCGGCGGGGATGCGGACGTTGTCGAGGTAGACCTCGCGGGTCGGGGAGCCCTTGATGCCGAGCTTCTTCTCCGGAGCGCCGAAGGAGACGCCCTCGTCGGACTTCTCGACGACGAAGGCCGATATGCCCTTCGAGCGCTTCGAGGGGTCCGTCACCGCCATCACCGTGTAGTACTCGGAGACGCCCGCGTTGGTGATCCAGCGCTTCACGCCGTTGAGCACCCAGTGGTCGCCGTCGCGGACCGCCTTCGTCTTCATGCCGGCCGCGTCGGAGCCCGCGTCCGGCTCGGAGAGGCAGTACGAGAACATCGCGTCGCCCTTGGCGAGCGGGCCCATGTACTTCTTCTTCAGCTCCTCGGAGCCGGAGAGGATCACCGGGAGCGAGCCCAGCTTGTTCACGGCCGGGATCAGGGACGAGGAGACGCACACGCGCGCGACCTCCTCGATCACGATGACCGTCGCCAGTGCGTCGGCGCCCGCGCCGCCGTACTCCTCGGGGACGTGCACCGCGTGCAGGTCGTTCGCGACCAGGGCCTCCAGGGCCTCCTGCGGGAAGCGGGCCTCCTCGTCCACGACGGCGGCGTACGGCGCGATCTTCGCCTCGGCCAGTGAACGGATCGCGTCGCGGAGCATGTCGTGCTCCTCGGACGGGCGGTACAGGTCGAAGTCAGCCGATCCGGCCAAGGTTTCTCACGCTCCAAGGACGCTTCTGACGCACTGTGGTGATGGCGCTAATTACCGTTAAGTAACTCAAATTTTAGGGGGCCGCCCACGGGAGTGATACGTGAGCTTGGCGACAGCGGGAAAAGTGCCCGGCAAGCGGCCCGACTATGCTCGGCTCGGCACCAACGACGTCCCCCTTCTGGAGCACCCATGGCCCTCAGGATCACCGTGATCGGCACCGGCTATCTCGGCGCGACACACGCCGCCGCGATGGCCGAGCTGGGCTTCGAGGTGCTCGCCCTGGACGTCGTACCGGAGAAGATCGAGAAGCTGGCGCGGGGCGAGGCCCCGATGTTCGAGCCGGGCCTCGACGAGCTGCTGCGCAGGCACGTCGCCGGGATCGAGGGATCCACCGGGCGGCTGCGCGTCACCATGGACTGGGCCGAGGTGGGGGCCTTCGGCGACGTCCACTTCCTGTGCATCAACACCCCGCAGAAACACGGCGAGTACGCCTGCGACATGTCGTACGTCGACTCCGCCTTCGCCTCGCTCGCCCCGCATCTGACCGGGCCCGCCCTGGTCGTCGGCAAGTCGACCGTGCCGGTCGGGTCCGCCGACCGGCTGGCCCGCTTCCTCGTCGAGAACTCCCCTGCCGGCGAGGACGCCGAGCTGGCCTGGAACCCCGAGTTCCTGCGCGAGGGCTTCGCCGTCGACGACACCCTGCACCCCGACCGGATCGTGGTCGGCGTCCGCAGCGAGCGGGCGGAGAAGCTGCTGCGCGAGGTGTACGCGACGCCGTTGTCGGAGGGGACGCCGTTCGTCGTCACCGACTTCCCGACCGCCGAGCTGGTGAAGACCTCCGCGAACTCCTTCCTCGCCACCAAGATCTCCTTCATCAACGCGATGGCGGAGATGTGCGAGGCCTCGGGCGGCGACGTCACCAAGCTCGCCGAGGCGATCGGGTACGACGACCGGATCGGCAAGAAGTTCCTGCGGGCGGGCATCGGGTTCGGCGGCGGCTGTCTGCCCAAGGACATCCGGGCCTTCATGGCACGCGCCGGTGAGCTCGGCGCCGACCAGGCGCTGACCTTCCTGCGCGAGATCGACTCGATCAACATGCGGCAGCGCGGGCAGATGGTGGAGCTGGCGCGGCAGGCGCTCGGCGGCGGTCCCTTCCTGGGCAAGCGGGTCGCGGTGCTCGGCGCCACCTTCAAGCCCGACTCGGACGACGTCCGCGACTCCCCCGCCCTCAACGTCGCCGGGCAGATCCACCTCCAGGGCGGCCAGGTCACCGTGTACGACCCCAAGGGCATGGACAACGCCCGCAAGGTCTTCCCGACGCTCGGCTACGCCGACACGGCGCTGGAGGCGGTGCGGGGCGCCGACGTGGTGCTGCATCTGACCGAGTGGCGGGAGTTCCGGGAGCTGGACCCGGCGCGGCTGGGCGAGGTCGCGGCGGCCCGGGTGATCCTGGACGGGCGCAACGCCCTCGACCCGGAGCTGTGGCGCAAGGCGGGCTGGACGTACCGGGCGATGGGCCGCCCCACCGCGTAGCCGCCGCACTCCGGCTCACAGACACGAACGACGCCGGTTCGGCCGAGGCTCAGTCGGCCGAACCGGCGTCTTGTTGCATTCTGCACCACCGGCCGCCGACGCTGCCGGGGAACTACTTCGCCCGGTACCGGCGCATTTTCGCGCGCGCCCCGCACACCTGCATGGAGCACCAGCGGCCGCGGCTGGCCGGACTGCGGTCGTAGTACGCCCAGTGGCAGGTGACCGACTCGCAGGCCTTCAGGCGCAGCCAGGTACCGGCGACGAGCGATTCGGCGACAGCGGCGGCGACACGGGAGAGCAGGGGGCCCGCGTCGGCCGGGGCGAGGGCCGCCGAGCCGTCCGCGGTGTCGACGGTCAGGCGCAGGGGCGCCGAGGCCAGCAGTTCGCCCAGGGGCGTCACCGTGGCGTGCGGCGGATGACCGGCGTGGGCGAGCAGCACGGCGCGCAGTGACTCGCGCAGCTCACGTGCAGCCGGCACCTCTGCCTCCGGGAGACCGAACCGCGCCCGGCCGTCCGCCGTGTCCAGCGCGTCGGCGCCGGACTCGATGTCCAGCGTGTTCACCAGGGACTCGACGAGAACCAGGCTCCCCGGTGCGGCCGATCTCTCACTCATGCTTGCGACGTTACCTCCAATGAGGCAGCATGCAGTAACCGTTACTGCATGACCGCATCTATAGGTAACGCAGGAGGAAGTCATGGCTCTCGCCAAACTGGGCGTCGTCGTCCTGGACTGTCCCGACCCGAGCGCGCTGGCCGGGTTCTACGCCGAGGTGCTGGGCGGCACCGTCGAGACGGAGGACGGCTGGGCGGACCTCACCACCCCCGACGGCCGGGCGCTGGCCTTCCAGGCCTCCCCCGGCTTCGTCGCCCCCGAGTGGCCCGCGCCCGACCACTCGCAGCAGTTCCACCTGGACCTGACCGTCGAGGACCTGGACGCGGCCGAGGCGGGTGTGCTGGCGCTCGGCGCAAAGCCGCTGGACGCCGACGACCGCTCGCGCACCTGGCGGGTTTACGCGGATCCGGCCGGGCACCCGTTCTGTCTCTGCGCCTGCTGAACCGGGAGGACACCATGCCAGTGGCCCGCTTCCGCTCCGTCGTCCTCGACTGCCCCGACCCGCGCGCTCTGGCCCGCTTCTACGCGGGCGTCGCGGGAGGTACGCCCGAGGAGGAGGACCCCGACTGGGTCGTCCTGCACATCCCCGGCGGGCCCCGGCTCGCCTTCCAGCGGGCGGAGGGCCTCACCCCGCCCGAGTGGCCGCGGGCGGACCGCAACTCGCAGCAGTTCCACCTCGACTTCGACGCCGGGTCGACCTGGGAGGAGATCGACGCGGCGCACGAGAAGGTGCTGGCGCTGGGGGCGCGGCCGCTGGACCTGGAGGACCGGGAGAAGAAGGACTTCCAGGTGTACGCCGACCCGGCCGGGCATCCGTTCTGCCTGTGCCGGATCAGCGAACCGTAGGCCGGCCGTCGGCCTGCGCGATCGTCGCCGTCGAGGGCTCCCGGCGCTCCTGGAGCGCGCGGGCCGTGAAGTCGGCCGTGCGCAGCACGCGCTGCACGTTTCCCCAGGTCAGCAGGGCGACATCGGGCTCGGACCAGCCGCGGCGCAGAAGTTCGGCGATGAGGTGCGGGTAGCAGGAGGCGTCGCCCAGGTCCTGGGGGTGGGCGGTGCCGGCGTCGTAGGTTCCGGACAGGCCGACGCAGTCCGGGCCCGCCACCTCGCGCACATGGTCGAGGTGGTCGGCGACGTCATGGACGGACGGGCCCGTCTGGTCCGGCGTCAGCGGCACCATGCACAGGCCCTTGGCGGCCCCCAGCCGGGTGAGCAGGTCGTCGGAGAGGTTGGCCGGGTGGGGGCGCAGGGTGGCGGAGGCGGAGCGGGTGAACAGGACCGGCGCCCTGGAGACCGCCAGGGTGCGGCGGACGGTGTCGGCGGAGGCACCGGAGAGGTCGGCGAGCACCCCGAGCCGGTTCATCTCCCGCAGGACCTCCTCACCGAACCGGGTGAGTCCGTCCTCGCTCGCCCAGGACACCCCGGACAGCGTGAGGACGCGCAGGCCGAGGGTGTGCAGGCCGCGCAGGATGCCGAGGGAGTCACCGAGCGCGGCGGCTTCGGCGGGGCCGAGCAGCACGGCGATACGGCCGCAGTTGTGGGCGTCGGTGGCCTGCCCGGCGGTGCAGACGAGGCGCAGCCCCTCGGGGTGGGCGCGCGCCACGATGTTCACGAGGTCCAGCTGCTCCAGGGTGGCGGCGACGATCCGGTCGCCGTCGATGCCCTCCGGCAGGTGCAGCGACCCGAACAGCATGCCGACGTGCCCCTCGTGCAGCCGCGGCACATCCGTCTCGACATCGCTCTCGCCGAGTTCCAGGTCGTACCAGGACAGATGTCTGAGGGCCCAGGGGAGCCCGTTGTAACCGTCGGCGACGGGATGGACGGCGAGGATGGCATGGGCGCGCTCCACGGGGTCGTCGCCCGGATCGGAGACGGGCTGGTAGGACCCGGCCTGGAAGGGGTCCGGCAGGCCGATGCCGTCAAGCTCCCCGATGGTCTGCAGTTCGTCGTCCTGGAGATCTGCCATGGCGGGCTCCGTACGTCGTGAATCGTCCCCAAAGGGGTACGGTCACCGTCGCACGGGGGCGCGGGGCGCTTCCTGATGAGTGGGGCGTTCGGGGGTACCGGGCTCGGATCGGCGCCCCCGACGGTCAGCCGTCCAGGGACTCGATCGTCGCGTTGGACGGCGGGCGGGTCGCCCGGAGTTCGCGGGACACGTCCTCCGCCGCGGCCAGGACCCGTACCGAGTTCTGCCAGGTCAGCTTGGCCAGGTCGGGCTTGGACCAGCCTCGGTCCAGCAGCTCGGCGATCAGGTTCGGGTAGCCCGAGACGTCGCTGAGGCCGTCCGGGGTGAAGGCCGTGCCGTCGTAGTCGCCGCCGATGCCGAGGTGGTCGATGCCGGCGACCTCGCGCATGTGGTCCAGGTGGTCGGCGACCGTGGAGACCGTGGCGACCGGGCGCGGGTTGCGCTCCTCGAAGGCGCGGTGCACCTTCATCGCCTCGGGCGTCGTCTCGAGGTGGTGGAAGCCGTGCGAACGCAGGTTCTCGTCCGCGGCGGCCGTCCAGTCCACGGCCGCCTGGAGCACGAACTTCGGCACGAACGTCACCATCGCCACGCCGCCGTTCCCGGGCAGCCGCTCCAGCACGTCGTCGGGGATGTTGCGCGGGTGGTCGCAGACGGCCCGGGAGGAGGAGTGGGAGAAGATCACCGGCGCGGACGTGGCGTCCAGCGCGTCGCGCATGGTCGTCGCCGCCACGTGCGAGAGGTCGACGAGCATGCCGAGGCGGTTCATCTCCCGGACCACCTCGCGGCCGAAGGCCGTGAGGCCGCCGACGTTCGGCTCGTCGGTCGCCGAGTCCGCCCAAGGGATGTTGTCGTTGTGGGTGAGCGTCATGTAGCGGACGCCCAGCCCGTACAGGCCGCGCAGGGTGCCGAGGGAGCAGGCGATGGAGTGCCCGCCCTCCGCTCCCATGAGGGAGGCGATACGGCCGTCCCTGCGCGCCGCCTCCATGTCGGCGGCCGTCAGCGCGGGCGCCAGGTCCGCCGGGTAGCGGGCCAGCAACTGCCGTACGCAGTCGATCTGTTCGAGCGTCGCGGGCACCGCGTCCGGCAGATCGGAGCGGACGTACACCGACCAGTACTGCGCACCGACACCACCCTCGCGCAGGCGCGGGATGTCGGTGTGCAGATGGGCGTTCTGGTGTACGGCGATGTCGCGGGCGTCGAGGTCGTAGCGGACCTGCCCCCGCAGCGCCCAGGGCAGGTCGTTGTGGCCGTCGACGACCGGGAACTCGGCGAGGAGTTCCCGGGCCGCCTCCAGCGAGGCGGAGGTCATCGCCGTCACTTCCCCGAGCCGAAGCCGAAGCCGCCGGACCCCTCGACCTTGGCGCGCAGGCGCTTGCCCTTCTCGGTGGCCTGGTCGTTCAGTTCCTGCTGGAACTCCCGCATGCGGCCGAGGAGTTCCTCGTCCTGCGTGGCCAGGATGCGGGCCGCGAGCAGGCCCGCGTTGCGGGCGCCTGCGACGGACACCGTCGCGACGGGCACACCGGCCGGCATCTGCACGATCGACAGGAGGGAGTCCATGCCGTCCAGGTACTTCAGCGGCACCGGGACGCCGATGACCGGCAGCGGGGTGACGGAGGCGAGCATCCCGGGGAGGTGGGCGGCACCCCCGGCGCCCGCGATGATCACCTTGAGCCCCCGCTCGGCGGCCTGCTCGCCGTACGCGATCATCTCGCGCGGCATGCGGTGCGCGGAGACGACGTCGACCTCGTAGCCGATCTCGAACTCGTCGAGGGCCTGGGCGGCGGCCTCCATGACGGGCCAGTCGGAGTCCGAACCCATGACGATGCCCACGAGCGGGCCGGCAGCAGTACTCATTCGGTGATCGTGCCTCTCAGGTAACCGGCTGCGTGACGTGCGCGCTCGAGGACGTCGTCCAGGTCGTCGCCGTAGGTGTTGACGTGCCCCACCTTGCGGCCGGGCTTCACGTCCTTGCCGTACATGTGGATCTTCAGCTGGGGGTCGCGGGCCATGCAGTGCAGATACGCGGAGTACATGTCCGGGTAGTCGCCGCCCAGCACGTTGACCATCACGGTCCACTTGGCGCGCGGGCGCGGGTCGCCGAGCGGGAGGTCGAGGACCGCGCGCACGTGGTTGGCGAACTGCGAGGTCACGGCCCCGTCCTGGGTCCAGTGGCCGGAGTTGTGCGGGCGCATCGCGAGCTCGTTGACGAGGATGCGGCCGTCGCGGGTCTGGAACAGCTCGACGGCGAGGTGGCCGACGACGTCCAGCTCCTTCGCGATGCGCAGCGCCATCTCCTCCGCCTGCAGGGCGAGGGTCTCCTCCAGGTCGGGCGCGGGCGCGATCACGGTGTCGCACACGCCGTTCACCTGCTGGGACTCGACGACCGGGTAGGCGACCGCCTGGCCGTGCGGGGAGCGCACGACGTTCGCCGCCAGCTCCCGTACGTAGTCGACCTTCTCCTCGGCGAGGACCGGGACGCCCGCGCGGAACGGGTCCTCGGCCTCGGTCACGTCGTCGACGACCCACACGCCCTTGCCGTCGTAGCCGCCGCGGACGGTCTTGAGGACGACCGGGAAGCCGTCGCCCTCCGCCGCGAAGGCGGCCACGTCCGCCGGATCGGTCACGATCCGGTGCCGCGGGCACGGCACACCGATCGCGTCGAGCCGCGCGCGCATCACGCCCTTGTCCTGGGCGTGCACGAGCGCGTCGGGGCCCGGGCGCACGGGGATGCCGTCCGCCTCCAGCGCCCTGAGGTGCTCGGTGGGTACGTGTTCGTGATCGAAAGTGATCACATCGCAGCCCCTCGCGAACTCACGCAGCGTGTCGAGGTCGCGATAGTCGCCGATGACGACATCGCCGACGACCTGCGCCGCGGAGTCCTGAGGGGTGTCACTGAGGAGCTTGAACCTGATGCCGAGCGGAATGCCTGCCTCGTGTGTCATACGAGCGAGCTGGCCTCCGCCGACCATGCCGACTACCGGGAACGTCACGCCCCTAGGGTATCGGCCACGCCACGTCGGCCGGTTTCCGGCCGTTTCCGGGGTCTCTTACTCCCGCCTTTCCGGGCTTTTCCGGTCCTCTTTCCCACCTCTATCCCGTCTGTGAGCGCAAGGACAGGCGTTTGAGAAGGGGGGTGGTTAGCATGGCTGAGTTGACGAAACCGACCGAATGGGGGCCTGCACGGCCATGGGACATGGTTCCGCCGGGCTGCGAAGGCTCGCACACGAAGTTGCGAAGTTCGGTGCGGTGGGTGCCCTGGGCACCGTCGTGAACTTCGGGGTCTCCAATCTGCTCTGGCACCTCACGAGCCTGCAGGCCGTGCGCGCCAACGTGATCGCCACCGTGGTCGCGATCGGCGTCAACTACCTGGGCTTCCGCTACTTCACCTACCGTGACCGGGACAAGAGCGCCCGGACGAAGGAGCTCTCCCTCTTCCTGGCCTTCAGCGCGGTCGGCCTGGTGATCGAGAACGGCATCCTGTACGCGGCCATCTACGGCTTCGGCTGGGACAGCTCGCTGCAGCGCAACATCTTCAAGGTCGTCGGCATCGGCCTCGGCACACTGTTCCGGTTCTGGTCCTACCGCTCGTGGGTGTTCAAGGCCCTGCCCGCCCACGATGCCGTCGCCGACGCCGAATCGATCCTGGAAGAGGCCGAGACGGCCGAGGCCCACCGTCCGAAGCCCGAGGCGCGCGTCAGCTGAACCGCCACCCCCCACGGGGGGTCCGGTCTCACCGGACCATCGGCTCCTCGTCCTCCGCCGGCGGCCGCTTCAGCTGACCGCCGCGGAGAGCCCCAGACGGCGCGGGGCCGTGTCTGAATGCGGCTCCGCCACGCGGGCGCGACCAGCCACGCTGAGGCCGCAGACCACCGACGCCCCATCGCGGCACTCCCTGGCGGACCGCCTAGCGGACCATCGGCTCCTCGTCCTCCGCCGGCGGCCGCTTCAGCGGCGTACGCGAGAGGAACAGGCCGAACACCGGCGGCTGGGTCTGCAGCATCTCCAGGCGGCCGCCGTCCGCCTCCGCCAGGTCCCGCGCCACCGCCAGCCCGATGCCCGTCGAGTTCCGTCCGCTGATCGTGCGCTCGAAGATCCGCGCACCGAGGTCGGCGGGCACGCCCGGTCCCTCGTCGGTGACCTCCACGACCGCCTGGTTGCCGGTCACCCGGGTCCGCAACGCCACCGTGCCCCCGCCGTGCATCAGCGAGTTCTCGATCAGCGCCGCCAGCACCTGCGCGACCGCGCCCGGTGTGCCGACCGCCTGCAGATGCCGTTTGCCGGAGCTGACGATCGCCCGACCGGCCTGGCGGTAGGCGGGCCGCCACTCGGCGAGCTGCTGCTGGATGACCTCGTCGAGGTCGAAGGAGACGGCGTTGCCGGTGCGGGGGTCCCGGGAGTTGGTCAGCAGCCGCTCCACCACGTCCGTCAGCCGCTCGACCTGGGTGAGGGCGACATTGGCCTCCTCCTTCACCGTGTCCGGGTCGTCGGTGAGGGTGATCTCCTCCAGCCGCATCGACAACGCGGTCAGCGGTGTGCGCAGCTGGTGGGAGGCGTCGGCGGCCAGGCGCCGCTCGGCGGTGAGCATGCGGCCGATGCGCTCGGCGGAGGAGTCCAGGACGTCCGCCACCCGGTCCAGCTCGGGAACGCCGTACCGCTTGTGGCGGGGCCGCGGATCGCCGGAGCCGAGTCGCTCGGCGGTCTCCGCGAGGTCGGTGAGCGGGGAGGCGAGCCGGTTGGCCTGCCGGATCGCCAGCAGTACGGCGGCCACCACGGCGAGCAGCGCGACCAGCCCGATGATCAGCAGCGTGCGGCCGACCTCCCGGCTCACGGTCGAACGCGGCTCCTCGACGACGACCCGCTCGCCCTCCTCACCGGTGGCCCGGCCGCGGATGACCTCGCCCTCGGGCTTGGTGCCGACCGCGATGGCCGACTGCCCCGGGATCTCGATCACGGCGTACCGCTCCCCCGTGACCTGTCCCTTCAGCACCTCCGCACTGACCGTCCCGGCCCCGATGAGCCGGCTGTCCACGATGCTGGCCAGCCGCTGCGCCTCGGAGCTCACCCGCTCCTGCGCACTGTTGCTGATGGTCCGCGTCTCGACGATGACCAGAGACACCCCGAAGACGGCGATGACCACGAGCACGACGGCAAGCGTGGACTGAATGAGACGACGACGCACGAGGCCCTCCGAACAGTGGCTCTACAACACCGGTGCGAGAGCGCCCCATAGGGGCGCGGCGCTGTGTTGACTTGCGGCTCCGCCGCGTGGGCGCGACCAGCCACATACGGCCGGCAGCCGCGAACCCACACAAGCCACGACGGCGCAACGCGCGTAACCGACTAACTCTTCTCGAACCGGAAACCCACACCCCGCACGGTGGCGATGTACCGCGGGTTCGCCGCATCGTCACCCAACTTCTTACGCAGCCAGGAGATGTGCATGTCGAGGGTCTTCGTGGACGACCACCAGGTGGTGTCCCACACCTCGCGCATCAGCTGGTCCCGGGTGACGACCCGGCCCGCGTCCCGCACCAGCACCCGCAGCAGGTCGAACTCCTTTGCGGTGAGCTGGAGTTCCTCGTCCCCCATCCACGCCCGGTGCGACTCGACGTCGATCCGCACGCCGTGCGTGGCGGGCGGCTGCGCCGGCTCGGCCGCACCGCGCCGCAGCAGGGCCCGGACACGGGCGAGCAGTTCGGCGAGGCGGAACGGCTTGGTGACGTAGTCGTCGGCGCCCGCGTCGAGGCCGACGACGGTGTCCACCTCGTCGGCACGCGCGGTCAGGATGAGGATCGGCACGGTGTGGCCCTCGGCGCGCAGCCGGCGGGCGACCTCGAGGCCGTCCATGCCGGGCAGACCGAGGTCCAGCACGACCAGGTCGATGCCGCCGGCGTTTCCGGCGTCGAGCGCGGTGGGTCCGTCCTCGCGCACCTCGACCTCGTAACCTTCCCGGCGCAGGGCACGGGCCAGCGGCTCCGAGATGGACGCGTCGTCCTCGGCGAGCAGTACACGGGTCATGAGGTGATGGTAGTCCGCTCTTGACAGGTGCTGTGGTGTGATCGGCACCCGTGATTCTTACCTTCGGGCACTCCGAGGCGAACCTGTGTCTGTGCGGTGCCATCGTCGAAGAGACCTTGGAAAAGGTGTGTATGGTTCCACCTCCACCTGTGATCCCCGTCTCAAGTCCTTCCATATCCGGCACTGTCCTGCCGTATGGTGAAACAACGCCTGTAGCACTGCGGGGACCTTTGGCAACCATTTGACGCCGAAGGTCTCTTTTGTGTGCGGTAAACCCCCACCAGCACAGCAAGGAACGACCATGGCGTCCAGCCTGACGAAGGACTCGGTCCGCCCGGACACCCCCGGCTCCGAGAAGACCTTCTTCGGCCACCCTCGCGGACTGGCCACTCTCTTCATGACCGAGATGTGGGAGCGGTTCTCCTACTACGGCATGAGGGCCCTGCTCCCGCTCTACCTCGTGGCCCCGGGTGGCCTGCACCTGAACGCGGGCACGGCGACTGCGATCTACTCGGTGTACGTGTCGCTCGTGTACCTGCTCGCCCTGCCCGGCGGCTGGGTCGCGGACCGCTTCCTCGGCCCCCGCAAGACGGTGGCCGTCGCGGGCATCATCATCATGCTCGGCCACCTGTGCCTGGCGCTGCCGGTCGCGGCCAGCTTCTTCGTCGGCCTCGGCCTCGTCGCCATCGGCTCAGGTCTGCTGAAGGCCAACATCTCCACGATGGTCGGTCACCTCTACAAGGGTCCGGAGGACCCGCGCCGTGACGGTGGCTTCACGCTCTTCTACATCGGCATCAATCTGGGCGCCTTCGCCGCGCCGCTGGTCATCGGCACCGTCGGTGAGAAGTACGACTGGCACCTCGGCTTCGCGCTGGCCGCGCTCGGCATGGGGCTGGGACTGGCCCAGTACCTGCTCGGCAGCCGTCACCTGAGCGAGAAGAGCAGCGTCGTCCCCACGCCGCTGTCCGCCGAGGAGAAGTCCGCCACGCTGCGCAAGGGCCTGTTCTGGCTGGCGATCGCCGTGGTCTTCTACGGTGTCGTCGGCTTCTCCGGCCACTTCACCCTGAACTGGGCGCTGATCCCGCTGACCCTCATCGGTCTGATCGTGCCGATCTTCGTCATCGCCCGCATCCGCCGGGACAAGGACCTGGACCCGGCCGAGCGTTCCAAGGTGTCGGCGTACGTCTGGTTCTTCGTGGCCGCCGCCGTCTTCTGGATGATCTACGACCAGGGCGGTTCGACCCTGTCGATCTTCGCCGACGGCAAGGCCGAGAACACCATCCTTGGCTGGGAGTTCCCGGTTTCCTGGTACCAGTCGGTCAACCCGGTCATGATCATGGCGCTGGCGCCGGTCTTCGCCTGGCTGTGGCTGTGGCTGAACCGGCGCGGCAAGGAGCCGAGCACGATCGTGAAGTTCGCCTCCGGCCTGGTGCTGATCGGTGCGTCGTTCTTCCTCTTCCTCGCTCCGCTGTCGATCGCAGAGGGCGGTCACAAGGCCGCGGCGATGTGGCTGGTCGCGATCTACTTCGTCCAGACGATCGGTGAGCTGACGCTGTCCCCGGTGGGCCTGTCCGTGACGACGAAGATGGCGCCGAAGAAGTACGCCTCCCAGATGATGGGCGTCTGGTTCCTCGCGGTCACCGCGGGCGACTCGATCACGGCCCTGTTGTCGAACCCGGCCGTCGGCGGGGTCAACCTCGACAAGACGGGCTTCGTCGCCCTGGAGGCGGTGCTCGCCGTGTTCGCGGGTGTCGCGGTGTGGATGTACCGCAGCAAGGTCAACAAGCTGATGGGCGACGTCCACTGACGTGGTCCTGGCCGAGAGGGCCGCTGCACCCGGTGGTGCAGCGGCCCTCTCCGTTGTCCCTCCGGGCCGCTACCGGACCCGCCGGCCCGGCAGGAACGTGAAGACCGCCGCACCCAGCAACACCGCCGTACCCGCCACCAGGCCCAGTGCCTTCAGCGCACCGTGGTCGTCGGCCCCCGTCTGCGCCAGGCCCCCGCTGGACGAGGAGGACGACGAGGACGACGTACCGCCCGAGCTCGACGACGAACCGCCCGACGCGCCGCTCGCCTGCTGGGTCGTGTCCAGGGTCAGGGAGACCTGGGTCCTGTCGGGCTTGCAGGTCGTGGTCGTACCCAGGGCGTTGATGGTCAGGACGCCCGGGGACAGGGTCGACCTGCCGTCCGCGCCCGGTTTGTAGGTGCCGGTGAGGTCGGGGATCTCGATGGGTTCGCCGGACTTGATGTCCTTGGAGTTCGTCGGGCCCTCGACGTGCACCGTGCCCTTGTCGGCGCCGCCCAGGACCACCTCCATCGACGGCTTGACCGAGCCCTTGGGGATGTCGGCCGGGCTGTCCATCACGGACTTCTTGAACTGCACGGTGAGGTCGAAACTGCCGCCGTTCTTCCTGGCGTCGATCTGGATGGGCGAGGTCGCCTTCTTCTCACCGATGGGCGACTGGCAGGTGTACGGGACGTCGACCTGCTTGCCGGTGAAGTCGGTCTGGTCGCTGCCGGTGCCGTCACTGGCGGAAGCGGAGGCCGACGCGGACGGCGAGGCGGACCGGGAGGCCGAGTCCGTCGGCTCCGGCGTCGTGCTCGACGAGCTTCCGTCGCCCGGCGCCACCTGAATCGTCGCCGCCTTCTGCACGGTCTCCTTCGGCGTGCACTTGGTGTCCGTGGACATGGCGTTGACGGTGTACGCGTCCGGCGTCAGCGTCACCTCGCCCGGTGCCGTCAGCTTCAGGCTGCCCTTCATGTCGGACAGCACCATGGCGCCGCCCTTGGGGATGGCCGGGTTCGTGCGCGTGCCCTGCATCGCGATGTCGGCGGCCTGCGCGCCGGCCGCCTTCAACACCCCGGACGGCTGAACCGAGTTGGCGGGCAGATCGATGATGTCCGGGTTCTTGGAGGCGGCCTGGACGAACTTCCATACGACGTCCACCGTGTCGCCGACCTTGGCCGTGGCCGGCGCGGTGATCTCGACCTTCGTGGTGCCGTCGACGGGAGTGATGCCCGCGGGCGGCACGCAGTGCGTCGCGAACGACACCTCCGCGGCCTGCGCGGGCCCGGCGGCCAGGCCCAGCAGGATGCCTGCCGAGCCCAGTACCAGCGCGGTGCCTGCCGCACCCGCTCTCCCGCTGCCGACCGGTGTGACTCTCCTGCGCTTTCTCACGGGGGTCCCTTCCTGGTGGGAGTCGTAGGACTCGTCGGGCTGTCGTCGTGGTGCGGTGCGGAGAGCCGACCGGCCGTGCCCGGATCGGAGTCCGGGGTGAACCACGGCAGGGTCGAGTTCGAGGGGGGCTCCTGGGCCGCCTTGGGACTGAACTTCGGCATGCGCAGGGCCAGTTCCGGCAGACGGAGTCCCCGGTGCCGGAGGCCGCCGGCGCGGCGCGGCCGTACCCGGTCCACGACCGCCATCCCGGCGCGGAACAGCGCGGCCGGCACGACCACGCAGACCAGCAGCCAGAACAGGGTCACGCCCCACGGGCGGCCCACGCCCCAGGGCTGCTCGGCGAGGACCTTGCCGCTGTACTTGAGGGAGACGGTGTAGTCGCCGTGCGCGCCCGCCGTCAGCTCGACGGGCAGTTCGATCTGCGCCTTCCTGCCGGGTGCGATGGTGCCGCGCCACTCCTGGTCCTCCCACTGCGGGGCGAACACACCGTGGGAGGTGCCGAGTTGGAAGACCGGGTTCCTGATCGCTGTGGTGCCGGCGTTGCCGACGGTGAAGACGAGGGTGCGTGCGGGCGGCGCGCCGAACCAGGTGAGCAGGCCGCTCGACCCGTCGAGCCGGGTGTCCGTGAGGACCGCGAGGCGCCCGCCGGACGGCTCGGCGGGCAGCGGTTCGACGGCGTGTCCGGCCACCTGGAAGACCGCGTCCGCCTGCGCCTTCGCGCCCTCGACCGTCGCCACGTGCACCACGCACGGGCACGGCACCGGCGGCTCCGCGACCGGCAGCTTCTTGCTGAAGGTGCCCTTGGCGTCGGTGGTGACGGCCCTTCCGTCCGAGTTGGCGCAGGAGTTGGTGCCGCCGATCACGCCCCGGGACGGGGTCGCCTGCCCGCAGACCAGCATCATCAGCAGGGCGTTCGGCCGCCAGCCGCTGCCGCTGACGGTGATCGAACCGCCGGTGCCGGCCTGCGACTTGGAGAGCCCGACGGTCGGCCCGTCCGCCGCAGCCGTGCCCGCCAGGGGCAGCAGGAGCAGCGCGAGCACCACCGGCAAGGCCGTGATCCGCAGCTTGCCGTTCACGTCACCGCTCCCGTCAACTCGACTTCCGTACCCGGGGATTCGAGCGCCTCGCCGTCGCCCGTGCGGCGCCTACGACGTCGTAGACCTCGTACGAGAAGCAGCACTGCCCCCGCCACCACCGCACCCGCGGCCGCCGTCACCGCTCTCCACGGCACGAACCGCGCCGCCACGCCGGCCGAGTCGTGCGCACCGCCCGGCGCCGTCACGGTCAGCCGGACGTCGACCGAGTCCAGGGCTGGGCGGTCGGACCAGGGTTCGGCGAGACGGAGGCGGTGGCCGGGGCGGAGGCGGACGGGCAAGGTGCGCGGGGCCCGGTCGAGGACCGGTCCGAAGACGCCGTCGACATGCACTGCAAGGCTCGGCACGAGATCCGTGGTACCGCGATTGACCAGGTCGTAAGCGATGCGGTCGCCACGCACCGCCACGTGCTCCACGGTCAGCGCGGACAGCACCGGCCCACCCGCCCGCAGCCGCACCGGAACCACGGCCCGGCGACCGTCCTGGTCCCGGGCGACGATCACGCCACTGCGATCACCCCGCGCAGTCACCGCGAACGGCACCTCGGCCCGCGTACGGGCGGGCACCCGTACCCGCTCGGCGGCAAAGGTGACCGGAACCCCGCTGCCACTCAGCCGCACCGTGACCGCCCGCCCACTCCGGTTGACCACGGACACCGTGTCCTGGAGAACGGCCCCGGGCGCACCTTCGGCGTAGACGGAGGGCCGCCCACCACCCGAGGGCACCAACGACCACCCGTCGGCACCGGACGCCGTGGGCGCAGCGATCAGCACGCACAGAAGGGACACGAACAGGACACGGACGACAGATGGCATCCCGCGGCTCCAGCGGTCGTAGCTCGGCGGTGGTGCAGCGCCCCGAAGGGGCGCGGGGAACTGCGCGACCAGCCACGGCGGCGCCGCAGACAATCCACGACTCACCGCGGCACAGCCGAGAACCGCTACCGCCGGGCCACCTGATTCCGCCGAGTCACCCACAACGCCCCGGCCGCGCCGGCGAGCAGCACCGTCCCACCGAGCGTGCCAAGGGCAATGGCCGAGTCGTCAGGCCCGGTCTGCGGCAGGGAACCGCCGGAATCCGCACCGCCCTGACCACCCCCGGCGGAGCCCCCCGCAGCCGTCACATCAAGGCTGAGCGCGGGCCCCGGACTGTTCGACGGCGTGCACGTGGTCGTCGTACCGAGCGCCTTGATGGTGAGGACGCCCGGCGTGAAGGTGACCTTCCCGGTCTTCTTCGGCGTGTACGTGCCGGTCAAGTCGTTGATCTTGATGGGGGTGTTGGCGGGGATCGCCGCCTGGTTGGCGGGCCCGGAGACGGACACCGTGCCGCTGTCGGCGCCGCCCAGCACGATGGTGGCGCTCGGGTTCATCGCCCCCTTGCCCAGTTCGACCGGGCTGGAGGAGACGCCCTTCTGCCACGACATGGTGAGCCGGTAGCCGCTGCCGCTCTTCACGCTCTTGATGTCGATGGGCGAGACGGCACTCTTGTTGCCGATCGGCGTCTTGCACTGGTAGTTGACGTCGACGACCGTGGCCTCGGCTGCGGGGGCGGCGAGCAGCACCGCCGAGCCGGCCAGGGCCGCGGCGGACGCGAGCGCGGCGGTTCGATTCCGGTACGACACGGTTCCGCTCCCTCTTCGAGATCCTCGGTTTCCTCCGTCAGTTCCTGACGGCACATCAGATTCGGCCGTCAAGGTACGCCCGGCGCCCTGAGGAGGGAAGAGAAGGTGCGCGCCGGAGTTGTGGGGATCCGGCGCGCACGTGAGGGGGTTCGAGTGGAGGGGGTGACCGCGGGTAACCCCGGGCTACCGCGCCCGCAGGACGTCCGGCGCTCCCCACCGCCGCAGCACCTCCGGCACCGCCACCGTGCCGTCAGCCCGCTGGTGCTGCTCCAGGAGCGCGGGCAGCAGGCGGCTGGTGGCGAGGCCCGAGGCGTTGAGGGTGTGCAGATGGGCCGGTTTGCCGCCGCCCGCCGGGCGGTAGCGCATGGCCCCGCGCCGCGCCTGGTAGTCGCGGGCGTTCGACACCGAGCTGACCTCGGCGTACGCCCCCAGGCTCGGCAGCCAGACCTCCACGTCGTACGTCTTGGCCTGGGCGGGGCTGGTGTCCCCGGCCGCGAGTTTGGTGACGCGGTAGTGCAGGCCGAGTCCGGCGACCAACTCCTCGGCACGGGCGAGCAGTTCGAGCTGGGCGGCGTCCGAGTCCCCGGGGCGCGTGTACTGGAACAGCTCGACCTTGTTGAACTGGTGGCCGCGCAGAGTGCCCCGGTCCGCGCTGCGGTGGGCGCCGCTCTCCTTGCGGTAACAGGGCGTGTAGGCGACGTACTTGAGCGGCAGCTCGCGCTCGTCGAGGGTCTCGCCGCGGTGCAGGTTGGCCAGGGCGGTCTCGGCGGTGGGGAGGAGGAAGTGCTCGTCCACGCGGAAGACCTCGTCGGCGAACTTCGGGAACTGTCCGGCCGTATAGCCCGCCTCATGGGTGAGCAGGTGCGGCGGCAGCACGAACTCGTAGCCCGCCCGGCGGTGGGTGTCGAGGAAGTGGCTGAGCAGCGCCCACTCCAGGGCGGCGCCCTCGCCGCGGTAGATCCAGTAGCCGCTGCCCGCGAGTGCCGCACCCCGCCGGTGGTCGACGAGGCCGAGGTCCTGGGCGAGCTGCACATGGTCCCTGGGTGCGAAGCCGAACGCTGGCGGGGCGCCCACGGCCCGTACGACCTGGTTGTTCTCCTTGCCGCCCGCGACGACGTCGTCGTCCGGGAGGTTGGGCAGGGCGTCGAGGAAGTCCTGGTGCCGCCGTGCAAGCCGGTCGAGCCCGGCCTCGGCCTCCGTCAGCCGGTCGGCCAGGGCCCCGGCAGCGGCCTGGAGCTCCTCGGCGGCCTCGCCGGCCCGCCGTCGTACGGCGATGTCCGCCGAGATGCGCCGGCGCTCGCCGCGCAGCCGCTCCACGGCCGCCCGGGCCTCACGGAAGGCGGCGTCCAGGGCGAGGAAGGCCGGGATGTCGGCATCGACGGCTCGCTTGGCGAGGGCCGCGCGAACCTGGTCGGGACGGTTTCGGATGAGGGTGACGTCGAGCATGGTGCGCGCTCCGTCCGGTTCTGCCGGAGCGGCACGCGCCGCCCCGGGGATGGTCCCTCGGGGCGTGGGCGAGAGGGTGCTCGCGGTGCCACCACGCCTTCACCGCCGTACGAACGCGTCTTCGCGGCTGTACGACGGCCTCGTTCTGGCCCGATGACGGGGGCCGGCCGGCGGGGCATTTCCTCCCCGCACTCGGGAGTGGATTCGCCACGGCCCGCATGGGCCCCGGCTACTTGTCTCCGTCAGCGCGTTGCAGACGAGAGTAGGCAGCGGGGCCGGGCCCGCCAAGCGAATTACGCCGGGGCGCCCAGCTCCGCCCACACGGTCTTGCCGGTCACTCCCGGTGTCCGTACGACTCCCCAGTCCAGACACAGCCGCTGCACGATGAACATGCCGTGCCCGCCGGGACGGCCCGCGCGGTGCGGGGTGCGGGGTGCCGGCTGGCCGGAGCCCTTGTCCGAGACCTCGATGCGGATGACCTTGTTGTCGCAGGCGATCCACAGCTGGTCCGGGCCCTCGGCGTGCAGACAGGCGTTGGTGACCAGCTCGGAGACGACGAGCAGCACGTCCTCGGCGGCGGCCCGCTGGTCGGCCGTGGCGGCGGGCAGCCAGCCCCACGCGTACAGCGCCTGGCGGGTGAAGTCGCGGGCGAGCGGCACGACGCCGCTCTCGCCGTCGAAGTTCAGCCTGCGGGCCTGGCCACCGCCCGCGGACGACACGGGCGCAGCCGACGACGGGGCCTCGTCGCCCTCGGACGCCCCGGAAGCGCCGCTCGGCTCCGGGCCGCGGTCGCCCGGCGAGTAAGGCCGGGTGGTGCTCATCAGCGCTTCACCTCACCGATTCACCGATTCACCAGTTCACGATTCAAAAGTCAGTACGTACCTCGACGGTGGATCCGCCGCTGTGCCGTCGGACATGTTGCTGCCGACTTGTTCAGGATGTCCCTGCCGACAGGATGTCTCCTGCCCGACCGAACCGGCAGAACACCCCTCTATTCGGCCCGGAGTGCGCGACGCCCGGAAAAGGCCGGTCACACAGGGGTGAGTGGGGCAGGACACGGGGTCGGGCGCGGCGGCCGGGCTCAGCCGGATTCCTCGGCCAGGGCCGCCTCGAGCGTGTCATGGACGGTGAAGACCGCTTCCGCCCCGGTGATCTCGAAGACGCGCGCCACCACGGGCTGCATCCCCGCGAGATGCACTCCGCCCCCCGCGGCCTCCGCCTTCAGGCGTGCGCCGAGCAGCACATTGAGTCCGGTGGAGTCGCAGAACTCCAGCCGTGTGCAGTCCACCACCAGCCGGCTGATTCCCTTGGCGAGGCATTCCTCAAGAGGCTCACGCAGCAGATCGGCGGTGTGGTGATCCAACTCACCCACCGGGGTCACTACGGCGCTGGAGCCCTCTTCCCTGACCTCCACCAGTAGCCGGCCAGACTGTGCGCTGCCGACCGTCCCGCGGTCCATGCCGTCTTTCTCCCGACGTCGTGGCTGCTGACTCACGCCCTCGAACACTACGCCTTCCTCACACTCTCCGACACCCGAACAACCGCACTCAAACGGACATATACCCACAGAACGCACTTGCGACGGACGTGGGAAAGCGGGTAGGGCTAGTAGAGATACGCAACCGACCACGGCCGGCTTTGGAGGCGCCGCACACCGCAGTGCACGCACTGGCTTCGGCAGCCATATGCCGAGAACGATGGAGGACATCATGTCACCCCGGCTCGACGCATCGCATACCCAGGAGGCGACGTCGACATCCCCTCCGGAACATCTGGATCCCATCGAGAGCATCGAGAGCAGCGACCCAGACACGCTTGCCGGACTGGCAGGCCTTCCGGAGATCCCCCCGTACGACGAAGTGGGACCGGTAGACGCACGCGCGCTCTCCAAGACCCTCTTCGAGCGCCTTGAGTCCCTCGAGGAAGGCACGCACGAGTACTCGTACGTGCGCAACACCCTCGTCGAGCTCAACCTCGCGCTGGTCAAGTTCGCCGCCTCCCGCTTCCGCTCACGGAGCGAGCCGATGGAGGACATCATCCAGGTCGGCACGATCGGCCTGATCAAGGCGATCGACCGGTTCGAACTGGCGAGGGGTGTCGAGTTCCCCACGTTCGCCATGCCGACCATCGTCGGCGAGATCAAGCGCTTCTTCCGCGACACCTCGTGGTCCGTGCGCGTACCGCGCAGGCTGCAGGAGCTCCGGCTCGACCTGGCCAAGGCCGGTGACGAGCTGGCCCAGAAGCTCGACCGGGCGCCGACGGTGGCGGAACTCGCCGAGCGCCTCGAGCTGACCAAGGAAGAGGTCGTCGAGGGCATGGCGGCGTCGAACGCGTACACCGCCTCCTCGCTGGACGCCCAGCCCGAGGAGGACGACGCGGAGGGCGCGCTCGCGGACCGGATCGGCTACGAGGACCACGGACTCGAAGGCATCGAGTACGTCGAGTCGTTGAAACCGCTGATCGCCGAACTCCCGTCCCGGGACCGGCAGATCCTCTCCCTGCGGTTCGTCGCGGGCCTGACCCAGTCCGAGATAGGCGAGGAACTCGGCATCTCGCAGATGCATGTGTCGCGGCTGCTGTCGCGGACGCTGATGCGGTTGCGCAAGGGCCTGACAATCGAGGAGTGACGGTGGAGGAGTGACAGTCTCCCCTGCCTCGTCTCTCTGAGCGCGGTCCGTCCGGTTGCCGGGCGGGCCGCGCTCAGACGTTCCCTGGGTTACCCACAGAAACTCTTTCCCCAGAGGTTTCCATCCATCACTATGGGCCCCCATACCCGCCGGTAGGTCAGAAGCCCGGCGGGCTGCAAGGGTGCAAGGAGGCGGAAGGATGGCTCGGGCCGACGGGACCGACAATGGAGTCGAGACCGGGGACGGCCGGGGATCCGGGGGTGTCCCCCGGACAGAGGTGCATGCGGGCGCGTCCGACGCGCGGCTGACCGAACTGCTGCGCACCAGCGCCCCGACCCTCTATCCGGCCCTGCAGGAACTCCGCGCCCGCCATCAGCCGTCGGTCCTCGACTACGCCCGGCTGTGCACGGCGAGCGAGTCCGCCGCACGCGACCTGGCCGCGCAGGCGTTCACCGTGGCGGCCCGGCAGACGGCACGCGGCACCGAACCGCTGGTCCCCCTCCGTCTCCACCTCCTGCTGCTGACCGGGCGCCTGGCCGCCTCCTGGCCGGCCGAAGGGCGAGCCGGCGGTCTCGACCCGGGCCTGCTGCTCGCCTTGACCGCGGCGGGCTCCGAGGTCCCCGTACCGCCCATGCTCACCGCCTTCCGGTCCCTTCCGTCCCGTGCCCAGGGCCTCGTCTGGTACGGCGTCGTGGAGCAGGAGGCGGAGGACAGGACGGCGGCCTTCCTCGGTCTGACCCGCGAGGACGTGGGCCATGAGACCGCCTCGGCCCTCCAGGCCATGGGCCAGGCGTGTCTGCGGTCCCGGCTGGCCGCCTCGGCCGACCCGCGCTGCGGCAACTTCGGCCGGCTCATCGAGGAGTCGGTACGGCCGCACAACCCGCGCACCAGCGCCGACCTGCGGGCCCACATGGTGCACTGCGCCCACTGCACGACGGCCTACGAGGAACTGTCGGCCCTGCGCGACGCGCCCCGCACCGTGCTGGCCGAGGGCCTGTTGCCGTGGGCGGGCACGGCGTATGTCACGACGCCCGAGGTGCCGCGTCCCAAGGCGCCGCGTCCCAAGGCGCGTGCGGACTTCGCGCCGTGGCCTCCGTCCCGGCGCCTGCTGCTGACCTCGATCGCCGTCGGCGTGGCCCTGGCGCCCCTGATCGTCTTCCTGCTCTCCCAGGCCGCTTCACCGTCCTCGCCGCCCCAGGAGGAGGCGGGCGCGGTGGGCACGCCGACGGTCCCGGCGCAGGTCACGGTCACGGCGACGGTCTCCGCCGTCCCTTCGCCGTCACCGTCGCCCTCGGCGAAGAGCAAGTCGCCGTCACCGACGCGGAGTTCCACCCCGTCCGAGCGGCCCTCGAAGTCGCCTTCGAAGTCTCCGAAGCCCTCCCCCTCGCCCACTCACGCCCCGGACGGCACGTTCGCGCAGATCGTGAACGTGGCCACCGGCCGGTGCCTGGACGTCCGCGACGGCGACTTCGAGGACGGCACGGACGTCGTCACGGCCCCCTGCTCCTCGTCCCGCACCCAGCGCTGGCGCGTCGACTCCGGGCGCGGGGTGGTGCAGTCCTCCGCCGACCCGGACTTCTGCCTGGACAGCCGGGGTGATGTGGACCGGGGCGTGGGCATCTGGGGGTGCGACTCGGTGTACAGCAGGAACGGCCAGAACCTCATGTTCATGGTGGACGCCGACGGGGTGATCCGGCCCGCGATCGCCATCGAGACGGCGTTGACTCCGTACTGGGGCGACGGGCTGTCGCTGCGGCCGCTGGACGACGGTGCCGAGCAGCGCTGGCGGGCTGGGGCCTCCTGACCGGGAAGCCCGGTCACACTTCCCGGACGCCCCGCCGCCACACGCCGGTGACCAGCGGCACACCCGGCCGGTAGGCGAGGTGGACATGGCTCGGGGCGTCGAGGGTGATGAGGTCCGCACGGGCGCCGGGGCTCAGGCGGCCGATGTCGTCCCGGCGCAGGGCCCGGGCGCCGCCCGCGGTGGCCGACCAGACCGCCTCGTCCGGGGTCATCCCCATGTCCCGTACCGCGAGGGCGATGCAGAAGGGGACGGAGGAGGTGAAGGACGAGCCCGGGTTGCAGTCGGTGGAGAGGGCGACGGTGGCGCCCGCGTCGAGGAGACGGCGGGCGTTCGGCCACTCGGCGCGGGTGGAGAACTCGGCGCCGGGCAGCAGGGTGGCGACGGTACGGCTGCCCGCGAGCGCGTCGACGTCCGCGTCCGTGAGATGGGTGCAGTGGTCGGCGCTCGCGGCATCGAGCTCGACCGCCAGCTGGACGCCGGGGCCGTAGGAGAGCTGGTTGGCGTGGATGCGCGGGTGCAGGCCCCTGGCCTTTCCGGCGGTGAGGATCGCGCGGGCCTGGTCGCCGTCGAAGGCGCCCTTCTCGCAGAAGACGTCGATCCAACGGGCGTACGGCGCACAGGCGTCGAGCATCTCGCCGGTGACGAGGGCGACATAGCCGGCGGGGTCGTCGGCGTAGTCGGGGGAGACGATGTGGGCGCCGAGGTAGGTGACCTCGTCGGTGTGGGCGGCGGCGATGCGCAGGGCGCGGGACTCGTCCTCGGTGGTCAGGCCGTAGCCGGACTTCGTCTCGAAGGTCGTGGTGCCCTGGCGCAGGGCCTCGGCGAGGTAGCGGGTGAGGTTGGCCTCCAGCTCCTCGTCGCTCGCGGCGCGGGTGGCGGCGACGGTGGTGCGGATGCCGCCCGCGCTGTAGGACCGCCCGGACATCCGGGCGTTGAACTCCTGTGTCCGGTCGCCCGCGAAGACCAGGTGGGAGTGCGAGTCGACGAAGCCGGGGAGGACCGCCCGGCCGCCGGCGTCGACCCGGTTGTCAGTGGCGGGTGCTTTGCTTGATTCACCGGTCCACGCGACCCGGTCGCCGTCGATGACGAGCGCCGCGTCCTGGATCAGTCCGAGGGGGGAGCCGTCACCGAGGGAGGGGTCGTTGGTGACCAGCGTGGCGATGTTGGTGATGACGGTGCTGCTCATCGTCGTGTCCTCGTGGGTGGCCGGACGGGGGATGTTGGTCAGCCGCGCAGGGCTTCGACGGCTTGTGTCAGGGCCTGCGGCACATCCGGTACGAGCGCGTGCGCGCCGTCGCGTACGACGTGCCGGCCGCCCACGACCGTGTGCCGTACGTCCGCCGCGCTCGCGGCGAATACGGCGGTCTCGGCACCGAGCCTGGGCAGCGGCCCCGCTGTCCTGACCGAGTCGAGCGCGATCGTCGTGAGGTCGGCGAGGGCGCCCTGTTCGATCCTGCCCGCCTCGTCCCAGCCGAGGGCGGCGTGACCGTCGGCGGAGGCCGCACGGAGCAGGGCCGCGGCGGTCCAGTGGCCGCGGCTGCGGGTGCGCAGGCGCTCGTTGAGCTCCATCGCGCGGGCCTCTTCGAGCAGGTCGATGACGGCGTGGCTGTCGGAGCCGAGACTGAGCGGGGAGCCCTCGTTCTGCAGGGCGGTGGCCGGTCCGATGCCGTCCGCGAGGTCCCGTTCGGTCGTCGGGCACATACAGGTTCCGGTGCCGGAGCCGCCGATGAGGGAGATGTCCTCGGCGGTGAGATGGGTGTTGTGGACGCCGGTGGTGCGCGGGCCGAGCACCCCGTGCAGGGCGAGGAGCTGGGTCGGGGTGCACCCGTGGACCTCCAGGCACGCCTCGTTCTCGGCGGTCTGCTCCGACAGGTGCACATGGAGCGGGGCCCGCCGCTCCTCGGCCCACCCCGCCACGGTCGCCAACTGGTCGGCGGGCACGGCCCGTACGGAGTGGATCGCCGCACCGATCCGCGCGTGGTCCCGTTCCTTGAGAACTGAACAGCGTTCGGCCCAGGTCTCCGCGCTGCCGTCGGAGAAGCGCAGCTGGTGGGTGTTGGGCGGCTCGCCGCCGGGCCGGTTCGAGAGGCCGGAGGAGAGATAGAGGGTGTCGAGGAGGGTGATACGGATACCGGCGTCGGCGGCGGCCGCGATGAGGGCCTCGCCCATGGCGTTGGGGTCGGCGTAGGGGGTGCCGCCGCGCGCGTGGTGGACGTAGTGGAACTCGCCGACGGAGGTGACGCCCGCCAGCGCCATCTCGGCGTACACGGCGCGGGCGAGCGCGTGATAGGTCTCCGGGGTCAGCTTGTCGGCGACCGAGTACATGACCTCGCGCCAGGTCCAGAAGGTGCCGGAGCCGACCTGGACGGTGGAGCGCAGGGCGCGGTGGAAGGCGTGCGAGTGGGCGTTCGCCAGCCCGGGCAGCGTGAGTCCGCGCAGGATCTCGGCGCCCGGGGGCGGAGTGGGCACGTCGGTGCGGACGGCAGTGATGCGGCCGTCGGCGACGTCGAGGGCGACTCCCGGCTCGACGTGGGTGTCGAGCCAGGCGTGCTCCAGCCAGTACGTCCGCGTGTGGGGGTGCGTCACCTGCAGGCCAGCCCTTCCAGTACGTCGGCGAGTGCGAGCACCCCGGCCACGCAGTCGTCCTCGGCGGCGAACTCGGCCGGGGAGTGCGAGACACCCGTGGGGTTGCGCACGAACAGCATGGCGGTCGGGATGCTCCCGGAGAGGATTCCGGCGTCGTGTCCGGCACCGGTACCCAGCACGGGCACCGTGATGTCGGTGTCCTTGCCGAGGATGCGGGCCATTTCGTCGCGCAGGGCGTGGTCGAACTCGACGACGGGCGTGAAGGACTCACGGACGACGTCGAGGTCGATGCCGTGTGCGGCGGCGTACTCGCGGGCGGCGTTCTCGATCCCGCCGACCACGGCGTCGAGGCGCTCCTGGTCCTCGGCGCGGGAGTCGAGCCAGCCGCGCACGAGGGAGGGGATGGCGTTGACGCCGTTCGGCTCGACGGCGATCTTGCCGAAGGTGGCCACGGCACCGGCGAGTTCGGCCTCCCGGCGGGCGGCGAGGACGGTCTCGGCGTACGACAGCATGGGGTCGCGCCGGTCGACGAGACGGGTCGTGCCGGCGTGGTTGGCCTCGCCCCGGAAGTCGAAGCGCCAGCGGCCGTGCGGCCAGATGGCACTGGCGATGCCGACGCGGTCGCCGGACAGATCGAGCGCCCGGCCCTGCTCGACGTGCAGTTCGACGAAGGCGCCGATCCGCCCGAGCCGCTCCGGGTCGGCCCCGATGGCATCGGGGTCGTAGCCGGCGCCCTCCATGGCCTTGGGCAGGCTGACCCCGTCGCCGTCGGTCAGCTTGTGGGCGTTCTCGACGGTGAGCTGCCCGGCGGTGAGCCGCGACCCGACACAGGCCAGCCCGAACCGGGCGCCCTCCTCGTCACCGAAGTTGACGATGGCGAGCGGCTTGCGGAACTCCACTCCGCGGCCGCGGAGTTCGTCGAGCGCGGCAAAGGAGGACACGACACCCAGGGGCCCGTCGAAGGCACCCCCGTCCGGCACGGAGTCAAGATGCGACCCCGTGACCACGGCGTCGCCGGCCCCCGGATCCCCGACCCAGGCCCACTGATTCCCGTTCCGGTCGACCTCGTACGCCAGCCCACGCACACGGGCCTGCTCCTTGAACCAGGCCCGGCACTCGACATCGGCACCGGTCCACGCAAAGCGCCGGTACCCACGAGACCCGGCGTGCCGCCCGATGGGAAGCAACTCCCGCCACATGGAATGGAACGAGCCACCACCGCCGGACTCCGGGGCACCCGCCTGCCCGGGCTGCGGGGCGTCATACCGCCCAGGCCGTCCAGGCTGTGGGCAGTCGTTCCGCAGGGCGGAACGGGTGGGCACAGCCGGAGCCGCAGTCGGCGACGAGAGCTCAGCCCCCACCGAAGAGTTGCCGTGCCCGCCCTCGACCTGCCTCACGCGTCGTCACCCTCGCGCATGGGAACCCGCACACCCCGCTCGTCGGCGACGGACTCCGCGATGTCGTACCCGGCGTCGACATGCCGGATGACACCCATCCCGGGGTCGTTCGTCAGCACGCGCCGGATCTTCTCGCCCGCGAGCTTGGTGCCGTCGGCGACGGACACCTGCCCCGCGTGGATGGACCGCCCCATGCCCACACCACCGCCGTGGTGGATGGACACCCAGGACGCGCCCGACGCCACGTTGACCATGGCATTCAGCAGCGGCCAGTCGGCAATCGCATCGGACCCGTCGAGCATGGCCTCGGTCTCGCGGTACGGGGACGCCACGGAACCGCAGTCCAGATGATCCCGCCCGATGGCCAGCGGAGCCGCCAGCTCTCCGGAGGCCACCATGTCGTTGAACCGCTCCCCGGCCTTGTCCCGCTCGCCGTAGCCGAGCCAGCAGATACGCGCGGGCAGACCCTGGAAGTGGACCCGCTCCCCCGCCATCTTGATCCAGCGCGCGAGGGACTCGTTCTCCGGGAAGAGGTCCAGGATCGCCTTGTCGGTCTTCGCGATGTCGGACGCCTCACCCGAGAGCGCGGCCCACCGGAAGGGCCCCTTGCCCTCGCAGAACAGCGGCCGGATGTACGCCGGCACAAAACCGGGGAACGCGAACGCCCGCTCGTACCCGGCGAGTTGGGCCTCGCCACGGATCGAGTTGCCGTAGTCGAAGACCTCCGCACCGGCGTCCATGAAGCCGACCATCGCCTCGACGTGCTTGGCCATCGACTCCCGCGCGCGCACCGTGAACCCGGCCGGGTCCTTCGCCGCCGCGTCCGCCATGTCGTCGAAGTCGATGCCCACCGGCAGATACGACAGCGGGTCGTGGGCGGAGGTCTGGTCGGTGACGATGTCGATGGGGGCGGATTCGGCGAGCATGCGGGGCAGCAGTTCGGCGGCGTTGCCCAGCAGGCCGATGGAGAGCGGGCGGCGGGCGTCGCGGGCCTCCACCGCGAGCTGCAGGGCGTGCTCCAGGCTGTCGGCCCTGACGTCCAGGTACCGGTGCTCGATGCGGCGCTCGATGGCACGCGGATCGCAGTCGATGCAGATGGCGACGCCGTCGTTCATGGTCACGGCGAGGGGCTGGGCGCCGCCCATGCCGCCGAGGCCGGCCGTCAGCGTGATGGTCCCGGCGAGGGTGCCGTTGAACTTCTTCGCGGCGACGGCGGCGAAGGTCTCGTAGGTGCCCTGGAGGATGCCCTGGGTGCCGATGTAGATCCAGGAGCCGGCGGTCATCTGCCCGTACATGGTCAGGCCGAGGGCCTCCAGGCGGCGGAACTCCTCCCAGTTGGCCCAGTCGCCGACCAGGTTGGAGTTGGCGATGAGGACGCGCGGGGCCCACTCGTGGGTCTGCATGACGCCGACCGGGCGGCCGGACTGGACCAGCATGGTCTCGTCCTGCTTCAACCCCTTCAGGGTCCGCACCATCGCGTCGAAGGAGCGCCAGTCGCGGGCCGCCTTGCCGGTGCCGCCGTAGACGACGAGCTTGTCGGGGTGCTCGGCGACCTCCGGGTCGAGGTTGTTCTGCAGCATCCGCAGGGCGGCTTCCTGCTGCCATCCCAGGGCGCTCAGTTCCGTACCGCGCGGTGCTCGGACGGGGCGGGGTCCTGACATGGTCTGCCTCCTAGCGGATTGTTGCTGCTGTTATTCACATCCTGACCTCCTGAATAGAACTAGTCAATACATCCGCGGGCCAGCATGCGCCAGCCGCAGATGTTTGGCTGGATGCACAGGCACGGACGGCGAGGAACGGGGGATGCCATGGACGGCAGGGACGGCAGGTACGACAGGGACGGGGACGGGGCCGAGCGGTCGGCCCGGCGTGACGACGCGGTGCGGGCCGCCGTGGAGCAGGGGCTGCTGGGACCCGGCACCCCCATCGTGGGGCTGCTCGACGTCACCGGCATCCGGGAGGCGGCCGCCGGGCTGCGGGCGGCGTTCGACGCGGTCACGGCGCCCAGCACACCCGTGCTGCACGCCTTCGCGGTGAAGGCGACCCCGCTGGTGCCGGTGCTGCGGCTGCTGCGCGCGGAGGGGATCGGTGCGGAGGTGGCGAGCCCGGGCGAGCTGGCGCTGGCGCGGGCGGCGGGCGTGCCGCCCAACCGCACGGTCCTGGACTCGCCCGCGAAGACCCCGGCCGAGCTGCGGGAGGCGCTGGCACTGGGCATCGCCGTCAACGCGGACAACCCGCAGGAGCTGGACCGCATCGACGCCCTGATGCGGTCGGCAAACAGCCGCTCTCCGCTCGGGATCCGGGTGAACCCGCAGGTCGGCGGGGGGTCCATCGAGGCGACGTCGACCGCGACGGCGACCTCGAAGTTCGGGGTGGCGCTGCGCGACGAGGGGGCGCGGGAGTGGGTCGTGCGGGCGTATGCGGACCGCCCGTGGTTGCGGCGGCTGCATGCGCACACCGGGTCGCAGGGCATTCCGCTCTCACTGATGGTGCAGGGCGTGGCCGAGACGTATGCACTCGCCGAGGAGATCAACCGGCGGCTCGGGCGCCCGCAGATCGACACCCTCGACATCGGCGGCGGACTGCCGGTGAACTTCGGCTCGGACGACACGACACCGACCTACGCGCACTACGCGCGGCTGCTGAGCGAGGCGGTGCCGGGACTGTTCGACGGGCGGTACGGACTGGTCACCGAGTTCGGGCGGTCGCTGCTGGCCAAGCACGGCACGGTGGTGGCGCGGGTGGAGTACGCCAAGAGCGCGGGCGGGCGGCCGGTCGCGGTCACGCACGCGGGCGTGCAGGTGGCGACACGGACGGTGTACGTGCCGGGCGCCTGGCCGCTCAGGATCGCCGCCTACGACGGCAAGGGGCGCCCCAAGGAGGGCCCGGCGGTCGTGCAGGACGTGGCGGGGCCGGCCTGCTTCTCGGGTGACCTGCTGGCGGAGGGACGCGCGCTGCCGCTGCTGGAGCAAGGTGACTACGCGGCGGCGCTGGACACGGGCGCGTACTACTTCGCGCACCACTACGCGTACAACTCCCTCGCCCGGCCCGGGATCTACGGCTTCGCGCCGGACGGGGCCGGGGGCATCTCCTTCGCGACCGTCCGGGAGCCGCAGAGTCTCGACGAGATCGTGGCCGAGTCGGGAGGGGCGCACGCGGACTCGCTCACCACCCTCCGGGCGCCTGACCACCGTTGACATGCACCAGCGGATCTGATCGTCAACTACCTGTGAATCAAGGCAAGTTGACCCACCTTAGTCGTCCGACGCATGTTCCACCGGAAAATGCCAGAACGCTCACCCCTCGCGCACACGTTGCGTAGTTTCGGCGTCACTCAGCCGAACCGCAGGCGGGAGGGGAGCCACGGTGCCCGGAATCGACGAGTGTCTGCTGGAAGCGATGCGACTGCCCGGTGCCCGGGGGGCCGCACTGATCGACTGGATGAGCGGGCTGGCCCTGGGCACCGTCGGCGAGTCCCCCGGCGGCGACCGGGAGGCGGCCGCGGTGGAGGCCGCCGAGATCGCCCGGCTGGCCGCCGAGCAGCATGCGTTCGCGCCGGACGACGATCCCGACGACGGGGCGGCCGCCGACGCCGATCCGCCGGTCGAGGACCTGATCGTCAGCAACCGGGACAGCTATCACGTGCTGCGGTTCGTGGGGGCCTCCTTCGACGGCAGTGTGTTCCTGCACCTGTGGCTGGCCCGCGCGGAGGGCAACCTGGCGCTGGCCCGCATCCGGCTGGGCGAGATGGCCGAACGGCTGGTGCTGGCATGACCGCCGTCCGGACGGCCGAGCCCCCGCGCCTGCCCGTGCGCACCAAGACCGCGGCCGGTGAGCGGGGGTGGGGCGGTGTCTCCCCGATGCTGACCCGGCTCGCCGCCGAGCGGGCCACCGGCGTCCTGGTCCGCGAGCGCGGCACGCTCCACCTCGCCGAGGGCCTGGTCGTACACGCCGAGAGCCCGTACGCGCCCGGCCTGGACACCCTCCTCACGGCCCATGGCACGCTCGCCCCCGAGGCCTGGCAGCGGGCGCTCACGGAGGCGGACGACGGTCACGGCGTCGCCGGCCACCTCGTCGACCGCGGTCTTCTCGCCTCCGGCGCCCTGGAGTTGTGCCGGCTGACGGCCCTGTACGACGCCGCGTACTTCGCCCTCGCCCCGAGCAGCACGCCCGGCCGCTTCCGCTACGGCACGGCCCACCCGCTCGGGCCGGTCCGCCCGGTCCCGGTGGCCGCCCTGGAGCACGAGACGCTGCGCCGCCGAGACCTCCTCCACCGCATCTGGCCGGACCCGAGGACCGACGAGGCCCCCCTGATCCGCGCGGACCCCGTGGCGGCCCCCGCCCTCACCCGCCGCCAGCAGACCGTGCTGGACCGGCTGGACGGCGTGCGTACGGCACCCGACATCGCCCGCGAACTGGGCCGCCCGGCCTTCCACACCCTGGTGGACGTGCGGCGGCTGACGGCGGCAGGGGTCGTGTCACCGCTGCCCGGACCGGCACAGCCGCCACCACCTCAGCCGCCGCCCCCGCCCACCGGCCCCGAACAGCTGCCGCCCGATCCCCACACCGTCTTGCTGAAGAGGCTCAGGGATGCGCTGGAGGCCCTTTGACTGGTTCGAGAGGAGACACCGGATGGCTGCCGACCCCCACATCCTCGAGGAGCTGCGCCGTCTGAGAGCCCGCGTCCCCCAGCTCACCGGCGCCCTCGCGACCGGTCTCGACGGGCGCGTCCTCGCCCACGACACCCCGGGCGTAGAGCCGAACGGCATGGCCGCGCTCGTCGAGACCGCGCACGGAGCAGCGGTGAAGCTGGCGGACGCGACGGGACAGGGCGAGTTCCGCGAACTGCTCGTCCGGGGCGCCTACGGCTATGTGGCGACGTACGCGGCGGGCGGCGCAGCCGTGCTGACGCTGCTCGCCCAGGACCGCGTGAACCTCGGCCGGCTCCTCCTGGAGGGCCGCCGGGCGGCCGCCCGCATCGGCGAGCTCGGCGACAGCCGCACGACACCCGCCCACCAGAGCAGTCCGGCCAGGGAGGCCAAGGCGGCCAAACCGGAAGCCAAGCCGGCCGCCCCACGGACCAGAACCCCGCGCGCACCACGCAGCACGACCACCAACGCGCGCACCACCACGGAAAGTTGAGAGGAACCGAGGAGCACAGTCATGGCCAACACCGAAACCGCACTGAAAGAGGCGCTCGCCTCCATCGAGGGCGCCACCGGCGTCGCGCTCGTCGACTACACCAGCGGCATGGCGCTGGGCACGATGGGCGGCAGCAAGGGCTTCGACCTGAATGTCGCCGCCGCCGGCAACACCGATGTCGTCCGCGCCAAGATGCGCACCATGGAGCACCTCGGGCTGAAGGGCCAGATCGAGGACATCCTGATCACGCTGAGCGACCAGTACCACCTGATCCGCCTGATCAGCGGCCGCGGCGGCAACGGTCTGTTCCTGTACCTGGTGCTCGACGCCAAGAGGTCCAACCTGGCGATGGCCCGCCACCAGCTGAGGAAGATCGAGGAGGAGCTCGAAGTCTGACCGTCCGTCTCGTCAGACGAGCGCCGCGGTGCGGCGCCGCGCTCCCCCGGGAGCCGCGTCGCCCGCCGCGATGCCCGTGCTGCGGTACGCCTTGACGGCCTTTCCGGCCGGGCGGCCGCCGTTCGCGGTGAGCCAGTCGACGCGTACCCACAGCAGGACGTCGTCGGCCCGTTCGCGCCGCCCGAGCCAGGCGGCCTTCAGCCGCAGCCCGGTGCCGCACCCGGCGAGCAGCATGCCCCCGGCGGCGGGCACCGCGAACGCGCTGCCCACGGCCGCCGCGAAGGCGAGCAGCAGCCACCAGCGGTGCCCGCGGCGCCAGTTGCGCACGCTCACCGCGCGGTCCTGGAGCACGTCGTGCCTGCCGGCGCGGGCGGCCGCCCGGGCGAGTGCGGCGTACCGCCTGCGGCGGGCGCACGAGACGACGGCCGCGGCGACGATGAACAACGCCGCTCCGGCCATGACCCCGATCCGCCGGCCCGTGATCCCCGGCACCAGCACCCCGACACCCGCCGCGAACACCCCGGCCCACCAAAGAGGTGCGGCTCCGGCCCGTACGACGACGGCCACCCGAGCCAGACCCTGGGCTCTGCCTTCTCCGCGTGCCACGTCCGTCTCCCGTCTCATGTCTGTGCGGCATCCGTGAGACGCACGTTAACGAGCCAACGTGAGACGAATCTGAAAACGTGGGGCTGGAAAACGTGGGGCTACTCCACGAACAGCCCGCGCGCCGCCGCCCGTGCGTCGAACTCCTCCAGGCGGGCCTGCGCGTCCGGCAGGTCGTCGCACATCGCCTCCAGCAGGACGCGGCCGAGCAGCATCGGCGCGCAGGCGGTGTCGAAGGCGAGGCCCGTGCCGACGGCGGCGGGCAGCAGCAGGTCGGAGACCTTGGCGACCGGCGCGAAGGCCGAGTCGGCGACCGTGACGACCGTCAGGCCGGCCTCCTTCGCGAAGGCCAGCGTGTCCACGACCTCACGCGGATGCCGTGGCAGCGCGAAGCACAGCAGCGCCGTCGCCCCGGCCCGTACGGCGGCCTCGATGCGGTCGTGGATCATCGTGCCGCCCTCGTTGAGCAGCCGTACGTCCGGGTGGACCTTGGCGGCGAAGTAGCCGAAGCCGTAGGCCTGGGAGGCGGCGGCGCGCAGGCCGAGGACGGGCAGCGGGCGGGAGGCCGCCAGCAGCCGGCCCGCCTTCTGCACGGGCCGGGGGTCGGCCAGCAGTTCGGCGAGGTGCCGGAGGTTCTCGATCTCGGCCTCCACGGCCTGCTGGTACTCGTTGTACGAGCCGGCGTCCGCGGCCTGTTCGGCGGGGGCGACCTCGCGCAGGTGCTTGCGCAGCGCCGGGTAGCCGTCGAAGCCGAGGGCGACGGCGAAGCGGGTCACGGACGGCTGGCTGACCCCGGCCAGTTCGGCCAGCTCCACGCTGGACAGGAACGGCACGTCGGCGGCGCGCCGCACCATGCTGTGCGCGATGCGCCGCTGGGTCGGCGTCAGCCGGTGCCCCTCGAAGAGCGCCTGCAGCCGCCCCGCCGGACTGTCCACCACGCTCATGTCCCTCTCCGTGCTCATGACCCGCTCCCCCTCCAGATGTCCGTGAACCGGTCCAGCAGTGCGGCCGCCGCCGTCACGTCGTCCGTGAGCGGCCGGTCGGCCTGGTCGGCCGCCAGCACCGACTCGGCGAGCTCCAGCGCGCGGCCCACCGGAAGGTCCGGTTCGGGCCGCAGGTCGCGCTGGCGCAGGGCCCGTACGGCGGCGACCAGTTCGCAGCCCACGACGAGACGGTACGCGCGGCAGGCGCGCAGTGTCTGACGTGCGGCGAGCGAGGCGAAGCTGGCCTGTTCCTCGACGCCCCGGGAGAGTACAGCGTGCCCGAGCGATGCGGGGGCGGAGAAGGCCCGCAGATCACCGAGGGCGGCCCCGGCGGCGTACTCGAGGATCATCACGCCGGAGGAGGCGGGCACGTCGTCGGCGAGGAAGGGCCGCAGCCGGGTGAAGGCGGGCTCGTTGAGCGTGGAGAGGCGGGAGGTCGACAGGCGGGCGACCTGGGTGAGGGACAGCCTGAAGTGGTCCAGGGCGAGGGCGAGTTGGGCCTGGTAGAAGCCGCCGTGGTGGTAGGCGGCCATGTCCTCGGGTGAGATCAGCGGGTTCTCGGCGGCCGCGTTGATCTCGATCGCGACGACCTCCTCCAGGGCGTCCGCCGCGTCCAGCGCGGGGCCGTGGATCTGGGGCAGACAGCGGAAGCCGTACGGGTCCTGGATCCGGCCGAGGGGAGGCGTGGGCCGGTCCGCGGCGCCGATCAGCTCCCGCATCCGGCGGGCGACCTCGCTGGAGCCCCGGTGCGGGCGGGCGGCGTGCACGGGGGCGGCGTACGCCTCGTGCGAGCCGTCGACGGCCAGCAGGGAGAGGGCGGCGACGACCTGGGTGGCCTGCACAAGCCCGCGCAGTTCGTGCAGGGCGAGCGCGGACTGGCCGAGGGTGAGGGCGTTGCTGCTGATGAAGGCCAGGGCGTCGTTGTTGTCGAGGGGCTGGGGCTTGGGCGCGTTCGGCCCCCGCCAGGGGTGCTCCCCGGCGAGCGCGAGGCCCGCCTGGGCGAGGGCCGCGATGTCCCCCGTGCCCACCGAGCCGAACTCGTTGACTACCGGATGCGCCCCGCTCTCCAGCGCCTCGCACAGCGCGGTGACGACGGTGGGCCTGAGACCTGCGCCACCCGCGAGGAGCTGGTTGGCGCGGACGGCGAGCATCGCCCGCACCTCCCGCGCGGGCAGTTCCTCGCCGATCGCACCGGCATGGCTGCGCAGCAGTCTGAGGCCGTGTTCGGCGGCCGCCTCGGTGGGCACGTCCTCATTCCGGTTGGCGCCCACGCCGGTGGAGCGGCCGTAGACACGGCCGGTCGCGGCGATCTGCCGGGCGGCGTCCCAGGACTCCTCGACGCGCCGCATCGCCTCGCTTCCGGGGACGGGCCGCGCACTCCCGTCGGCGAGGTGCACGACGTCCGCGACGCCGAGACCGACCCCGTCGAGGACGACGAGTCCGGTGCCCCCGGAGAACGCCGCGGGCGGTGTGTCCACGATCCGAGACGACATATGACCACAATCTCCCCTCAATCCGGACACTCGATCTTGCTCTTCGGTCATCTGTTACCTCGGATTAACACCAACCCGTTGACAACCTATTCAGCTACCAAGAACTCTGCATGACGTTATACAGCCGGGCAAGGGACAACTCATGATCCAGTTCGACGCGGTCCACAAGCGCTTCCCCAACGGCACGACAGCAGTCCACGACCTCTCCCTGGAAATGCCGGAAGGGGGCGTGACGGTCCTCGTCGGATCTTCCGGTTGCGGCAAGACGACCACCCTGCGGATGATCAACCGCATGGTGGAGCCGACCTCCGGGACCATCCGGGTCGGCGGCCAGGACGTCACGCGTCAGGACGCCGCCGAGCTGCGCCGCTCCATCGGGTACGTCATCCAGCAGTCGGGGCTGTTCCCGCACCGCACGGTGCTGGACAACATCGCCACCGTGCCGCTCCTGCTCGGCTGGGGCCGCAGGAAGGCCCGCGCCCGGGCCGCCGAGCTGCTGGAGACCGTCGGCCTCGCCGCCGACGCCGGCAAGCGCTACCCGCACCAGCTCTCCGGCGGCCAGCAGCAGCGCGTGGGTGTGGCCCGAGCGCTGGCCGCCGACCCGCCCGTCCTGCTGATGGACGAGCCGTTCGGCGCGGTCGACCCGGTGGTGCGCACCCAGCTCCAGGACGAACTCCTGCGCCTCCAGAAGGAGTTGAGCAAGACCATCGTCTTCGTCACCCACGACGTCGACGAGGCCGTGAGGCTCGGCGACCAGATCGCGATCTTCCGCACCGGCGGCCATCTGGTGCAGTGCGCCGCACCCGCCGAACTCCTCGCCCGCCCGGCCGACGACTTCGTGGCCGACTTCCTCGGCGCCGAGCGCGGCCTGAAGCTGCTCTCGCTGAAGACCCTCGCGGACGTCCCGCAGGGCCCGGCCCCCGAGGGCGGCGCCTGGACCCTCGTACTCGACGAGGCACGCAAGCCCCGGCACTGGGCGAGCACGGACGCCGAACTCCCCGTACGCCCGCTCGAGGACACCGACTCCCTCCTTTCGGCCCTCAACGAGTCGGTCGCCTCCCCCACCGGCCTGATCGCCCGCGTCGACACGGACGGCGTCCTCACCGGGGTCTCGTCCCGCGACGACATCCACAAGCACGCCGGCCAGGCGCACACGGAAGCCCGGGTGGGCGCATGACCATCGACTGGTCGTGGATAGGCGACCACACCGACGACCTCACCAGCCTCACGGTCTCCCACCTCCAGGCCGCCCTCACCGCCGTCTTCTTCGGCGTCCTGATCTCACTGCCGCTCGCGGTGGTCGCGCACCGGGTCCGCCCCCTGCGCGGCTTCCTGCTCGGGTTCTCGAACGTCCTGTTCACGATCCCGTCAATCGCGATCTTCGTGCTCCTGCTGCCGATCAGCGGCCTGACCCGCACCACCACGGTCATCGGCCTGACCGTCTACACCCTCGTCGTACTGCTGCGGAACACCGTCGAGGGCCTCGACTCGGTGCCCGCGAAGACCAAGGAGGCGGCGAAGGCGATGGGCACGCGCCCGCTGCGCACGCTCCTCACCGTCGAGTTCCCGCTCGCGCTCCCCGTGATCATGGCGGGCGTCCGTATCGCGACGGTCATGTCGATCTCCCTGGTCTCGGTCGCCACCTACATCGGCGACGGCGGCCTCGGCCAGCTCTTCACCGACGGCTTCCAGCGCAACTTCCCGACCCCGGTGATCGTGGGCGTGGTCCTCACGATCCTCCTCGCCGTGGTCGCGGACGCCCTGCTGGTGGCCCTCCAGTACGCCCTCACCCCGTGGAAGAGGCGGCGAGCCTGAGATGTACGAACTCTTCAAGAACCTCGGCAGCTGGCTGACCAGCGGATCGCAGTGGACCGGCCCCGACGGCATCGCCCACCGCCTCGCCGAGCACCTCCAGTACTCCCTCCTCGCGACCCTCATCGCGGCCGCGATCGGCCTCCCCCTCGGCCTGCTGATCGGCCACACCGGCAAGGGCGCCTTCGTCGCGATCAACCTGTCGTCCTTCGGCCGCGCACTGCCGACCGTCGGCCTGGTCGTGCTGGTCTTCCTGGCCGGCGGCCTGTCGATGCTCCCGGTGTACGTCGCCCTGGTCGCGCTCGCGGTCCCGGCGATCGTCACCAACACCTACGCCGGGATGACGGCCGTCGACCCGGACGTCCGCGACGCCGCCCGCGGCCAGGGCATGCGCGGCCACCAGGTCCTGTTCCAGGTCGAGTTGCCGCTCGCGCTCCCCCTGATCATGACGGGCCTGCGCCTGGCGCTGATCCAGGTCGTCGCGACGGCCACGATCGCCGCGTACGTCTCCTTCGGCGGCCTCGGACGCTACGTCTTCGACGGCCTCGCCCAGCGCGACCTCGTGCAGGTGCTGGGCGGCGCAGTGCTGGTCGCCGTGGTCGCCGTACTCCTCGACCTGCTGCTCAGCACCCTCCAGCGCTTCCTCTTCCGCCACCGCACCGCCTAGGGAATCCAGACGATGAACCGACGCACCCTCCTCGGCGGCCTCTTCGCCGCGGCCTCCGTCCCCGCCCTCTCCGCCTGCGCGAGCGGCATCACCTCCCTCGACGGCCAGGGCTCCGCCTCCGGCGGCGGCTCCAGCAAGGGCGGAGTCACCATCGGCACCGCCAACTTCACCGAGAACCAGGTACTCGGCTACCTCTACGCGGCCGTGCTCCGGCAGGCCGGTGTGAAGGTGAAGGTCCGCCCCAACCTGGGCACCCGCGAGATCGTGATCCCCGCCCTGACGAGCGGCGACATCGACCTGCTCCCCGAGTACCAGGGCGCCCTCCTCAACTACCTGGCCCCGAAGGACGATTCGGCGGAGCCCGGCACCATGCAGAACGCGCTCACGCTGGCGATGCCCAGCGGCCTCCAGGTCCTGCCGTACGGCCAGGCCGCCGACTCCGACTGTTTCGTGGTCACCCGCCAGACGGCCAGGAAGTACGGCCTGACCACACTCGCCGACCTGGCGAAGCAGAACGGCAAGCTGGTCATCGGCGCCGCGCCCGAGGTGAAGAAGCGCCGGGTGGGCGCGATCGGCCTGAAGGACGTCTACGGCGTGGAGTTCAAGGAGTTCAAGTCGCTCGACTCCGACGGCCCGCTGGTCAAGGGCGCCCTGAAGAAGGGCGACGTGGACGTGGCGAACCTCTTCACCACCGATACCGACATAGCCGCCAACGGCTGGGTGGTGCTGACCGACCCGAAGAACCTGATCCCCAGCCAGCACATCGTCCCGCTCATCGCCGACCGCAAGGCCGACGACAAGGTCCGCAAGGCCCTCGCCAGGCTCGGCAACGTCCTGACGACGGCCCAGCTCACCCAGCTCAACAGCCAGGTCGACAACGACAAGAAGGACCCGGAGGACGTGGCCGACGCGTACGCGAAGCAGCACGGGCTGGCCTGACCAACCGGTCACGAGATCAAGAGATCAAGAAGCGGTTTCCGTGCGGCGATGATCTGACGACGAATCAACCAAGTGTCCTTAAACCGGCACTCAGGGTTACTGATCGCATGCATACGGTGAAGGCGCGCTGTCAGCACAACACCTGAGGATGCGTCATGGCCTCGAACCGCAGGGCCTTTCTCGCCGCCACCGCCGTCGCCGCGCTGGCCGCCGCCCCCGCGTCGGCGGCCCCCGCCGACCCCCTGGAAACCACCGCCCGTCCCCGCCCGACGACCGCCCGCGCCGCCCTGGCCGAACTGCTCGCCGGCAACCGGCGCTACGCCACCGGCGGCTCCCGCCACCCCGACGAGGGACTGCTGCACCGGCACGCGCTGGCGGCCGGTCAGCACCCGTTCGCGGTGGTCATCGGCTGCATCGACTCCCGCGTGCCGCCGGAACTCGTCTTCGACCAGGGCCTCGGAGACCTGATCTGCATAAGGACGGCCGGCCAGGTGCTGGACGAGGCGGTGCTCGCCTCCATCCAGTACGGCGTCCAGGAACTGCATGTCCCGCTGGTGCTGGTGCTCGGGCACGAGCGCTGCGGGGCGGTCGCGGCCACGCTGGACCACCTGCGCACGGGCGCACCGGTCCCCGGCCATCTGGAGCTGCTGGTGGACGAGATCGCCCCGGCCGCCCTGCGCACCCGGCACCTGCCCGGCGACTGGGCCGAACACACCATGCGGGCCAACACGGTCTGGGTACGGGACGCGATCCGCGCGGATTCCGCGTTCGCGGCGGCCACGGTGACGGCGGCCAGGTTCGACCTGGACACCGGGCTCATTTCCGTCCTGCCCTAACCACTTCCACCACTTCGAGCCATCAGCGGGGTCGGCCGGAGCCACCGCAGGGTTCTGGAGACGTCGGTGTCCTCCCGGTCAGCCCCAGCCCCGACAGGGGGGCTATCCCCAGTGCGGTGAGCACCCCGGCTCCCTAACGTGGGTTCCCATGACGGGAATGGAGACGGGGATGGACGCGCGGGACGCCGAGCTCAAGAAGGAACTCAACGCCACCCTCCAGGCGCGCAGGGAACTGGGCGAGGAGTACGAGTCGGCGCTGGTCGACTCGTTCCTGGAGAAGGTCGACCAGCGCATCGACGGCGCGGTCGAGCGCCGGGTGCGCCGGCAGCTCGCCGAGCAGCAGATGGTGGTGGCCCGTGGCACCCGGGCGCCGAAGCCGCCGACGGACTCCTGGGGCGAGCGCTTCGGCTTCGGCATCGTCTCGCTGGTCCTGGCGATCCCGCTGTCCGCGATCGGCGGCGGCATCGGTCATCTGGCCGGCCTGTTCATCACCTGGGCCGGCATCGTCGGCGTGAACGCCTTCCAGGCCGCCCGCGTCAACCCGGCCCTCTTCGGCCGCCGCCGCCGTTCCGCCAAGGACGAGGACCGCTGGGAGGACTGACCTCACACCTGCCGGGTCGGCAGCACCATGATCTGCCGCAGGTTGACGTGCCGGGGACGGCTGCTCACGTACGCCACCACATCGGCGACCTCCTCGGCCGCCAGTGAGCCCAGCGCCTCGAGCATCCCCGCCACCTGCTCCTGCAGCGAGTCGCTGTCGATGTGCTGCGCCAGCTCGGTCTCGGTCAGCCCGGGCTCGATGTTGGTGACACGCACGTCACGCGGCCCGAACTCGCCGCGCAGGGACTGCGAGATATAGGTGACGGCGGCCTTGGTCGCCCCGTACACCGCGTAGTTGGGGAACGTGATGTGCGCGCCGATGGACGAGATGTTCACGAGGTCCGCGGTGCGGCCGTCCGCGGCCGCGCCCACCAGGTCGGCGGTGAAGGCGCGGATCACCCGCAGCACACCGGTGACGTTGGTGTCGAGCATCCGCTGCCACTCGTCGACCCGCCCGTCGTCGATGGGGTTCGGCAGCATGACACCGGCCGAGTTCACGACCAGGTCGACGGTCCCGTAGGCGGCGTGGATCCGTTCGACGGCCGCGTCCACCGACCCGCCGTCCGTCACGTCGGCGACCACGGCGAGCGCCTGCCCGCCGTTCGCCCGGATCTTCTCCACGATCGAGTCCAGCCGTTCCCGGCGCCGCGCCAGAAGCGCGACCCTCGCGCCCTGCGCCGCCAGCAGCACGGCAACGGCCTCGCCGATCCCGCTCGCGGCCCCGGTGACGACTGCGGTACGGCCGGCCAGGTTCTCGTACGACATGAGTGCTCCTCCACAAGGAAGCCGCCCGGGCGTTTCCCGGCGACGTCCACCACCCTGCGCCGCCCGGCGGGACCTACCCAGGGATGAGCTTTTCCTGGGTCTGCCAGTACCAGGTTCGAATCCCGCGCCTCCCCTACGATCGAACCCATGGACGGGGACCTCGGAGATTTCCTGCGCACACGCCGCGCCCGCATCCGGCCCGAGGAGGTGGGGCTGGCCTCGCACGGGCGGCGCCGCGTGCCCGGTCTGCGCCGGGAGGAGGTGGCGCAGCTGGCCGGAGTGAGCGTCGACTACTACATCCGCCTCGAACAGGGCCGGGGCCCGAGCGTCTCGGACGCGGTGCTGGACGCCATCGCGCGCGTGCTGCGGCTGGACGAGGAGGAGCACGCGTATCTGTACGCCGTGGCCCGTCCGCAGAAGAAGCGCGAGCGGCGCCGGGCCGCGCCCCGAGTCCGCGCGGGCATCCAGGTGCTGCTCGACGGCATGGCGCACAACCCGGCGTTCGTCCTCGGGCCCGCGATGGACGTCCTGGCCTGGAACGCGCTCGCCGACGCCCTGAGCGGCTTCAGCCGGATGCCGCCCGCCCGGCGCAATATCGTCCGCCACCTGTTCCTGGACCCCGAGGGCCGTACGGTCTACCCCGACTGGTCCGCGGTCGCCGCCCAGACCGTGGCCCATCTGCGGCTGAACGCGGGCGCCCGCCCCGACGACCCCGGCCTGCGCGACCTCGTCGGCGAACTCTCCCTCAAGAGCGAGGACTTCCGCCGCCTGTGGGCCGACCACCAGGTCAGGGCCTGCATGTACGGCGTCAAGCGCGTCCGCCACCCGGTCGCGGGCCTGCTGACCCTGCCGTACGAATCGCTGTCGGTCCCGGGGGAACCGGACCAGACGATCGTGGCCTACACACCGGAGCCGGGCTCGGAGACGGCGGAAAGGCTTGCCCTGCTGGGCAGTTGGGCCACTACGGGCGCGTAGCCCCGCCGGAAAAGATGTGCGCGGGGACCGCCGCACCCCCGTTGCCGGGGGGCGGGACGACGGCGGTCCCCGCGAGGGACGCTGACCGGGTCAGGGCCGGGTCTCACGTCCGGGCGTCCATGGAGGTCCGGGAGCCGCTCCGGAGGTCCTTGGACGTTTCGGTGCCGGCTGGGGCGGGGAGCCGCTCCCGCCCTGCCGACACCCACTAATGTGCCGGACCCGTGTTAAGCGTGTGCTGCGTGGACGTGACACGCTCGTACCACTTCGAGGAAGTCCACCACTTCGGTAGGCAAACGGAAGTTCGCCTCCGGCACCCGCCGTTCACCGGACGTTTGCCGCTACTTCCCGCCCTTCGCAAGGAAGGCCAGCAGGTCCTGCCGGCTGACCACACCGGTCGGCTTGCCCTCGACGAGGACGATCGCCGCGTCCGCGGCGCCGAGCACGGACATCAGGTCGCCGACCGGTTCGCCGGAGCCCACCTGGGGCAGCGGGGCGGACATGTGCTTCTCCAGCGGGTCCTCCAGGGAGGCCCGCTTGGTGAACAGGGCGTCGAGCAGCTCACGCTCCACGACCGAGCCCACGACCTCGGCGGCCATCACGTCCGGGTGGCCGGCGCCGGGCTTGACGATCGGCATCTGCGAGACGCCGTACTCGCGCAGCACCTCGATGGCCTGCCCGACCGTCTCGTCCGGGTGCATGTGGACGAGGGACGGGATCGCGCCGTGCTCCTTGTCGCTGAGAACGTCCCCGACGCGGGCGCTCGGGCCCTCGTCCTCGAGGAAGCCGTAGTCGGCCATCCACTCGTCGTTGAAGATCTTGCTGAGGTACCCGCGGCCGCTGTCCGGCAGGAGCACCACCACGACGCCGTTCTCGTCCAGCCGCTCGGCGACCCGCAGGGCCGCCACGACCGCCATGCCGCAGGAGCCGCCGACCAGCAGCCCCTCCTCCTTGGCGAGCCGCCGGGTCATCTGGAACGAGTCCTTGTCGGAGACCGCGACGATCTCGTCGGCGACGGTCCGGTCGTAGGCGGTGGGCCAGAAGTCCTCACCCACACCCTCCACGAGGTACGGCCGCCCGGAGCCGCCCGAGTAGACGGATCCCTCGGGGTCGGCGCCCACGACCTGGACGGAGCCGTCGCTCACGTCCTTGAGGTACCGCCCGGTGCCGGAGATGGTGCCGCCGGTGCCCACGCCCGCCACGAAGTGGGTGATCTTCCCCTCGGTCTGCTCCCACAGCTCGGGGCCGGTCGAGTGGTAGTGGGAGAGCGGGTTGTTGGGGTTGGAGTACTGGTCGGGCTTCCACGCCCCCGGCGTCTCACGCACCAGCCGGTCGGAGACGTTGTAGTACGAGTCCGGGTGCTCGGGGTCGACGGCCGTCGGGCAGACGACGACCTCCGCCCCGTACGCCCGCAGCACGTTGATCTTGTCGGTGCTCACCTTGTCGGGGCACACGAAGATGCACTTGTACCCCTTCTGCTGCGCCACGATGGCCAGGCCGACGCCGGTGTTCCCGCTGGTCGGCTCCACGATCGTCCCGCCGGGCTTGAGCGCGCCGCTCTCCTCCGCCGCCTCGATCATGCGCAGGGCGATGCGGTCCTTCACGGAGCCGCCGGGGTTGAAGTACTCGACCTTGGCCAGGACGGTCGCCCGGATGCCCTTGGTCACGCTGTTGAGCCTCACCAGCGGGGTGTTGCCGACGAGACTGATCATCGAGTCGTGGAAATGCACCGTTGTCTCCGGATGCTTGCAAAAGAAGTGGTCGTGATTGTCCCGCCAGCCTACGGCCCGGGAGGGCCGTTCACTTCTCGTTGAGATTGGCGAACGGCCGGTACGGGGCAAGGAGTGGATGTACGGCTTCGAGGAGGTGGCGGCGACGTATGACGAGCATGTCGAGGGCGAGGGTGGCCCGGCGGATCGCGGCCGGCGCTGCGTACGGCGGTGGCGGGATCGGGCTGGCCGGCGCGGCCGCCGTCGGTCTGCTGCTGGCGGAGGTCCGGATGGCCAGGCGCCATGTGGGCAACGGCTCCGGCGGCCGGGTCCCCGTGGCGGACGGCCTCTACGGCACCACGTACGCCGTCCCCGACGAACCGCCCCTGCGCCTGACGATGCTCGGTGACTCCACGGCGGCGGGACAGGGTGTGCACCGGGCGAGCCAGACACCGGGCGCACTGCTGGCCTCCGGGCTGTCCGCGGTGGCGGAACGCCCGGTGGAACTCCACAACGTGGCCCTCCCGGGGGCCACGTCCGACGACCTGGACCGTCAGGTGGCACTGGTCCTGGCGAACCCTTCCCTGGTCCCGGACATCTGCGTGATCATGATCGGCGCGAACGACGTCACCCACCGGATGCCGCCGACCCGTTCGGTCCGCCACCTCTCGTCGACGGTACGGCGGCTGCGGACGGCCGGTGCGGAGGTGGTGGTCGGCACCTGCCCCGACCTGGGCACGGTGGAGCGGGTCCAGCAGCCCCTGCGCTGGCTGGCCCGCCGGGCCTCCCGTCAGCTGGCGGCGGCCCAGACGATCGGCACGGTGGAGCAGGGCGGGCGCACGGTGTCGCTGGGCGACCTGCTCGGCCCCGAATTCGAGGCGAACCCCCGCGAGCTCTTCGGCCCCGACAACTACCACCCCTCGGCCGAGGGGTACGCCACGGCGGCGATGGCGGTGCTGCCGACGGTCTGCGCCGCCCTGGAACTGTGGCCGGCCGAGGAGGAGCGCCCCGACGTCACGCGCCGCGAGGGCTTCCTGCCGGTGGCGAAGGCGGCCGCGGAGGCTGCCTCGGAGGCGGGCACGGAGGTCACGGCAGCCATGCCCACCGGCCCCCGGGGCCCCTGGGCCCTCCTCAAACGCCGGCGCCGCCGCCGCGTCCCGGAGCCCGACCGGGCCCCCGTGCAGCAGCCGTCCCAGTGATTTCGCCCCCGCCGCCCCTTCCCATTCCCGTCCCCTGGGGGCTGCCGCCCCCAGACCCCCGCTTTCGGCCTGAACGGCCTCGTCCTCAAACGCCGGACGGGCTGAAAGATCAAACCCCGGCCGGCAAAAATCAGCCCCTCCGGCGTTTGAGGAGCGGGGGTCCGGGGGCTGGCCCCCGGGTCGGGACGGGAAGGGGCGGCGGGGGCCGGAAAAAGCAAGCGCTTAGAAAATTGCGGTCAGGGTCACACGGCGACACCCGTGACCCAAGCCATACGTACGGGTAACTTCCCAACAAGCCCAGCCCAACCCCGTAACGCCAATGGAGCCGTGATGCCCGAAGCCGTGATCGTCTCGACCGCCCGCTCCCCCATCGGCCGCGCCTTCAAGGGCTCCCTCAAGGATCTGCGCCCCGACGACCTCACCGCCACCATCATCCAGGCGGCCCTCGCCAAGATCCCCGAGCTGGACCCCCGCGACATCGACGACCTCCACCTCGGCTGCGGCCTCCCCGGCGGCGAGCAGGGCAACAACCTCGGCCGCATCGTCGCCGTACAGATGGGCATGGACCACCTCCCGGGCTGCACCATCACCCGCTACTGCTCCTCCTCCCTGCAGACGAGCCGCATGGCCCTGCACGCCATCAAGGCCGGCGAGGGCGACGTCTTCATCTCGGCCGGCGTGGAGATGGTCTCCCGGTTCGTGAAGGGGAACTCCGACAGCCTTCCCGACACGCACAACCCCCTCTTCGCCGAGGCCGAGGCCCGCACCGAGGCCGTCGCCCAGCAGGAGGGCACCACCTGGCACGACCCGCGCGAGGACGGCCTGGTCCCCGACCCCTACATCGCGATGGGCCAGACCGCCGAGAACCTGGCCCGCCTCAAGGGCATCACCCGCCAGGACATGGACGAGTTCGGCGTCCGCTCCCAGAACCTCGCCGAGGAAGCCATCAAGAACGGCTTCTGGGAGCGCGAGATCACCCCGGTCACCCTCCCCGACGGCACCGTCGTCTCCAAGGACGACGGCCCCCGCGCCGGCGTCACCCTGGAGGGCGTCGCGGGCCTCAAGCCCGTCTTCCGCCCCGACGGCCTGGTCACCGCCGGCAACTGCTGCCCCCTCAACGACGGCGCCGCCGCGGTCGTCATCATGTCCGACACCAAGGCCCGCGAGCTCGGCCTCACCCCGCTCGCCCGCATCGTGTCGACCGGCGTCTCGGGCCTGTCCCCGGAGATCATGGGCCTCGGCCCGGTCGAGGCCTCGCAGCGGGCGCTGCGCCTGGCCGGCCTCACCATCGACGACATCGACCTGGTCGAGATCAACGAGGCGTTCGCCGCCCAGGTGATCCCCTCCTACCGCGACCTGAACATCCCGCTGGAGAAGCTGAACGTCAACGGCGGCGCCATCGCCGTCGGCCACCCCTTCGGCATGACCGGCGCCCGCATCACCGGCACGCTCATCAACTCCCTCCAGTTCCACGACAAGCAGTTCGGGCTGGAGACGATGTGCGTCGGCGGCGGCCAGGGCATGGCGATGGTCATCGAGCGCCTCAGCTGAACCCCTGACCGAACCTCTCGGTAGTCAACTCGGCACCCACCGTGAGCCGATGGCCCGGAGTCCGGGAAACCCCGGCCCTCCGGGCCATTTTGTGATCCAATCTCCCCCAGGATGTGACCTATCTCCCTTAGAAGGGGGATTTACCCAGGTCAAGGAGGGCGCGCCACTAAACCCCGGACCCAAAGTCCTGCCCGTTTCGTGACGTTACGCACTGACAGCTGGTTAGTCCGCCCTTCAAGCTGATGTAGGAAGTCGGGGGTCGACTTTGAACCGGGAGTACGTCAGTGAGCGCCATGCCGATCACCTTGCTGGTCATCACGGCCGCCACGGGCGCCGTGGGTGTCGCCGTCCTGCGGACGCTCATGGTGTTGCGCCGTGAGGTCGCGGCACTGCACACCCAGCTCGCCGAGCACCGCTCCGCCCGCGGTCTGGTGCCGGCCGCCCGCCCCTCCTCGGAGGCCGACGACATACGCGCAGCGGTGGCCGAGGCGCTCGCCGAGGAGCGCGAGCGCGAACTGGCCGAGGCGCGCGCCTTCTGGGCCGCCCAGGAGGCCCGTGACGCCTCCGACGCGCCCTCACTGCTCGGCCTGGCGGACAGCGAGCTGTTCCTGCCCCGGCAGGCCGATTTCATGGGTCTGGAGCCGGTGAGCGAGCCGACCGCGGACGCCGACGAGTTCGCGGGGGACTCTCCCGAGCTTGCCGCGGCCCGCCGCCGCCACCCGTCCCACCCGGACTTCGTCCCGGTCCAGTCACCGGTCGTGAACGACCACGAGCGCACGGTGGCCACCCTCGAAGAGCTCGCCGCCGCCCGCGTCGAACTGGCCGATGTCCGCCCGGGCCCCCTGGGCACCCTCGACGTCTACGTCTTCGCCGACGGCACCACCCTCTGTATGACCCCGGGCCACCGCGAAACGGCGGAACGCCTCGCCGCGGCCCTGCGCGCGGGTGAATCCCCGGTCCTGCTGGGCGGCTCGGGCATCTCGGGCGCGTACACGCTGACGTTCGAGTGCGGCGAGGAGAACGTCTACATCCTGGCGGACAGGGTCATAGCGTCGCTGTAGGGATCACACTCCGGCGCGTTTCTGCGCCTCCTCCACCAACCGCAGAGCTTCCTCCACCTGGCCCTCGTCACTCAGCACGAGGGCCAAGTCATGCACTGCGACGGTGATTTGGTCCGCGGCGGCGAACATCCCGGCGTCCGGCATCTCCCGGGGCTCCGTCCCGGGTTCCTCCACGGCCTGGGCGCGCCGGGCCATCTCCCTGGCCAGCTCCAGGGCCTCGGCGGCGGCGCCGCGCTGCAGCCGACTCTGAGGTGCGGCCCTCAAACGGTCGGCGAAGTGATCAACGGCACGAGTCAAGGGCGTCGTATCAACCACGGAGTGGAGCGTACGCGTCGCATCCGGACTGTTGCCAACGGGCGAACGCTCAGGCACGGTGACCTGAAGGACCGGCTTACATCCCCTTTGCGTCCGGAGGCGCCGATGTCCCAAGTCTTCTCCGAGGAGACCCATCGCAACCTGCTAGCCCGCATCCCCCACTGCACCGGCCGTGAAGTCTCCGACTGGCTGCGCGCCGTCGAGGAAGGCCCGGCTCTCTTCAACTTCGAGGAGAAGGTCAGCTGGCTCCGCCACGAGCACAATCTGGCGTACGGCCACGCCAAGGCGATTGTTCATGAGTACGACCTGAGGAGGGCCGCGCGCAAATTCCTCTAGGCGCGCACTGCACGACGGCAAAGGGCCCCGGGCAGGAACACCCGGGGCCCTTTGCTGCTCACGGCCTGCTCACGGCCGTCGGCGACTAGTCGTTGCTGTTCAGGATGGCGAGGAGCCGCAGGAACTCCATGTAGATCCACACCAGCGTCAGCGTCAGACCGAAGGCCGCCAGCCACGCCTCGCCCTTCGGCGCGCCGTAGGCGATGCCGTCCTCGACCTGCTTGAAGTCCAGGGCGAGGAAGCAGGCGCCGAGGATGACGCCGACGACGCCGAAGAAGATGCCGAGCCCGCCGCTGCGGAAGCCGAGGCCGTCACCGCCGCCGAAGACGGCGAACAGCAGGTTCACCATCATCAGCAGCACGAAGCCGAGCGCGGCCGCCATCACGAAGCCGTAGAAGCGGCGGTTGACGCGGATCCAGCCGGCCTTGTACGCGATCAGCACCGCGGCGAAGACCGCCATCGTGCCGATCACGGCCTGCATGGCCGCGCCGCTCGCGATGCGGTTGTCGACGATGCTGGAGACGACGCCGAGGAAGACACCCTCGAACGCGGCGTACGACAGGATCAGCGCCGGCGAGGCCGTCCGCTTGAAGGACTGGACGAACGCCAGGACCATGCCGATCAGCGCGGCGCCGATGCCGATGCCGTAGGACCGGCTGATGTGGGCGTCGTCGACCGGCAGCAGCGCCCAGGCGAGCGCGGCCGTCACGATCAGCGTGCCGAGCGTGGACGCCGTGCGCAGCACGACGTCGTCCATCGTCATCCGGCCGGTGGTGGCCGGTGCCTGCGGCGGGGCGCCCTGCAGGCCCTGCTGGGCGTAGGGGTTCTGCGCGTACGGGTTGCCGGCCGGCTGGGCGTACGGGTTGCCCTGCGTGGCGACGGCGGGGCCCCCGGCCTGCGGCGCGGCGTTGAAGCCCGCGTAGCCGTTGTCGCGGCTGAACCCCCGTCGCGAGAAGACCGGGTTTCTGCTCCTCATTGCACTCCTCCGTGGCCGCCGTGCGCGGCCTTGAGCATCAAGGGTAATGGGTAGGCAAAGGATTGACCCTAGTGCTTGGGGAGGATCTTTCCCTCGTCGTGGTGCGCAACACGCTACGCGGATCCGTGATTCCCCTCACCGTGGGGCCCCATTCATGACCAAGCTGCGACATGGCCGGAACCCGTCGGAGATCAGCTGCTTACGCCGTCCGTATGTCGGACCCCCCTACGTCAGTGCAGCGGGAAGCCCGTGTAGCCCTCGGCGAGGTCGGTCTCGGCCGCCCGCGAGGAGGCGATGCGTTCCAGCCGGGCGAGCTGCAGCCGGTCCTCGAAGGGGGTGGCGTCGGGGGTGCGGTGCAGCATGGTGGTCATGTCGTACGAGAACCGCTCGGCCTGCCAGACGCGGCGCAGACAGGTCTCGGAGTAGGCGTCGAGCAGCTCCGCCGAACCGGTCTCCTTCTGGTGCGTCAGCGCCCGCGCGAAGGTCACGACGTCCCCCACGGCCAGGTTCAGCCCCTTCGCTCCGGTCGGCGGCACGATGTGCGCCGCGTCCCCGGCGAGGAAGAGCCGGCCGTGGCGCATGGGCTCGTGGACGTACGAACGCATGGGGGTCACCGACTTCTGGGTGATCGGCCCGCGCTCCAGCCGCCAGTCGTCCTCGGTCTCGAAGCGGCGCTCAAGCTCGGCCCAGATCTCCTCGTCCCCCCATTCCTCGGCGTCCGTGCCCTCGGGCACCTGGAGGTAGAGACGGGAGACGGAAGGGGAGCGCATGGACAGCAGGGCGAAGCCGCGGTCGTGGCGGGCGTAGACGAGCTCGTCGTGCGAGGGCGGCACGTCGGCGAGGATGCCGAGCCAGCCGAAGGGGTACGTCCGCTCGAAGACGCGGGTGAGCTCCGCGGGGACCGCCTGCCGGGCCACGCCCCAGAAGCCGTCGCAGCCGACGACGTAGTCGCACTCCAGGACGGACTCACGGCCCTCGTGCCGGAACCGGACGGACGGGCTTTCGGTGTCCGCGCCCTCGACGGCCAGCGCCTCCGCCTCGAAGAGCAGCGGGCCGCCCTCCTTGAGCTGGAGGGCGATGAGGTCCTTGCACACCTCGGTCTGTGCGTAGACCATCACGGACCGGCCGCCGGTGAGGGCGGGGAAGTCGACCCGGTGGCGCTTCTTCGCGTACCGCAGCTCGATGCCGTCGTGGCGCAGCCCCTCGCGGTCCATGCGCTCGGCGGCGCCGGCCGCGCGCAGCACGTCCACCGTCCCCTGCTCCAGGATCCCGGCGCGCTGGCGCCGCTCGACGTAGGCGCGGTCACGGCTCTCGAGCACGACCGAGTCGATGCCGGCGTTGTGGAGCAGCCGGGCGAGGAGGAGACCGGCGGGGCCGGCTCCGATGATGCCGACGGTGGTGCGCATCCCTGCATCCTTTGTTCGTCCAGTGAAAATTAGTTCACCGAATTGCTGACGTGAGTTTCCGTCCGCTCAGGTCCGATGTCAACGGGTCGCGCGATGAAGTCTTCAATGCAGGATGCAGGTATCGCCACACATCGACGACATGGTGGTGCCCGGAGCCGGACTTGAACCGGCACGCCCGCGTAGGGGCAGCGAGGTTTAAGCTCGCCGTGTCTGCATTCCACCATCCGGGCAGGCCATGGGCTCCGCGTCGAGGTTCCGAGCCTATCGGGATACATCCCCCGAACAGCGGAACGGCGGACCGATGTTGTCTTATTTTATTGACGTCTGAGGGTGCATCAGCCCATGGAACGGGCCATCCGCACTTGCCAATAGCCTTGCGTGCGGCGGTCGGCGGTGTATGCGGAATGACGGAATTTCACCGCCCGAACGAGGGTGCTCCACCGGTTCTCGACGGGGTGTTCGCCGGGGCCGCCGGAGCCCGGGCCGTCAGGGGTCCCCGTCATCCCCAGGTATGACACGGCGGATCCGGGTCCCTCCGAAGTCGCCCCCGGGAACCGGAACAGCGGCTGACTACACGGCGGACTCCGGCCACCACGATGGAACACGTCCCCTTCAAGACGTCGTCCCACGAGGAGTTCCTGCCCGTGACCACCACACCCGTCGCCGACCGGTCGACCACCACCGTGGCCGCACGAGCCACGGATCTCTCGAAGATCTACGGACAGGGCGAGACCCAGGTGGTCGCCCTCGACCGGGTCTCCGTCGACTTCCGGCAGGCCGAGTTCACCGCGATCATGGGCCCCTCCGGGTCGGGCAAGTCCACGCTGATGCACTGTGTGGCCGGTCTCGACACCTTCTCCTCCGGCTCCGTGCGCATCGGCGAGACCGAGCTGGGCTCGCTCAAGGACAAGCAGCTCACGAAGTTGCGCCGGGACAAGATCGGCTTCATCTTCCAGGCGTTCAACCTGCTGCCGACGCTGACGGCCCTGGAGAACATCACCCTGCCGATGGACATCGCGGGCCGTAAGCCCGACCGGCAGTGGCTGGAGAGGGTCATCGACATGGTGGGGCTGCGGGACCGTCTCGGTCACCGCCCGGCCCAGCTCTCCGGCGGCCAGCAGCAGCGCGTGGCCGTGGCCCGCGCCCTCGCCTCCCGGCCCGACATCATCTTCGGCGACGAGCCGACCGGAAACCTCGACTCCCGCTCCGGCGCCGAGGTACTGGGCTTCCTGCGCAACTCCGTGAGGGAGTTGGGGCAGACGGTGGTCATGGTGACCCACGACCCGGTGGCGGCGGCGTACGCGGACCGGGTGGTCTTCCTCGCGGACGGGCAGATCGTCGACCACATGCTGCAGCCGACAGCCGACAACGTGCTCGACTTCATGAAGCAGTTCGACGCGAAGGGCCGCACCGTCTGATGTTCCGCACAGCACTGCGCAACGTCTTCGCGCACAAGGCCAGGCTGCTGATGACCGTGCTCGCCGTCATGCTCGGCGTCGCGTTCGTCTCCGGCACGCTGGTCTTCACCAACACCATCTCCGACGCCTACCAGAACAGTTCGGCCAAGGGCTTCGACCGGGTCGACGTGGCCGTGCGGGCCAAGTCCCAGGAGGACAAGGGCAACACGATCAGCAAGACGCCCGAGCTGACCCAGGCCATGCTCGACAGGAGCACCAAGGTGCCGGGGGCCGCGTCCGCGGTCGGCGTCGTGAACGGCTTCACCGCCATCGCCGACAAGGACGGCAAGCTCATCGGCGGCGGCTTCCAGTCGCAGGGCGGCAACTACTGGGGCGACAAGGACGCCCGGTACCCGCTGAAGTCCGGCAGCGCACCGCACGGCGCGGACCAGGTCGCCATCGACGCGAAGACGGCCGAGCGCGCCGGGTACAAGGTCGGCGACAAGGTCCGGCTGTCCGTGAACGGCCCGGTCCTGACCCCGACCATCAGCGGCGTCTTCACGACCGACGACGGCAATGTCGCGGCGGGCGGCAGCCTCGCCCTCTACGACACGGCCACCGCACAGAAGCTGTTCGGCAAGCCGGGCACGTACGACGAGATCGATGTGAAGGCCGCCGCCGGCACCTCCCAGACCGCGCTGAAAGCCGGACTGGACAACGCGCTCGGGACGAAGCTCGTCGAGACCACCACCGGCAAGAAGCTCGCTGCCGACCAGGCCGAGCAGATCTCCGCGTCGATGAGCGGGCTGAAGCAGGGCCTGCTGGTTTTCGCCGGTATCGCGCTGTTCGTCGGCACGTTCATCATCGCCAACACCTTCACCATGCTGGTCGCCCAGCGCACCAAGGAACTGGCGCTGCTGCGCGCCGTCGGCGCCTCGCGTCGCCAGGTCACCCGGTCCGTGCTGATCGAGGCCTTCGTGGTCGGCGTGGTCGCAGGCGTCACCGGACTGGTCGCGGGCATCGGCATCGGCGCCGGACTGCGCTCCCTGATGAACACGCTGGGCGCCACCGTCCCGGACGGGCCCCTGATCGTCTCGCCCGGCACGGTCGCGAGCGCCCTCGCGGTGGGCGTCGTCATCACGATGCTGGCCGCCTGGCTGCCCGGCCGCCGGGCCGCGAAGATCCCGCCGGTCGCCGCGATGAGCAGCGTGCACGCCAAGGCGACCACCAAGTCGCTGGTGCTGCGCAACACGCTGGGCGCGCTGTTCGGTGCCGCGGGCGTCGCGACCGTCCTGGCGGCCACGACGATGGACGGCTCGGACGGCCAAGGGCCGATGGGTCTCGGCGCGGTCCTGCTCATCATCGGCGTCTTCATCCTCACGCCGTTGCTGTCCCGCCCGCTGATCGCGGCCGCGGCTCCGGTGCTGCGCGTCTTCGGCGTCTCCGGCAAGCTGGCCCGGCAGAACTCGGTGCGCAACCCGCGCCGTACGGCCGCCACAGCCTCCGCGCTGATGATCGGGCTCACCCTCATCACCGGTATGACGGTGATGGCGGGCAGCCTGCAGAAGTCGATCGACAAGATGGCCTCGTCCGCCATCAGGGCCGACTACGTCGTCTCCATGGCGAACGGCAACGAGCTCTCCCCGGACGTCGACAACAAGCTGAACTCCACCGCCGGGGTGACCGCCACCAGTCCCCTGCGCAACGTCTATTCGCGCATCGACGGCACGGGCGAGTCCCTGACCGGCGTGAACGGCCCGGCGATCGCCGAGCTGACCGACCTGAAGGTGGACAACGGCACCTTCAAGGTGGGCGGCACCCAGGTGACCGTCGACGAGGACACCGCCAAGTCCCACGGCTGGCAGGCGGGTTCGTCCTTCACCGCACACTACGAGGACGGCAGGTCCTCCCGTCTGACGGTCTCCGGGATCTACCAGGGCAACGACCTGATCCGGGGCATCCTGCTCGACAAGAACCTCGTCACCCCGCACATGACCGACCCGGGCGACATGCGGGTCCTGGTCAAGACGGCGGGCGGCGCCTCGGACGCGACCAAGGACAAGCTGGAGAAGGCCCTCGGCACCAACCCGGCCATCAAGGTCCAGAGCAAGCAGGACCTGTCGAACGACATCGCGCAGATGTTCACGCTGATGCTGAACATGCTCTACGGCCTGCTCGCCATGGCGGTGATCGTCGCGGTCCTCGGGGTCATCAACACCCTGGCCATGTCGGTCTTCGAACGCTCGCAGGAGATCGGCATGCTCCGCGCGATCGGCCTGGACCGCAAGGGCATCAAGCGGATGGTCCGCCTGGAGTCCCTCGTCATCTCGCTCTTCGGCGGGGTGCTCGGCATCGGCCTGGGCGTGTTCTTCGGCTGGGCGGCCGGTGAACTCCTCGGCACGAAGATGGCGACGTACGAACTGGTTCTGCCGTGGACCCGGATGGCCGTCTTCCTCCTGCTGGCGGCGACGGTCGGCGTCCTGGCGGCCCTGTGGCCGGCCCGCCGGGCGGCGCGGCTCAACATGCTGACGGCGATCAAGTCGGAGTAGCGGTACGACGCTCGGGGCCCCGTTCGCTCGCCGAACGGGGCCCCTTCGTACGTACGGGAATCACGCACCCCAGGTGCGGGCGCGCAGCGGCATCCCGGACTCTCCGCCCTCGGGTGTCCGCACCGCCAGCACCTGGTTGACGCCGATGCGGTTGCGCTCGAAGGCGAGGGCGCAGGCGGCCATGTACAGCCGCCAGACGCGGGCGCGGCCGGGCCCGGCCAGCCGCATCGCGCGGGGCCAGTCGGCCTCCAGGTTGGCCACCCAGCGGCGCAGGGTGAGCCCGTAGTGCTCGCGGATCGCCTCCACGTCCCGGACCTCGAACCCGGCGCGCTCCAGCTGCCCGACGGTGCTGCCGAGGGGGGCGAGTTCACCGTCGGGGAAGACATAGGCGTCGATGAACTCGTCGATGCTGTACGAGGACTCGTCGCGCTGCGGGCGCCGTGCGATCTGGTGGTTGAGCAGCCGCCCGCCGGGCTTCAGGAGGCGGTACAGGTCCTCGGCGTACTCCAAGTACCTTTCCGTGCCGACGTGTTCGGCCATGCCTACGGAGGCGATGGCGTCGTAGGGGTCGTCGGGGACGTCCCGGTAGTCCTGCACCCGGATCTCGACCCGGTCGGTCAGCCCCTCGTCCGCGACGCGCTTGCGGGCGTACGCGGCCTGTTCCTGCGACAGGGTGATGCCGACGACGTTCACGCCGTACTCGCGGGCGGCGTGGATGGCCAGGGAGCCCCAGCCGCAGCCGACGTCGAGCAGCCGCTGACCGGCTGTCAGGGCGAGTTTGTGGCAGATGAGTTCGAGCTTGTCGCGCTGGGCTTCTTCCAGGGTCGCGTCGGGGGCGGGCCAGTAGGCGCACGAGTAGACCATCGACGGGCCGAGGACGATCTCGTAGAAGTCGTTGCCGACGTCGTAGTGGTGGCTGATGGCGCGTTTGTCGCTGCGCTTGGTGTGCAGATGCGTGCGGGCTCTGCGGACCTCCTCGCGGGGCGGCGCGGGCGGCAGCGGGAGCCCGGCGATCTTCACCAGGCCGCGGGCGGCGGCGCGCACCTCGGGGTCGCGCACCATCTGCAGCAGGCTCCTGGCGTCCTCCCCGCGCTCCCACACGAGCTCCGACATCAGATCGAGGGCGGCGTAGAGATCCCCTTCGATGTCCAGGTCCCCGGCGACCCAGGCGCGGGCGAGCCCCAGCTCCCCCGGCTTGAACAGCAGCCGCCGTACCGCCCGCCGGTTCCGCACGACCAGTGCCGGTGCGCCCGGCGGCCCTGCCTGCGAACCGTCCCAGGCGCGGATGCGCACCGGGAGCGGGACCCCAAGCAACTGTTCGACGAGGCTCTTCAGCCGCTGAGCGGCGTCGGCCATGGCGCACACCTCCGTGACAGCACTCCCGGAATGTCCAACACCACGTATAAACAAAAAGGGGGTGCAGCGCAGTCCCCCGTTGGCGTTTGTCTTCCAGCCCGTCCGCCCCCGGAAACGCCGGAAGACCCCCCGCACCACGGACGGCGGGAGGTCTTCCGGTTGGATCAGCGACCGGAACCGGTCAGGAGGCCTTGGCCTCGGTCTTCTCCTTGGGCGCGGCGGCGACCGGGGCCGGCTTCGCGGCCTCGTAGAACTCCTCGCGCGGGTGCTCCATCGCGCCGAGGGAGACGACCTCGCGCTTGAGGAACATGCCGAGGGTCCAGTCGGCGAACACGCGCACCTTGCGGTTCCAGGTCGGCATGGCCAGACCGTGGTAGCCGCGGTGCATGTACCAGGCGAGACGGCCCTTGAGCTTGATCTTCATCTTGCCCATGACGATCATCGCGACGCCCTTGTGCAGGCCGAGACCCGCGACGGCGCCCTTGTTGCCGTGGCTGTAGTCCTTCTGCGGGAAGCCCCGCATACCGGAGATCACGTTGTCGCCGAGGACCTTGGCCTGGCGCAGCGCGTGCTGGGCGTTCGGCGGGCACCAGGCGTTCTCGTTGCCCGCCTTGCGGCCGACGAGGTCCGGGACCTGGGCGTTGTCGCCGGCGGCCCAGATGTAGTCGGTGCCCTGGACCTGGAGGGTCGGGGCGCAGTCGACGTGACCGCGGGGGCCGAGCGGCAGGCCGTAGCGGGACAGGACCGGGTTCGGCTTGACGCCGGCGGTCCAGACGATGGTGCTGGAGTCGACCTCGAGGCCGTTCTTCAGCACGACGTGGCCGTCGACGCAGGAGTCCATCGAGGTGGAGAGGTAGATCTCCACGCCGCGGCTCTCCAGGTGCTCCTTGCCGTAGGCGCCCAGCTTGGGGCCGACCTCGGGGAGGATCTTGTCGGCGGCGTCGACGAGGATGAAGCGCATGTCCTCGCGGGACACGTTCTTGTAGTACTTGGCCGCGTCGCGGGCCAGGTCCTCGACCTCACCGATGGTCTCGGCGCCGGCGAAACCGCCACCGACGAAGACGAAGGTGAGCGCCTTGCGGCGGATCTCCTCGTCGGTCGTGGAGTCGGCCTTGTCGAGCTGCTCGAGGACGTGGTTGCGCAGGCCGATGGCCTCCTCGATGCCCTTCATGCCGATGCCCTGCTCGGCGAGGCCGGGGATCGGGAAGGTGCGGGAGACCGCGCCGAGCGCGATCACCAGGTAGTCGAAGGGCAGCTCGTACGCCTCGCCGACCAGCGGGGCGATCGTGGCGACCTTGCGGTCCTGGTCGATGGTGGTGACCCGGCCGGTGAGGACCTCCGCCTTCGGCAGCACGCGTCGCAGCGGGACGACGACGTGGCGCGGGGAGATGTTGCCGGCGGCGGCTTCGGGGAGGAAGGGCTGGTAGGTCATGTACGACCGGGGGTCGACGACCGTGACGGTCGCCTCGCCGTAGCGCATCTTCTTGAGGATGCGCCGAGCTGCGTACAGGCCTACGTACCCACCGCCTACTACGAGGATCCTGGGACGCTCCGTGGTGCTCATGCCATCGAGTATCCACCTGCCCCAGGGGGGTCGCTCGTGCGCCCCTTCACAAGCTCTTGCAGGGGGTGTGTTATCCTCCGCGACTCGCTGCCGCGGGGTGGGTCGCGGCGAGGTCTCCGCGGGGCGTTACGTCCCGTTGTCAATGCCGCGTGAGCTGCCTCTCCGCGCCATCGGAGGTGCCGTGAGCCCTCCGCAACACCCCCTCGTGAGCGTCCTCCAGGGAAGCTTCCCATACCCCTTCTGAACACGTTCAAGGGCCTGTTCGGCCCCCGGAAGGCCCAACCGGCCCCTTTTCGTGCTTCCACAGGGCGGAATTCCTTGTGAAGAACTTCACGAACTTTCCTGGCGGCGTGTCGCCCAGGGGCCCCGGAAGGTCCCCTGGACACGCTCATACGCTATCCGACCTGCTCGTCCGAGAGCTACCGCTCGGTAACAATCGAGACCTACGCCACGACCCGACGGGCGGGGACGAAAAGCCACCTCCATGACTTCTCCAACAAAGGCCACAAGTCCTTCACACCGCTATAAGCTCCCGCTGCCACGCACCTCAAGGGGGAGGAACTCCATATGCGCGCACGTCTTGCTGCCTCGGCGATCACCGTCGCCCTCGCCGGCGTCCTCATCAGCGCACCGACCGCTTCCGCGGCCACTCTGCCTGCCACCAACACGGCCCACCACTGCGTCAGCCACACCACCGGCGTGTGCGGCTGGACGCACCACCAGCGGCCGAAGGACAAGTACGAGACGGCGAAGTGCAAGGACGCGACCCTGTCCTACTCGCGCCACTCGCAGGGCACCTGTTCGCACCACCACGGCGTCCGGTACTGGTTCAAGTAGGCCGCAGCAGCCGGATCGTCAGACGCCTTCCGCCACCTTGAAGGCGATCCCGTCGAGGATGTCGTGCTCGCTGACCACGACCTCCTCGGCGCCGATCCGCTCCATGATCGACAGCAGTACGAGGGCGCCCGCGGCGATCACGTCGACGCGTCCCGGGTGCATGGAGGGGACGGCCGCGCGCTCGGCGTGGGTGGAGTGCAGCAGCCACTCGGTGATCTCGCGGACCCTGTCGTGGGAGATCCGGGAGTGATGGATGCGCTGCGAGTCGTACTCGGGCAGCTCCTGAGCGATCGCCGACACGGTCGTCACCGACCCCGCCAGGCCGACCAGCGTGCGCGCCTCGCGCAGCGGGACCGTCTCCTCGGCGAGGTCGAGGGCCCGCTCGATGTCGGCCCGCATGGCCGCGATCTGCTCCTCGGTGGGCGGGTCGGTGACGGCGCCGTCCCGGACGAGATGCCGCTCGGTCATCCGCACGCACCCGACGTCGACGGAGCGCGCCGCGCGCACCCGCTCGTCGCCCACGACGAACTCGGTCGAGCCGCCGCCGATGTCGACCACCAGATAGGGACGGCCGAGGTCGTCACGCCCCTTCAGTTCCTTGGTCGCCCCGGTGAAGGAGAACTCCGCCTCCTGCTCGCCGGAGATGACCTCGGGCTCGACACCCAGGATGTCCACGACGCCCCGTACGAACTCGTCGCGGTTGGAGGCGTCCCGGGAGGCCGACGTGGCCACGAAGCGCACCTTGTCGGCACCCAGGTCGCGGATCACCTCCGCATACTCCCGGCAGGCCGCGAACGTCCGCTCCAGCGCCTCGGGGGCCAGCCGCCCGGTCCGGTCCACGTCCTGTCCGAGCCGCACGATCGTCATGCGCCGGTCGAGCTCCAGCAGTTCACCCGTCGCCGGGTTCACGTCCGCGACCAGGAGCCGGATGGAGTTCGTACCGCAGTCCACGGCCGCGACCCGGCTGAAGCCGGCGGGGACGAGCGGTGCGTACGCGAAGAAGCCGCTGCGGACCTCGGTGGGGTCGGTGACCTCACCCTCCTCACCCGGGTGCTCGTCCGCCGGGTCGGGCGCCACCAGCGGCTGCACGCACGGCCCCTTCAGCCACCACTCCGGCAGCATCGCGATCGCCTCGTCGCCCAGCGGGTTGACGCCCGGGCCCGCGGCCAGCGAGTGGCCCACCAGTACATGCAGGCACTTCACCCGGTCGGGCATACCGCCCGCGCTCGGGAAGCCCTCCAGGACCTCGATGGCGTCACGGCGCGCGATGTAGTCCTCGTGCGCGGCATGGTAGGCGGCGGCCAGCTCCGGGTCCGTCTGGAGCCGCTCCGTCATCTCCTTCATGACGCCGTTCGCCTCCAGCGTGCCGATCGCCGAGGCGGCACGGGGGCACGTCAGGTAGTACGTCGTCGGGAAGGGCGTGCCGTCCGGCAGTCGGGGGGCCGTCTCCACGACGTCCGGCTGGCCGCAGGGGCAGCGGTGCGCGATGGCGCGCAACCCGCGCGGCGGCCGCCCGAGCTGCCGCTTGAAGGCCTCGACATCGGCGTCGGTGGGCTCGGTGCGCGGGGTGGGCGGCGGGGGCGTATCCATGCCTGTACTGAATTCCTCTGTCGGTTCACTGGGCGGAGGCGTCGGACTTGTCGACCCCGTCCCAGACGTTCGTGTACCAGGGGCGGTGGCCCGCGCCCTGCTCGAAGCGCGACTGCTTGGCCACGCTGGGGTCGATCACGACGTAACTCGTCTCCCCGGGCAGCACATAGTGCAGCCGCAGCCGGATCTGCTGCTCGGCGTACTCGTCGTCCTGCCAGCGCGCCTTGAGGTCGCGCAGCTGCTCGACCCGCGCCGCGGCCTGCTCCTTCTGCCGCTGGAGATCGGCGATCTGGGAGCGCTGGGAGACGTACTGCCTCATGGGGTACGCCAGCGCCACCACCATCGAGCACAGCACCAGGGCGAGCAGCGCCGCCCGGCCGGTCAGCCGCGACCGGCGGGCCTGCCGCTTGGTCTGGGAGCGGTAGACCCGGGCCGCCGTCTGCTCGCCGAGCAGCCTGATCCTGGTCGCGGTGGAGAACCGGTCCCGGTCCTTCACGGCCATGTCCCCGCCTCCCGTCACACGTGCGTACGTCCCCGCACACGGTACGGGACCGGTACGGGGACGTACGTACGACTGGCTAAGGCTTAGCCCAGGTTGGGTCAGCCCTTGAAGCGCGGGAAGGCGCTGCGGCCCGCGTACTCCGCGGCGTCGTCGAGGATCTCCTCGATGCGCAGCAGCTGGTTGTACTTGGCGACGCGCTCGGAGCGGGCCGGGGCACCGGTCTTGATCTGACCGCAGTTGGTGGCGACGGCCAGGTCGGCGATGGTGACGTCCTCGGTCTCGCCGGAGCGGTGGGACATCATGCACTTGAAGCCGTTGCGCTGGGCCAGCTCGACGGCGTCCAGGGTCTCGGTGAGCGAGCCGATCTGGTTCACCTTGACGAGCAGGGCGTTGGCGGTGCCCTCCTCGATGCCGCGGGCGAGGCGCTCGGGGTTGGTGACGAACAGGTCGTCGCCGACGAGCTGCACCTTGTCGCCGAGGCGGTCGGTGATGACCTTCCAGCCGGCCCAGTCGTCCTCGAACAGCGGGTCCTCGATGGAGACGAGCGGGTAGGCCGCGACCAGCTCCTCGTAGTACTCCGTCATCTCCGCGGCGGAGCGCTCCTTGCCCTCGAAGAGGTACTTGCCGTCCTTGTAGAACTCGGAGGCGGCCACGTCGAGCGCGAGGGCGACCTGCTCGCCGGGGGCGTAGCCGGCTTCCTTGATGGCCTCGAGGATGAGGTCGAGGGCCTCGCGGTTGGAGCCGAGGTTCGGGGCGAAGCCGCCCTCGTCGCCGAGGCCGGTGGCCAGGCCCTTGCTCTTCAGGACCTTCTTCAGCGTGTGGTAGACCTCGGTGCCCCAGCGCAGGGCCTCGGAGAAGGACTCCGCGCCGATGGGGGCGATCATGAACTCCTGGATGTCCACGTTGGAGTCGGCGTGCGAGCCGCCGTTCAGGATGTTCATCATCGGCACCGGCAGCAGGTGCGCGTTCGGGCCGCCCAGGTAGCGGAAGAGCGGCAGGTCGCTGGCCTCCGAGGCGGCGTGGGCGACGGCGAGCGAGACGCCGAGGATGGCGTTGGCGCCGAGGGAGCCCTTGTTGTCGGTGGCGTCCAGGTCGAACATGGCCTGGTCGATCAGGCGCTGCTCGGTGGCGTCGTAGCCGACCAGCTCGGGGCCGATCTGCTCGATGACGGCGAGGACGGCCTTCTCGACACCCTTGCCCTGGTAGCGGTTGGGGTCACCGTCGCGGAGCTCGATGGCCTCGAAGGCGCCCGTGGAGGCGCCGGACGGGACGGCGGCACGACCCGTGCTGCCGTCGTCGAGGCCGACCTCGACCTCGACCGTGGGGTTGCCTCGGGAGTCCAGGATTTCCCGGGCTACGACGACGTCGATGGACGGCACGAGCATCTCCTTCTTGGATGTGACACGGCTACGGCAGTAGCGCGGTGGCTCTGCGGGACGAGCCTAACCGCCCGAGGCCGATCGGCCACGTTGCCGACCACCTCTTGGGCAGAACCGAGAGTAAATTGTTTCCGAACGGAACAAAGAGTGGGGACAAAGCAGGGGGCAAAAAGAAACCCCGCCCCGGTGCGTACGGGGGAACACGCACCGGAGCGGGGAGATCACGAGGCTGTCACTTGAGGTGCAGCTGCTGACCCGGGTAGATGAGGTTGGCGTCCTCGACGATGTCCTTGTTCAGCTTGAACAGCTTCTGCCAGCCGCCCTTGACGCCGTGCTTCTCGGCGATCGAGCTGAGGGTGTCGCCCTTGACGACCTTGTACTCGCCGTCACCCTTCTTGACCTTCTTGCCGGTCGGGGTGGTGACGGTCTTCGCGCTCTTCGTGCTCTCGGTCTTCGCGGCCGGGCGCTCGGCGGAGCGGGAAGCGGCCTGCGAGTCGGAGTGGGTGGTGTTCGTGGCGGGGGCGCTGCCGTTGTAGGCGGCACCGGACAGGCCCGTGCCGCAGACCGGCCAGGCGCCCTTGCCCTGCGCGGCGAGGACCTTCTCGGCGACGGCTATCTGCTGCGCCTTGCTGGCCTGGTTGGCCTGCGGGGCGTAGGCGGTGCCGCCGTACGCGGCCCAGGTGGAGGCGGAGAACTGCAGGCCGCCGTAGTAGCCGTTCCCGGTGTTGATGGACCAGTTGCCGCCGGACTCGCACTGGGCGACCTTGTCCCACTCGGAGGCGGTGGCGGCGGAAGCGTTGCCGGCCGCCATCAGCGGAGCGGCGATGGCGACGCCGGTGACGCCGGCCAGCGCGGCGACGCGGGTGGCCTTGGACGGACGGCGGTGCTTGCCCTTGCCGGAAAACAGCATGGTTCGATCCCCTCACCGACGCCTGCGAGGTGAGCTGTCGGGTTCGGGCCGGTTGAGTTGCCCGGCCGCGCTCTCGCTCTCACGAGACACGGCTACACCCCTAGCCGCCCGTCAACTGCCCGGGCCGGCACCTACCTTGGGTCCCCCGCTCCTGCCTACGGCGCTTTACGCGACGACTGTTCCCGTACGGCCGCTGGCAGGATTCGGCGTTGCGGCAGCCGGGGCTCGTGTTGACGAGCGGTGACGACGGTAGACACGCGATCCGTCGAATTTCAAAGACGATCAGGGCTTCTGAGACTCATCCCACACTTTCACTAAACCGGACATTCAGTGGCGAAGTGTGACGTGAACTCCCGTTGTTTTTCGCCCTATTCGGTACCGAGTTTCAGGGTCTGACCGGCGAAGATGTGGTTCGGGTCGGTGCCGATGGCGTTCTTGTTGGCGGCGTAGAGCGCACGCCACCCGCCGTCCAGGTCAAGGGAGTCGGCGATGGAGGCGAGGGTCTCACCGGCATGGACCGTGTACGTGTCGTGCGTGCCGCCGTCGGCCTCGGTCCTGTCGGCGGCCTTGTCGGCCGTCTCGTCGGCGCTGGCGCCACGGTGGCGGCCGGTGCCGGTCGTACCGGTGTCGACGAGGGTCCAAGTGGACGCCGGGGGCTCGAGATTGTCCGAGTCGTCCCCCTTCGCCTTGTCTGTCGACGAGCTGTCGGCACCCTGTGGGTCGCCCGTCGCCTTCTTGGACGCAGAGGTGGACGGCGAGGCGGATGTGCCGGATTCGGTGGAGTTGTCCGTCGCACTCGCGGAGGTCGAAGGGGAGGCACTGGAGGACGAGCCGGAGGACGAATCCGAAGAAGAGGACCTATCGGAAGCGCTGCCCGAGGAGTTGGACAGACCGGTCGAGTCGGACGCACCGGATGAATCAGACGAACCGGAACCGCCGCCCAGCACGCCGGTGTCGATGGCGGCCGAACCCGAGTCCTCGGTGAGCCCGGAGGTCAGTCCGCAGGTGTGGAAGGCGCCGACGCCCTGGTCGTCCAGGAGCTTCTCGGCGACGGCTATCTGCTGGTTGCGGCTGGCGAGGTCGGCCCTGGGGGCGTAGTCGAGCCCGCCGTACTTCTCCCAGTTCTCCTGGGTCAACTTGAGCCCGCCGTAGAACCCGTTGCCGCTGTTCTCACTCCAGGAGCCGCCGGTCTCGCACTGGGCGACCTTGTCCCACGTGGTGCCGTCGGCGGCGCTGGCGCCACCCGCGGCGAAGAGCGGGATCGCGATGGCGGAGCCGGTCACTCCGGCCGCGACGAGGATGGCCGGAGCCTGACGGGGGCGACGGTGTCGACCGTTCCCGGAGAGCATGCGGAGGCCTTTCGCGAGACAGCAATGACCGCGCGGCGCATGACACCGACAGGCGTTCGATACCGCCGCGCTGGTCCGTGAACGTAGCCGGTGTCGATCACTTGTCACAAGTTAATGCCGCGTAGATCACGTGAAGATCACAGACTTGAACGCGCATCATCTTTGACTCGTCAGCCGCGGCGGCGCATCCACCTGCGGGGTCCCGATACGGTCGTCCCGTGAACGTCCCCAACACCGCTCCCGAACTCTTCACCTGGGAATTCGCCGGCGACCCGTATCCGGCCTACGCCTGGCTGCGCGAGCACTCCCCCGTCCACTGGACGAGACTTCCCAGCGGGGTCGAGGCCTGGCTGGTGACCCGCTATGCCGACGCACGTCAGGCGCTCGCGGACGGGCGGCTCTCGAAGAACCCCGAGCATCACGCCGAGGACGCGCAGGGCAAGAGCAGGACCGGTATCCCGGGTGAGCGCAGCGCCAATCTCATGACGCATCTGCTCAATATCGACCCGCCGGACCACACCCGGCTGCGCCGCCTCGTCTCCAAGGCCTTCACCCCCCGGCGGGTGGCCGAATTCGCGCCGCGGGTGCAGGAGTTGACGGACGACCTCATCGACCGGTTCGCGCCGCACGGGCAGGCGGATCTCATCCACGACTTCGCCTTCCCCCTCCCCATCTACGCGATCTGCGATCTGCTCGGCGTCCCGCGCGAGGACCAGGACGACTTCCGCGACTGGGCGGGAATGATGATCCGGCACGGCGGCGGTCCGCGCGGCGGTGTCGCCCGCTCCGTGAAGAAGATCCGCGGCTATCTCGCCGAACTCATCCACCGCAAGCGCAGCGACCTCGGCGAGGACCTGATCTCGGGTCTCATCCGCGCCTCCGACCACGGCGAGCACCTGACCGAGAACGAGGCCGCCGCGATGTGCTTCGTGCTGCTCTTCGCCGGCTTCGAGACCACCATCAACCTGATCGGCAACGGGACCTATGCGCTGTTGCGCAACCCCGGGCAGCGGCAGCGGCTCCAGGAGTCGATCGGGCGCGGTGAGAGCGCACTGCTCGACACCGGTATAGAGGAGCTGCTCCGCTACGACGGCCCGGTGGAACTGGCCACCTGGCGCTTCGCCACCGAGCCGCTGACCATCGGCGGGCAGCGCATCGCCACCGGAGACCCCGTCCTGGTCGTCCTGGCCGCGGCGGACCGCGACCCGGCACGCTTCCCGGAGCCCGACACGCTCGATCTCTCCCGCCGGGACAACCAGCACCTCGGGTACGGCCACGGCATCCACTACTGTCTCGGCGCCCCCCTGGCCCGTCTCGAAGGCCGCACCGCCCTGGAGACGCTGCTGCGCCGCCTGCCCGATCTCGAGCTCGCCGCCGACCCCGCCGAGCTGCGCTGGCGGGGCGGGCTCATCATGCGCGGGCTAAGAGACCTGCCCGTGCGGTTCACCGCCGCCTGACCGGCTCCTGCCCTCCGTCTCCTTGATCGCGTCCCGGTAGGCCCGGGCGGCCGCCCGCAGCGCGGCCTCCGGGTCGACGCCCGCCGCCTCGGCGCGCACCGCCAGCGCGAGCAACTCGTAACCGACGCCCTCCGTTTGGGGCAGCGGCACGTCCAGGCCCGCCGTCCGCACCCGCGAGGCCAGCTTCGCCGCGAGGGCCAGGCCCGGCTGGCCCAGCGGGATGCCCTCCGTCACCGAGGTGCGCTGCTTCTCGACCGCCTTGGTGCGCAGCCAGTGCTCCTTGACCTCCTCGGGCGTGGCGGCGGTCTCGTCACCGAAGACGTGCGGGTGGCGGTGGATGAGCTTGGCGACGATGCCGGCGGCCACGTCGTCGACGGAGAAGGGGGCGTCCGGGTCCTCCTCGGCGATCCGGGCGTGGAAGACCACCTGGAGCAGGACGTCGCCCAGTTCCTCGCGCAGTTCCTCGCGGTCGCCCTCCTCGATCGCCTCGACGAGTTCGTACGCCTCCTCGATGCCGTACTTCGCCAGGCCCTTGTGGGTCTGCTGTGACGACCACGGGCACTCGGCGCGGATGCGGTCCATGACCTGGACGAGGTCCAGGAGGCGGGCGCCCGGGAGGTCGTAGGAGGCGGGGAGCAGCTCCAGCTCCGGCATCTGTATCCGTCCGGAGCCGGCTAGGCGGGCCAGGCCGTCGGTGAGGGCCGGCTCGCCCTCGCCGGTCGCGACCACCACGACCGTACGGCCGCCGGCGCACGCGTCGACCAGCTCCTCGGCGGTGGGGGCGGCCTCGTCGACCCGTATGCCCGCCTCCCGCAGGTACGGCAGCTGCGGGTGGGCGCCGTCCGAGCACAGCACCCGGTCGGCGGCGTGCAGGGCCTGCCAGGCGGGCCACGACAGCAGGCCGGGCGCGACGCGGTGGCTGGTGGTGAGCAGGACGATGCGGCCGGGGGCCTGTTCGGAGCTGGTTGCGTTCACGATCCGAACGTAACGCACACCGCCGACAGCCCCGGAAGTTGTCCACAGGGCTGTGGTCCGCCGGGCCGCCGTCCACAGGGGCGGCGGCCCCGGAGTGGACCGTTACGCCGTCTGCTGCGTCCCGGTCGCCGTGACCTCCCGCACCCACGGGGTCTTCGCGTCGACGCGGCTGCTCTTCTGGACGTCCCAGGTGCCGTAGCGCGGGTTGAGGTCGACGTGGAGTTCCTTGGACGCCTTGGACAGGGCGTTCCAGAAGGCCGGCTTGCTGGTGTCGGCGCCGAGGGCCTGGGCCAGCTTCTGGGCCTCGAGCTGGAGGCGCAGGTTCTCGTCGAGGCGCTGCGGGGCGACGCCGTACTGCTGGAGCCAGGCCGTCTGCAGCGCCTTGGAGCCGCCGACCTGCCGCTCGAGGCCGGAGCGCATCTGCTGGACCTCCTTGGGCGTGACGCTCACGCCCGCGTCCCGGGCGGCGCGGTGCAGCACCTGGTCGATGACCATTCCGTGCAGGGTGTCGCGGGTGAGGCTCGCGGTCTGCGAGACGGCCTGCTTGTACTGCGTGTCGTCCTTCACGGCGGCCCGCTGCGCCGCGCGCACCTCGTTCACCCGGGTCTCCAGCTGCGCCACGGTGATCCGCCGGCCGCCGACGACGGCTGCCGCACCGGGGTGCGCATCGCTTCCGCAGGCGGTCAGGAGGGGGGCCGCGGCGGCGATCGCGGCGGTGAGGACGAGCGCGGTGCGACGGCGGTGCAAGGGAGCCTCCCGAGGAGATTGTGCGACGGTGCACAAAGTCTTGCGGTGATCGATGGTAGGCAGTGGGTCGGCTGTGGCCAACCCATTCGACCAACGATTCACGGCGACTTCGGGCACCGCCGCGCCTCCGCGGGGCCGGGGCTCAGCCGGTGATGGCCACCGGGGCGTCCCATGCGTCGCGGTCCACGGTGATCGTGTAGCCGTTCCGCGTCTCCTTGCTGTTGACCAGGTACTGGTGACCGCGGCTGTGGTCCGTGTACTGGGTCGAGCCGAACGGCCAGTCCGTGGTCGTGGTGTTCTGCTTGTCCCACAGGGCGTACCAGAGGTTGCCCGGCAGGTCGGTCTTGTCGGTGGCGTTCGCGATGGCCTTCGCGCTGGAGCTGGTGAAGCCGTAGTAGCCGGCGCGGTACACCTTGGCGCGCAGTTCCTTGTCGAAGGCGCGGACATAGGTGAGCACGGCGTTGTTGCACGACGTGTTCGTGATGTCGTACGACTCCATGTCCAGGTAGATCGGGCTGCCGGCCTTCATGCCGAGCCCCGATGCCTTGGCCACGGCGTCGTCCGCGTCGGTCCTGCCGAGGGAGGCGGCCGTGGTGGCGGTGATCTTCTCGGGGCTGGAGCCGGACTGGCAGGGCGGCTGGGCGCCGACGTAGAGCGGGATGAGTTTCCAGCCGACCGTGCTGACCGACTTCACCCAGGAGGCGGTCAGGTTGGGCTGGGAGCAGCCGCGGTTCTTGCCGCCGACGTAGACGGCCGCGGCGCCGTAGAAGCCGGTGTGCCAGGCCTTCATCGCGGCCAGGGAGGGCGCGGCGCAGGTGTCGAAGGCGCGGCCGGTGTAGGTCTTCTGTGCGGGCCAGGTGGTGGCGGCCATGGAGTTCTGCGCGGCGAGGCCGGCTCCCGCGACCACGGCGGCACCGGCGGCGGCCCAGGTGATGTATCTGCGCTTCTTGGACTGCCGATGGCCGGCCATGTGTACCCCACCCCTGGTTGTGCGTCGGCTGCCTTGTGCGGTGCCCGGCGCAAAGCGGTGCGCCCGGCGTGATGCGGCGCCTGGCGTAAAACGAACGGAAACGTATCCGGCCGCGATCAAGCGTTCGGGAAAGGTAAGCCCCCAGAGGTCACAAGAATCCCTCAAGGATCGGTAAAAACTAGCCACGCACCTGCCCCAACCACCCCAACGTGCGGCGGATTTCGGCCACGAGCGGGTGTCCGGGACCGCGCAGGCGCTCCACGTCGAGCAGCAGCCGGGCGAGGGTGTCGTGGGCGGCTGCGCGGTCGCCGAGGGCGAGCAGGAGGTGCCCGATGCGGCGGCGGACGTCGTGGGCGAGCTCGGGGTCGCCGGCCACGTACTGGTTCTCGTAGTACGGCAGCAGCGCGCGGTACTCGGCGAGCGCGGCCGCCGGTTCGCCGAGCGACTCCAGGCACTGGGCGGCCTCGTAGCGGAAGCGCAGCGACTGCGGGTCGGCCTGGCCTGCCTCGGCGGCGCGTTCGTCGGCGAGGCGGCGCAGTTCGGGCAGTGCGCGCCGGTACTGGCCGTCGTCCATGAGGGTGGCCGCGTACTGCTTGCGCAGGGTGCGGACGACCGGCGAGTGCTCGCCGTGCTGTTCGGCGGCTGCGGGCAGGATCGCGCCGAGGATGTCGACGGCCTGGGTGATGCGGCCTTCGCCGAGGAGTCGCTTGACCTCGTCGACGGCGCGGGCGACGTCCGGTTTCTCTGCCTTCTCGACCGCCGGGGTGACCGGGGCGGGCTGGGGCGCGGGCGTGCGCGCGCGGTCCGGCCAGGGAGCGTGCGGGCGCAGGAAGGGGCGGGTGGGGTCGAGCGGCGCCCCGGTGGGCATCCCGCGCGCGGGCAGGAGCAGCGCCAGGTGCTCGTACACCTCCTGCGCGGAGGCCGGACGGTGCTGCGGGTCCTTCGCGAGCAGGCGCAGGACGAGGCCTTCGAGCGCCTCGGGGACCTCGGGGCGGATACGGCGGACGGGGACCGGGGCCTCGTACAGATGCCGGTGCAGTACGCCGAGCGCCGTGGAACCCGCGAACGGGACGTCGCCGCTGAGCAGTTCGTGCAGCAGCACACCGAGTGCGTACAGGTCGGTGTACGGGCCGACCGCACCACCCATGGCCTGCTCGGGCGCCATGTAGGCGGGTGAGCCGATGGGGGTGCCGGTGTGGGTCAGGCGGGTGGTGTCGGCGTCCATGACGGAGGCGACGCCCAGGTCGAGGACGGTGACGGTGCCGTCCTGCTTCACCATCACATTGCGGGGCTTGAGGTCGCGGTGGACGATCGGTACGGCGTGCACGGCGCTCAGCACGGCGCACAGCTGCGCGGCGACCGCCACCGCCCACTGCCACGGGTACGGGTCGTGTTCCGCGAGATGGTCGGAGAGGTCCGCGCCGTCGACGTACTGCATGACGAGGAACAGTTCCTCGCCCTCGCTGCCCGCGTCGTGCACGGTGACCAGGCCGGGGTGGTCGACCTGCGCGGTCACCCGGCACTCGCGCACGAAGCGGCGGCGCAGCTCGTCGGCCTCCTGCCCGGCCACCTTGTCGGGGCGCAGCAGCTTCACCGCCACGCGCCGGTCCAGCCGTTGGTCGTACGCCGTCCACACCTGGCCCATGCCGCCCTGCCCGATGAGCGTGGACAGCTCATAGCGGCCGGCGACGACCCGTCCTGCCGCCACGGTCACCTTCCGCCCTCGTGGTTGCCGTCCGGGTGGCCCGGGTGCCGGCGCAGATAGTCGCTGAGCTCGTCGAGTTCGGCGCGCACCTGGTCGATACGGGCGGGCGCGGGGCGCTGCGGCGGGGCGGGGACGGGCGGCTGGGGCGCGGGGGTGTGCGGCATCGGGGGCGCGGTGTACGGGGGTTGCGGTGTGCTCGGCACGGTGGTCGCGGTGAACGGCGACGCGGGCTGCGGATACCCGTAGCCCGGCGCGGCGGGCGGTCCCCCGGCGTAGAGCTGGTGGGGCCGGTGGAAGTGACGTATGTCCGCGTAGAGGTAGTAGCCCACGCAGGCCACCGCGTTCAGCAACAGGATGATCATGCCCGTGTTGCCGTTGGGGGTGCTGAAGTCGTCGGTGTGGTCGGTGCTCAGGAAGGCGAAGCTGATGCCGAGGACCACGACCGAGGCCGCGAAGATCCACCAGTCGGCGGCCCTGCGGGTGACGATCGCCGCGCGGAGCGTCGCCACCCACGCCAGGAACCCGATGCTGCACAGCGCCACCGCCACGAAGACCACGCGCAGCAGGACCAGCACCCCGGTCGAGGGTCGACGGGGCGGAGGCGCGGCGTAGCCGTGGCCCTGCATGGCTGCTCCTGGAGGCCTGGTGGGGACGAACATGAGTACCGGCACGAGTACTGAGTCCGAGCGTATAGGCCGACAAGGACAACGCGTCCCGGGTTGTACCGAACCGTTGCAGCGCTGGTCACGTCCCGGGACCGGGAACGCCTCGGTCCGGTCAGTCCGGTGCCACCGTCCCGTCCGTCAGCCCGTCGTACATCCCGCGCACGAGTTGCTCTCCGAGGCGGCCCGCGTGCCGCAGGGCGCGTTCGAAGTCGTCGAGGGCGCGGAAGCGTTCGCCGTAGCGCCGCTGTTCGTCCAGGGGGAGGCGGGGCAGTTGGAGACGGCGCACGTCGAGGCGGGTGGCCGTGGAGGCGTAGCTGCTGGCCTGGCGGTTGTTGGCGGTGCCGCGCAGGAAGCCGGCGAGGAACCAGGGGTCGAGCGCCGTGGGATCGGGGCGCAGGAGGACGAGGTTGCGCCCCAGGGCGGCGCCCGCGGTTGCGTCGTCGATCACGCGGGCCACCGAGCCGCCGCCGAGCACCGGCACGACGACGTCGCCCGGTTGCGTCAGCACGGCGTCCTCGTCGCTCTCGGGCAGGGCGCCGGAGGGGGCGGTCTGGGCGAAGACGTCGTGGTCGGTGAGGACGGGCACGCGCGCGTGGCCGCCGTTGCCGCCGGTGCGCAGCACCAGGGCGCCTCCGCGGGCGAGTTCACCGACGGTGGTGAACGGCCAGCGGGGCGCGGCCTGTGCGTGGTCCGCGGGCGGCGGGGTGAGCTCGGCGGCCAGCCGCAGGGTCTCGCCGAGGCGCTCGCGTACGGCGGTGAGCGCGCCGGCACCGTCGGCCGCGGCCGGGGGCGGCAGATGGCGGGCCGGCGCGAGGTCGACGTCGTCGTCGAGGAGGTCGATGACGGGGAGGGAGCGGGCCAGGCCCGGGCGTTCGTCGAGCGTTCCGGCACGGTCGAAGGCGCCCCAGGCGTCGAGCACGGCCTCGCGCACGGCCCGCCAGTCGGGCCCGCCGCGTCCCTCGGTGGCGTACTGCCCGGTGTCGACGAGCAGCACCTCGGGCTGGCCGGGCGCCTTGTCGGGGCGGCGCAGCACCCACAGGTGCAGCGGGATGTTGTACGGGGGTGCCGCGCCGAGGGGCAGGGCGACGACGGCGCGCAGTGCGCCGCGGCGCAGCAGGTCGGCGCGGATACGGCGGCCGGAGCGCCGGGAGGCGGCGGCGGGCGGCATGAGCAGGACGGCGGTGCCGCCGTCGCGGAGGCGGGCGAGGGCGTGCTGGGCCCAGGCCAGCTCGGATTCGTTGCGGGCCGGGAAGCCGTACTCCCAGCGGGGGTCGTAGGCGAGTTCGTCGTGGCCCCAGTTGCGTTCGTTGAACGGCGGGTGGCACAGGACGGCGTCGGCGCGCAGCCCGGGGTAGGCGTCGGCGCGCAGGGTGTCGCCCGCGGCACCGCGCACGGTCGCGGGCGTGTGCAGGGCGAGGCGCAGGGCGGTGAGCGCGGCGAGGTCGGGGGCGCTGTCCTGGGCGTAGAGCTCCTGATCGGGTCTGGGGGTGACGGCGCGCAGGAGGGCGCCGGTGCCGCAGGCGGGGTCGAGGAGGGTGCGGGCGGTACCTGCCAGGTCGGCCATGAGGCCGGCGAGTTCGGTGGGCGTGAGCGTGTACTGGCGCGGGTTGGCGTCGAGGTGGCGGCCGAGGAGGAACTCGAAGGTCTGGCGGGCGCCTGATGCGGCGGCGAGTTCGGCGACGCCGCGCAGGAGGGGCGCGGAGGGGAGGAGTTGGGGGCCGGAGGGGGCTTGCACGGCAGGTGGTGTGGGGGCGGTGGCGGGCGTGTGGGCGGCGGTGACCGTGTTCACGGCGAGCGGGGAGTTCACAGCCTGCGGGGAGTTCACACTCGGCACCGCACCTCCGGCCGATCCGCTGTGAACACCGCGCCCTCGGGCCGCCGCACCGAAGCGCGGCACCAGGACGTCCTCCAGCACCCCCGTCAACATCGCCGCCAGCCGCTCGTCGGACCCCGCGCTCGCCTCCAGCCAGACGGTCGGCCGGTCGTGGATGAGCAGCAGCACACAGCCGGCGTGGATCAGCGCCGTGACGGGGCCCTCGGGATGCCCGGCGAGCTGCTGCCAGACGCGTTCACGGAGTGGCACCTCGGCGAGTTTGCCCTGCTTGCGCAGCCAGGCCTCGATTTCGGCGAGCGCGAAGGACGGGCTCGTCTCGGTGCCGCCGACGGGCTTGGGGAAGTCGGCGTGGCGGCGGCGCCAGTTGCTGACGGCGGCGCGGCCGACGCCGGCCAGCCGTGCGATCCCGGCGGCGGTCACCTCTGTCGCGTTGTCCTGCACCCGCCGGCTCCCCTCGTTGTCGCAGTGTGACGCCGAGCATACCGACGCACGCAAGATCCATGCATTCACGGCCGTGTACACCCCCAACCCCGTGAATCGTGTTGACTCGGTTCACAGCCTCTGCTCTTATTGACCCAGCGAACACCGTGAACGGCAGAAGCCGGGCAACGGCAGTTCGCCACATCCGAACGTCCGAGGGGGGACACCGTCATGGGCATGAAGGGCAAGCTCACGCTGGGCGCCGTCGTGGGGGTCGTGGTCATCGGCGTCGTATCGGCGAACGCAGGTGACAAGGGAAGCGGCTCCGCCTCCGACTCCGGCAAGAACTCCTCGGCCTCCGCGCAGCACGATTCCCGCAGCGGGAAGGCACAGGCAGCCGAGAAGAAGGCCGCCTTCGCGGGTGACGGCGACTTCCGGGTCGGCTCGGACGTCAAGCCCGGCACCTACCGCACCACCGGCAACACCGACGGCATGTGCTACTGGGAGCGCGCCAAGGACGCCAAGGGCGAGATGGACTCGATCCTGGCCAACGACAACGTGCGCGGCACCGGTTACGTCACCGTCAAGGCCACGGACAAGCTCTTCAAGTCCAACGGCTGCAAGGACTGGGAGGCCGTCGACGCCAAGGCGAAGGGCACGCCCGCCGCCGGGATGGCCGGTGACGGCGGGATGTTCAGAGTCGGCTCCGACATCGTCCCCGGCACCTACAGGTCCACCGGCAACAAGGACGACTCCTGCTACTGGGAGCGGACCAAGGACGCCGACCACTCGCTCCACTCGATCATCGCGAACAACAACGTGACCGGCACGGCCGTCGTCACGATCAGCCCGGGCGACGCCTACTTCAAGACCACCGGTTGCGGTGACTGGAAGAAGGCGGCCTGACCCTGCTCCTCCCGTGACCGCCGGGCGCGGCGCGGGCGCCCGGCACGGCGCCGGGTCCCCGGCCGCCCCCCACCTGGGGTTCGGCCGTCCCGCCCGCACGCTTACGCTTACCGCTCGCCGCTCACCGAGCCGTTCCACCGGCTTCCACGGGCGGCCCCACTCCCCACGCCCCGGGCCGCCTCCGGCCCTTGCACGGCATGCCGTGCGCTCCCCCGTTTCAACACCATCCTTTGAAGGACTGTCATGCGTCTCTCGCCCCGTGTCGCCACCCTGCTCGCCGTCGCGGCCCTCCCCTTGGCCCTCACCGCCTGCTCGTCCGGCTCCTCCTCCGACCAGGGGGGCGCGGCTTCCTCCGGCAAGGCGGCCGCGGCCAAGACGAAGGACCCCAACGCCTCTCTGCCCACCGGTACGCAGCTGAAGAAGGCGCTGGCGCCCGCGTCGGCCTTCCCCGCCGGGCTCACCATCGAGGCCGACGGCTCCTCGGACACCGGCGACACCCTCCTCTCCCCGTCCGCCAAGAAGAGCGGGAAGCCGGACTGCACGAGGCTGGAAGCCACGTCCTGGATCCAGGTGAGCGGCTACAAGGGGGGCGTGTCGTTCGCGCAGAACGACTACGCGAGCAAGGACAAGACGCAGGAGGTCGCCCAGGAGATCGACACCTTCCAGGGCACCACGGCCGCCGCGGTGATGAAGAGCCTGCAGTCCGTCGCCGCCGAGTGCGCCACGTTCACGGACACCGACGCGCACGCCAAGGTGAAGCTCACCGGCAAGTCCACGTCCGGGCTCGGCGACGAGGCCTACACGATGACGCTGACGAGCGGCACCTGGCAGAACGGCACCACGCTGATCGCGGCCCGGTCCGGCAACTCGGTGGTCACCGTGCTGTCCACCGCGGGCAGCGACAACGGCGCCGCGTCCGCGAAGAAGGTGACGACGACGGTCCTCGCGGCGCTGAAGAAGCAGGCGTAAACCGGGCTCCTGCCCGGTTCCGGTCAGTCGGCGCGGAACCGGGCCGGCGCCTCGGTCGGGTTGCCGCCGGAGGGGAGTTTCTGCCCCGGGCAGGTCCTGAGGACCTTCTCCATCGCGGACTTCTCGGCGGCGGTCACCCACAGCTCGTACTTCTTCTTCACCGCGACCTGGGCGGCGACATAGGTGCACCGGTAGGCCTTGTTGGGCGGCACCCAGGTCGCGGTGTCGCCGTCGCCCTTGGCGCGGTTGGCGCTCGCGTCGACAGCGAGGAGGTTGAGCGGGTCGTTGGCGAGGGCTATGCGCTTGCGCGCGTCCCAGTACTTGGCGCCCTTCTGCCAGGCGTCGGAGAGGGCGACCAGGTGGTCGATGTCGACGAGGCTGCGGCCGCGCCGGTAGGTCACCTTCTGGCCGGAGTACGGGTCCGACTCCAGGACGCCGTACGACACCTTGCACTTGCCGTCGCTGAACTTCACGTCGTCCAGGTCCCGTTTGAGGATGTCGTCACGGGTGTCGCAGCTGTTGGAGTCGGTGTCCGCCCAGGCGGCGCCGAACCTGTCCCGGGCGTAACCCGTCTTCGGCGCGCGCCCCTTCACGGTCAGCGACTCGGCGGCCGTGAGGGCGGCGCCCCCGCCGCCGGTCTCCTGCGGTCCACCGGATCCCGTCCTGGTCTCCGCCTTGCATCCGGCCACGGCGAACACCAGCACCATGGCGGCCGCCGCCCCGCCCCTCAGACGCCTCACGCTATGCCCTCCCCTTGCTGCACGATCCGCCCCCGCACGGGCGGTCTTCTCTCGTACGCATGTCCCGTACGACTGTCCGCACACCGTAGCGAGAGGGCGCACGGGGGCACTCATGAGGTCCAGACCAGAACCGTCCCAAGTGGGCACATGTCACATATCGGCCGTATCGTCGTTGCTGAGCCATCTCGGGAAGGAGCTCTGAATGGGCATCTTCGACAGGTTCAAGAGCAACCGCCAGCTGCAGGACAAGGCCAAGGACATGTCCGACGCGGCGGAACGCAAGGCCAACGAGAGAACGGGCAACAAGTACGAGAACCAGGTCGACGACGCCCAGCAGCGCATCGAGGGGCAGCTCGGCATGGATCGCGACAGGCCCGAACAGCCGTAGAACCAGGGCCGTACGGCCACAGAGCAGCCGTCCGCGGAATCCGCCTCCCGCGGACGGCTTCGCACGTCCGTCTGCCGTCCGGCTCTACGACCCCAGGATCGACGCCAGGAACTCGCCCACCCAGCCCAGCAACTCCCGCCCGACGAGCGGCTTTCCGCCCACCTTCGCCGTCTTCGGACGCGGTACCAGCACCTGGTGGACGGCCGGCTTGATGACGGTCCCCGGGTACAGGCGCTTCACCCTGAGCTCCTGGGACTCCCGGAGCTCCACCGGTGCGAAGCGGATGTTGTTGCCCTGCAGGACGATCTCGCCGACCGAGCAGGCGCGGGCGAGCATCCGCAGGCCCGCGACGAGCAGCAGGTTCTCCACCGGTTCGGGCAACTTGCCGTAGCGGTCGACGAGTTCCTCGCGTACGGACTTGATGTCCTCCTCCGTGTTGGCGGAGGCGATGGCACGGTAGGCCTGCAGACGCAGGCGCTCGCCCGGCGCGTAGTCGTGCGGGACGTGCGCGTCGACGGGGAGCTCGATCTTGACCTCCAGGGGCGGCTCCTCCTCCACCCCGCCCTCCAGGGAGGCCCGGTAGTCCGCCACGGCCTCGCCGACCATGCGGACGTACAGGTCGAAGCCGACGCCGGCGATGTGGCCGGACTGTTCGCCGCCGAGGAGGTTGCCCGCGCCGCGGATCTCCAGGTCCTTCATCGCGACGTACATGCCCGCGCCCATCTCGGTGTGCTGGGCGATGGTGGCCAGGCGCTCGTGGGCGGTCTCCGTCAGGGGCTTCTCCGGCGGGTACAGGAAGTACGCGTAACCGCGTTCGCGGCCGCGGCCCACCCGGCCGCGCAGCTGGTGCAGCTGGGAGAGGCCGAAGTTGTCGCCGCGCTCCACGATCAGGGTGTTGGCGTTGGAGATGTCGATGCCGGACTCGACGATCGTCGTCGAGACGAGGACGTCGTACTTCTTCTCCCAGAAGTCGACGACGACCTGTTCGAGGGTCGACTCGGACATCTGGCCGTGGGCGGTCGCGATCCGCGCCTCGGGGACGATCTCCCGCAGCCGGGAGGCGGCCCGGTCGATGGACTCGACCCGGTTGTGGATGTAGAAGACCTGGCCCTCGCGCAGGAGTTCGCGGCGGATGGCGGCGCCGATCTGCTTCTCCTCGTACGGCCCGACGAAGGTCAGGACGGGGTGGCGCTCCTCCGGAGGTGTGGTGATCGTCGACATCTCGCGGATGCCGGTCACGGCCATCTCCAGGGTCCTGGGGATGGGGGTCGCGGACATCGTCAGGACGTCGACGTTGGCGCGCAGCTTCTTCAGCTGCTCCTTGTGCTCGACGCCGAAGCGCTGCTCCTCGTCGACGATGACCAGACCGAGGTCCTTGAACTTGGTCTCCGAGGAGAACAGGCGGTGGGTGCCGATGACGACGTCCACCGAGCCCTCCCGCAGGCCCTCCAGGACGGCCTTCGCCTCGGTGTCCGTCTGGAAGCGGCTGAGCGCCCTCACGTTGACGGGGAATTGGGAGTAGCGCTCGGAGAACGTCCCGAAGTGCTGCTGCACGAGAAGGGTCGTGGGGACGAGGACCGCGACCTGCTTGCCGTCCTGTACGGCCTTGAAGGCGGCCCGGACCGCGATCTCCGTCTTGCCGTAGCCGACGTCACCGCAGATCAGACGGTCCATGGGGACCGACTTCTCCATGTCCTCCTTGACCTCGGCGATGGTGGTGAGCTGGTCGGGCGTCTCCGCGTACGGGAAGGCGTCCTCCAGCTCGCGCTGCCAGGGGGTGTCCGGGCCGAAGGTGTGGCCGGGGGCCGCCATGCGCGCGCTGTACAGCCTGATGAGGTCGGCCGCGATCTCCTTGACGGCCTTCTTCGCGCGCGCCTTGGTCTTCGTCCAGTCGGCGCCGCCCAGGCGGTGCAGGGTGGGCGCCTCCCCGCCGACGTACTTGGTGATCTGCTCCAGCTGGTCGGTGGGGATGTACAGGCGGTCGCCGGGCTGGCCGCGCTTGGCGGGGGCGTACTCGACGACGAGGTACTCGCGGGTGGCGCCCTGGACGGTGCGCTGCACCATCTCGATGTAGCGGCCGACGCCGTGCTGCTCGTGGACGATGTAGTCGCCCGCCTCCAGGGTGAGCGGGTCGATGGTCTTGCGGCGGCGGGCCGGCATCCGGGCGCCGTCCTTGCCGGCCGCCTTCTGGCCGGACAGGTCGGTCTCGGTCAGGACGGCGAGCTTGAGCGCCGGGTCGACGAAGCCGTAGTCGATCGAGCCGCACGACACATGCACCACGGACGGGGAGATCTCCCCGAGTTCCACGTCGAGGCGGGCCGCGATGCCCTCTCCGCCGAGCACCTCGACCGTGCGGGCCGCCGGGCCGTGGCCCTCGGTGACGAACACCGTGCGCCAGCCCTCGGCGAGCCAGCCCTTGGTGTCGGCGAGGGCCTTGGCGGTGTCGCCGCGGTAGGTCTCGGGGGCGTGCATGCCGAGCTTGAGGGTGTCTGCATCGAGCTCTTCGTCGGCGGCGAAGGGCGAGACCGACCACCACATCATGTCCAGCTCGCGGGCCCGGTCGCGGACGTCCGCGATGGACCACAGCGATGCGGCACCGACGTCGATGGGGGCCTCGCCGCCGCCCGCCGTCGCCGCCCAGGACGCCTGCAGGAACTCCTGGGAGGTCGCGACCAGATCGGCGGCACGCGTACGTACCCGCTCCGGATCGCATACGACGGCCATGGCGCCCTTGGGCAGCACGTCGATCAGCAGCTCCATGTCGTCGACCAGGACGGGGGCGAGGGACTCCATGCCCTCGACCGCGATGCCCTCCGCGATCTTGCCGAGCAGCTCGCCCAGCTCGGGGTGCTGCTCGGCGAGGGCGCGGGCACGCGCACGTACGTCCTCCGTCAGCAGCAGCTCACGGCAGGGCGGCGCCCACAGGCCGTGCCCGGCGACCTCGAGGGAGCGCTGGTCGGCGACCTTGAAGTAGCGGATCTCCTCGACGTCGTCGCCCCAGAACTCCAGGCGCAGGGGGTGTTCCTCGGTGGGCGGGAAGACGTCCAGGATGCCGCCTCGTACGGCGAACTCGCCGCGCTTCTCGACGAGCTCCACGCGCGCGTACGCGGCGGCGGCCAGGGCTTCCACGACCTCGTTCAGGTCGGCGGTCTGGCCGGTCCTCAGTGCCACCGGTTCCAGGTCGCCGAGACCCTTGACCTGCGGCTGCAGCACGGATCGTACCGGCGCTACGACGACGGAGACGGGGCCGGTCTCGGGGTCGTCCGGGCGGGGGTGGGCCAGGCGGCGCAGGACGGCGAGGCGACGGCCGACGGTGTCGCTACGGGGGCTCAGCCGCTCGTGCGGGAGCGTCTCCCAGGAGGGGTAGTCCACGACGCCGTCCGGCGGCAGCAGCGAGCGCAGGGCTGCGGCCAGGTCCTCGGCCTCGCGGCCTGTCGCCGTCACCGCGAGGACGGGGCGGGCGGTCTCGCGGGCGAGGGCGGCGATCGCGAAGGGTCGGGCGGCCGGGGGGCCGACGAGGTCGATGTGCATGCGGTTGCCGTCTGTGGCCGCCTTGACGGCTTCTGCGAGGGCGGTGTCCTTGACGACGGCGTCGAGCAGACCGTGCAGGCTCATTCGGGGCGGCTTTCGTCCGGGGGGCGGGCAACGCGAAGGGCCCGACGCGCGCGGCGGGCCGGGGGTTTTCCAGGGTACGTCGCCGCTGGCCCGAGCGCCGGAGCCTTCTCGCCCCCGCCGCCCCTACCCGTCCCGTCCCTGGGGGCTGCCGCCCCCACGCCCCCGCTTCGGCCTGAACGGCCTCGTCCTCAAACGCCGGACGGGCTGAAAAGATCAAACCCCGGCCGGCGAAAAGTCAGCCCGTCCGGCGTTTGAGGACGCACGAAACTGCCCGGTGCCGGTGAGTCCCCCAGGACTCCCCGGCACCGGGCGCTCCCCCGCAACCCCCGTGTGCGGTGGCTATTCGGTGGCGATCGCGTTCAGTACGTTCATCCGGCCCGCCCGGAACGCCGGGATCAGGGCGGCGAACAGACCCACGAAGGCCGAGCCGAGGAAGACCGCGATCAGGGTGGACCACGGGATCTCGAGGACCTTCAGGCCCTCCAGGGCGAGCAACTGCTGGGCCGTCGCCCCCCAGCCCATGCCCAGGCCGAGCCCCAGCAGGGCACCGAACAGGGCGATCACCACGGACTCCATGCGGATCATCCGGCGCAGCTGCCGCCGCGACAGACCGATCGCCCGCATCAGCCCGATCTCCCTGGTCCGCTCGACCACCGACAGCGCCAGGGTGTTCACGACACCGAGGATCGCGACGATGATCGCGAGGGCCAGCAGGCCGTAGATCATGTTCAGCAGCTGGCCGATCTGGTCCTTGAGCGCCTGCTTGTAGTCGGTCTGGTCGCGCACCTTGTACTGCGGGTAGTCGTGCAGGGCGGACTTCAGCGACTTGTACGCGGCGTCCTGCTGCCCGTCCTTGGCGGTGGCGAAGACCAGCTGGTCGAGGGGCATCTTGTCGGCGGGGACGTACTTCGCCAGCGTCGAGATCGACGTGTACATCGCCCCCTGGTCGATGACGACGTCGCTGCTGGTGATCGCGCGGACCGTCAGCTCGGCCGTGGAGCCGTCCTTGAAGGCGACCTTGATCTTCGAACCGAGGTGGACCCCGTGGGCCTTGGCGAACTTCTCGTGCACGGACATCGAGTCCGGCAGGTAGGCGTCCTTGAGGTTCCCGGCGACCGTCTTGGTGCGCAGGTCGGTCGCGTACGTCGGGTCGGCAGCCGTGATGGCCGTGTCGTCGAGCGTCTTGCCGTCGGGGGTGGTGAAGTCCGCCTGGTTCCGCCTGTACTCGGTGACCCGTGCCAGCCCCGGCGTGTCCTTCACGGCCTTGACGGCCTGCGGTGTGACCAACTGGCCGCTGTCGGACTGGATGATGAAGTCCGTGCCGACGGTCTTGTCGAGCTGGTCGGTCGCGGAGGCCACCATGGAGGAGCCGACCACCGAGAGGCATGCGACCAGGGCGAGGCCGATCATGAGGGCGGCGCCGGTGGCGCCCGTGCGGCGCGGGTTGCGCAGCGCGTTGCGTTCGGCCATCCGTCCGACCGGTCCGAAGGCCCGCAGCAGTACGGCGCCCAGGACGCGCACCACACCGCCCGCGAGGAGCGGGCCGATGACGACGAACCCGATGAGGGAGAGCACGACGCCGAGGCCCAGCCACAGCGAGCCGTCCTTCGCCTTGTCGACGTTCGCGGCCAGGTACAGGCTGTAGCCGCCGGCGCCGGTGAGCAGCAGGCCCACCAGGGCCCGTATGCGGCCCGCCTTGGCGTCGGCGGGGGCGCCGGCGTCGCGCAGTGCGGCCATCGGGGAGACCTTGCCGGCCCGGCGGGCGGGCAGATAGGCGGCGAGGACGGTGACGACGACGCCGAGCAGCAGACCGACCACCGGGGTCGTCCAGGCGACCGTCAGATCGGCGGTCGACAGGTGCATGCCCAACCGGCCCATGAGCTTCATCAGGCCGACCGCGAGGCCGACGCCCGCGCCGACACCGAGGACGGATCCGAAGACACCGAGCAGCAGTGCCTCGGCCAGCACCGACCGGTTGACCTGCTTGCGGCTGGACCCGATGGCCCGCATCAGGCCGATCTCGCGGGTCCGCTGGGCGACCAGCATCGAGAAGGTGTTGATGATCAGGAAGATGCCGACGAGGAAGGCGATCCCGGCGAAGCCGAGCATCGCGTACTTCATGACGTTCATGAAGCCCTCGACGTCCTTCTGGTTGGCGTCGGCGGTCTCCTTGGCGGTCTGCACCTTGTAGGTGGTGCCGAGTGCCGAGACGACGTTCCTCTTCAGCTGCGGGTCGGTCACCCCGGGGTCGGCCGTGACGTTGACGTTGGTGAAGACGCCGGTCTTCCCGACGAGCGTCTGCTGCGCGGTCCTCGTGTCGAGGTAGAAGATCGCCGCACCGGGGTTGGTGACCTGGAAGTCGGCGATCCCGGAGATCTTCGCCTCGTGCGTGCCGACCGCGCTGATCACGCCGATCTCGTCACCGAGTTTGAGGTGGTGCTTGTCGGCGGTGTCGCGGTCGACCATCACCTGGTCGGGGCCCTTGGGCGCCGTACCGGAGGTGATCTTCATGGTGCGGGCGTCGTTGCCGTTCCAGCTGCCGACGATGGTCGGGGCGCCGCTGGACGGCGACAGGCTGTCCTTCCTGGCGTCGACGACGGTCACGGAGGTGGAGAAGACGGTCCCTTCGGCCGCCTTCACGCCCTGCGCGGCGCGCACCTTGGCGACCACGGAGGCCGGCATGACCGGCGGCTTGCCGTTGTCGGAGGTCGTCTCCCCGCTGTCGGAGGCGCCCTTGGCGCTCACCGTCACATCGGACGACGTCGCCTGGAAGAGCTTGTCGAAGGTGGTGTTCATGGTGTCGGTGAAGACCAGCGTCCCGCAGACGAAGGCCACCGACAGCAGCACGGCGATCGCGGAGAGGGCCATCCGCCCCTTGTGCGCGAAGAAGTTGCGCATCGACGTCTTCAGCACGGTCATGACGTGCGCCCCCGGGCGTCGAAGTCCTTCATGCGGTCGAGGACGGCGTCCGCGGTCGGCTTGTGCATCTCGTCGACGATCCGGCCGTCGGCGAGATACAGCACCCGGTCCGCGTACGAGGCCGCCACCGGGTCGTGCGTGACCATCACGATGGTCTGCCCGAGCTCGTCGACCGAGCGGCGCAGGAAGCCCAACACCTCCGCCCCTGCACGGGAGTCGAGGTTTCCGGTCGGCTCGTCACCGAAGATGATCTCGGGCCGGGCGGCCAGCGCCCGGGCCACGGCGACGCGCTGCTGCTGGCCGCCGGAGAGCTGGGTGGGCCGGTGCTTGAGCCGGTCGCTCAGCCCCACGGTGTCGACGACCCGCGCCAGCCACTGCTTGTCGGGCTTGCGCCCGGCGATGTCCATGGGCAGCGTGATGTTCTCGATCGCGTTCAGCGTCGGCAGCAGGTTGAACGCCTGGAAGATGAACCCGATCCGGTCCCGGCGCAGCTTCGTGAGCTTCTTGTCCTTGAGCCCGGTGATCTCGGTCTCGTCGAGGTAGATCTGCCCCGAGGAGACGGTGTCGAGCCCGGCGAGGCAGTGCATGAGCGTGGACTTGCCGGAGCCCGAGGGGCCCATGATCGCGGTGAACTGCCCGCGGGCGATGTCGACGTCCACGTGGTCGAGGGCGACGACACGGGTCTCGCCGGCCCCGTACGCCTTCACGACCTGCCGCGCCCGCGCGGCTACGGCCGTACGCCCTCCAGTGCCCCCGTGCCTGGGAATGGTCACGGCCGAAGTCATGGTAAGTCTCCTATGTCGGTTACGAAGACGACGCACGAGTACTGCGTCGGACCGGTCCTGCCGGACGTGCTGTGCTGGTTACGCGGATGAGTCTGGCCTCGCGGAGGGGTCCGGCGCGCTGGTGCCCGGCACCCTCTTGTGCTGGGGAAAACCCCACCCCCGCCGGTTCGGTCAACCACCCCTCACCGGCTCCCCAGCGACGTAAAACCAGGTTAAGGACGCACCCGGCCCCGTTCCTCCTCCGGCGGTACGAACCCTCCCCGGGCCGTAGTACGGAGGAACCCCTAGGGGCAGTCCACCGACGGGTGGAGACGTTCTCGGGGTTCCGCTCCACCCTCCGGCCCACTGAGCTTCCACCCTCCCGTCGCGTCAGGGTCAAGTGGGAAGCTGTTCTGCGGCGGATAGATGCAAGGGGAAGGAATCCTGTGGACCAGGGGGAGGCCGGAATACGGACGGCTGCGGAGCAGCGCACGCCGGACACACGCGGACGCGGCGCCGTGGTCGCCGCGCTGATGCTCGCCATGGCGCTCGCCGCCCTCGACTCCACGATCGTCTCGACGGCCGTCCCGCAGATCGTCGGAGACCTGGGCGGTTTCTCGGTGTTCTCCTGGCTGTTCTCCGGCTATCTGCTCGCCGTGACGGTGACGCTCCCGGTGTACGGCAAGCTGTCGGACACCTTCGGCCGCAAGCCGGTCCTGATAGCGGGCGCGTCGGTGTTCCTGGCCGGTTCGCTGCTGTGCGCGGTGGCCTGGAACATGGGCGCGCTGATCGCCTTCCGCATCCTCCAGGGCCTGGGCGGCGGGGCGCTCCAGGGCACGGTGCAGACGCTCGCCGCCGACCTCTACCCGCTCAAGGACCGTCCGAAGATCCAGTCCAAGCTGTCCACGGTGTGGGCGGTTTCGGCGGTGGCCGGCCCGGGTGTGGGCGGTGTCCTGGCCGCCTACGCGGACTGGCGCTGGATCTTCCTGGTCAACCTCCCCATCGGCGCAGTGGCGTTGTGGCTCGTGGTCTGTCATCTGCACGAGCCTCAGCGGGAGTCGGCCGAGCGCCCTCGTATCGACTGGGCGGGCGCGCTCGCGGTGTTCGCGTGCGGGGGCGTCCTGCTGACGGCCCTGGTGCAGGGCGGGGTGGCCTGGCCCTGGCTGTCGGGCCCGTCAACGGCCTTGTTCGGTACGGGACTTGCGCTGGCCTGGGTGGTGGTCCTGGTCGAGCGCCGGGCGGCCGAGCCGATCATCCCCGGCTGGGTGTGGCGGCGCCGTACGATCGCGGCGGTCAATCTCGCCCTGGGTGCGCTGGGGCTGCTGATGGTGGCGCCGAGCGTGTTCCTGCCGACGTATGCGCAGTCGGTGCTGGGCCTGGCCCCGGTGGCGGCCGGCTTCGTCCTGTCCGTGTGGACGCTGAGCTGGCCGGTCTCGGCGGCGCTGAGCCAGCACGTGTACCGGCGGATCGGCTTCCGCAACACCGCCATGCTCGGCATCGGGACGGCGGCGCTGATCCTGTTCGCCTTCCCTTTCCTGCCCTATCCGGGGCGGGCCTGGCAGCCGGCCCTGCTGATGCTGCTGCTCGGCGCGGCCCTGGGCCTGTTCCAGCTCCCGCTGATCGTGGGCGTGCAGTCGACGGTGGGATGGGCGGAGCGCGGCACGACCACGGCGTCGGTGCTGTTCTGCCGTCAGACCGGCCAGACGATCGGGGCGTCGGTGTTCGGCGCGGTGGCCAACGGGGTGCTGGCCGGGCGGCTGGGCGGCGCGAGCGACCTGGACTCGGTGACCCGGGGCCTGGACGGGGGTGCGGTGCCGGAGGCCACGCGGCGGGCCATCGCGGACGCCGTGCACGCGGTGTATCTGGGCGCGGCGTGCGCGGCCGCCGCGGCCTTCCTGGTGCTGCTGTTCCTGGCCCCGCGACGCTTCCCGGTGCTCAAGGACTGACGGTCCGCGGCGGGGGCATATGTCATCCCCCGGGGCGCAAAAGTCTGAGTTAACGCGGGTAACACCGCAGGTCAGCGTAGTAAGCGCATACCGACCGGCCAGTTTGGTGAAAACGCCGCGCCGCCGGAAACCGGCGAGTAGCGTGCGTGGCTCCGCACCGCCCCCCAACCTCCCTGCGGTCCCCGCACAGGACCCGAGCCACGCAAGGAGCACCGGGATGTCCTACGACCGGTCCCCGTCGTACCCGTACCGCCATGCACCGCAGAACACGTCCCAGCCGTACGAGGCCACCTACCCGTGGATGCCGCCCTCCCCGCCGCCCGAACCGGCCACTCGGCGCCGCCCTCCCGAGGCCCCTCTCGGCCACCACAGCGATCTGCGGATCCTGCGCAGTGCGCACCGCTGGCAGCGGCGCACCGCCACCCTCACCGCACTCGGCTACTTCACGCTGTTCCTGATCCTGTCGGCGTTCGCCCCGTCGTTCATGACGACCACCGTCGCCGACGGACTGCCCACCGGGCTGCTGCTCGCCCTGCTCCAGATACCCGTCACCTGGCTGGCGATCGCGCTGTACGAGCACACGGCCCGCCGCTACGTCGACCCGATCGCCGACCGCATCCGCAAGCAGGCCGAGCTGGACGCCAAGCGGGAGGCCGCACGATGACAGGGTTCAGCGGAAGCGCCCAGGCCATGTCCCTGGTCGCCTTCTCCACCGTCGCCGCGATCACCCTGCTGCTGTGCGTGATGACCGGACCGGACGGCGACGACCTCGACGAGTTCTACACCGGCTACGGCTCCCTCTCCCCCATGCGCAACGGCCTCGCGATCGCCGGTGACTACATCTCCGCGGCGAGCGTGCTCGGCACGGGCGGCGTGATCGCCCTGTGCGGCTACGACGGGATCGCGCTCGCCCTGAGCACCGCGCTGTCGCTGATGCTGCTGATGTTCCTGCTGGCCGAACCCCTGCGCAACGCGGGCCGGTTCACCATGGGGGACGCGCTGGCCCGCCGTATGCCGGGGCGCGGAGTGCGCATCACCGCCTGCGTGGTCACCATCGCCGCACTGCTGCCGCTGATGCTGGTCCAACTGGCGGGCACCGGACAGCTGCTGGCGTTCATCCTCGGTTTCTCCAGCGACTCGCTGAAGACCGGCTGCATCATCGGGCTCGGCGCCCTGATGATCAGCTACGCGGCGATCGGCGGGATGAAGGGCACCGCCCTCATCCAGATCGTGAAGATCGTGATGCTGCTCGGCTCGGGCGCCGTGGTCGCCCTGCTGGTGCTGCAGCGCTTCGACTGGGACCCGGGAGCGCTGTTCAACGCCGCGGCCGCGCAGAGCGGGGTCGGCTCCGCCTTCCTGCACTCCGGCGTCGAGTTCGCGGGCAGCTCCAACCCCCGCCTGGACATGATCACTTCGGAGCTCACCATCGTCCTCGGCGGCGCCTGTCTGCCGCACGTCACCATGCGCATGTACACCGCGCGCAGCGCCCGTCAGGTGCGCCGCTCGATGTCCTGGGCGGTGTCGTCGGTGGTGCTGTTCGTGCTCATCATGACGGTCGTCGGGTTCGGCGCGACGGCACTGATCGGACGGGCGGCGATCGCGCAGGCCGACCCCCAGGGCAACACGGCGTACCTGCTCGGCTCCCGGGCGGCGTTCGGTGCGAACGTGTCGACGTCGGAGACGTTCCTGTTCACCACGGTCACCACGGCGATCTTCCTGACCCTGCTCGCCTCGGTCGCCGGGATGATCCTCGCCTGCGCCAACTCCCTCGCCCATGACGTCTTCGCCGCCCGGGTACAGGAGCTGTCGGAGCGCCGCGAGATGCTGCTGGCCCGGGTCTCCGCCCTCGCGGTGGGCGTCCCGGCGATCCTGCTGGCCACCCTGGTCCAGCACCACAGCCTGCAACCCCTGGTGACCCTGTCCTTCTGTCTGGGCGCCTCCGCGATCGCCCCCGCCCTGGTCTACAGCCTCTTCTGGCGCCGCTACACCCGTATGGGCCTGCTGTGCACGCTGATCGGCGGCACGCTCGCGGTCCTGCTGATCATGCCGGGCACCAACCTGGTCTCCGGCTCCCCCGTCTCCGCTTTCCCCGACGCCGACTTCAACTGGTTCCCGTTCACCACCACCGGCCTGGTGACGATCCCCCTGGGCTTCGCCTTCGGCTGGCTCGGCACGGTGGCCTCCGGCCGCCGGGCGTCGGAGGAACAGCGACGCGAGTACGAGGCCGTGGAGGGGTGGATCCTGGCAGGGGCGGTACGCAGAAGCGGGTGACGGCCCGCGGCGCCCGAGCGGCGCCGGCCGTGGTCGGCGGGACGGAGGCGCGGCCTGTGCCGGGCGCCCCCGTCCCGCCCGTCACTCCCCCGACGCCGAACCCGTCAACGCCGTAAGACTGCTGCGTACGTTGTCCATCTGCACCTGCATCTCGTCCGAGCGCTCGCTGTGCTGCTGCAGCACCTGCTCCGTCTCCCGGGCGATCTGCTCCTCCTGCCGGCGCGCCGCCGCGAGGATCTCCGCGGCGCGCGCGTTCGCCTCCTCCTGGCAGCGGTGGGCGTACTCCTCCGCCGCCATGAACTCCCGCCTCGCCTCGGCCAGCTCGGCCTCCGCCCGGGCCATCAGCCCGGCGGCGTGCGCATCGATCGCCGCCGCACGCTCGGCCTCGGCCCGCTCCACCTCGTCCCACCGCTCGGCGAACTCCTGGGCCTGCTCGGCGAGTTTCACGGTGGCGCGCTGCCGCGCCTCCCTGAGCAGGGCCAGCACCTCGCCCCGGCCCTCCTTCAGCGCCTGCCGGGCGCCGATGCGGATCTCGTCGGCCTCGGCACGCGCCACCAGCAGCCGCTGACCGGCATGTTCCTCGGCCTCGGCGAGCACGGACTCGGCGTGCGCCTGGGCGGCGTCCAGCACACCGCTCGCGTGCGCCTGGGCGGCCTCCACCAGGCGCTGCGCCTCCTGCCGGGCCCGCTCCCGTACGGCGGCGGCCTCCTCCTGCACATGCAGGAAGAGGTCCCGGGCGCCCTCCCCGAGCGACTCGTAGGTCTGCGGGGACAGCTTCGACACGGTCTCCTGCAGCAGCGCGGCCTCCGCCTCCATGTCCTTGGCGAGAACGGTGAGCCGGGCCGCCCGCTCCCAGGCGGCATCCCGGTCCAGGGAGAGCGCCTCGGCGAACACTTCGACCTGTTCGGGGCAGTAACCGCGCCCCCGTACGGCCCCGAAGCCATGGGGCGAGATCGGTGTGCTGCTCATCCTGGAACCCCTCTCCGCCGAACTCTCCGCCGTACGGGCGCGCAATGATGATTTCGCGCACATCTTGATATATCGGGCAGAAGTGTTCATAACGCGACACTCCGAAGGCGTATCGCGATCGGCGTACGAACGCAAAAGGGCCGGGCCGGTCGTTGTGACCGGCCCGGCCCGCGCCGAGCAGCCAGTTCCTCAGCGGCGGTGCATCACAGCAGCCCGTCCCACATCTGCTCCAGCAGCACCGACCACCAGCTCTCCGGTGAACCGAGCGCCGCCGGATCGAGGGAGGCCAGCTGGGCCTGGAAGTCGACGGTCCAACGGCCCGCCTGCTCCTGGTTCAGACCGAACCTGAGCCGCCACATCCGGCCCAGCAGCGCCAGACACCGCTGGAACTCCGGCAGCCCCGTGTTCACGAACTGCGGCGGCACCGGCGCACCACCCGGCCCCGCCTCCACCGGCACGGCCACGATGTTCGCCGTGCCGTACTGCACACACACCGCCCGGCCGAAGTCGCTGCCCATGACGAGATACGAGCCCGCGTCCGAGGCCGGCTGCACACCACGCTCCTGCGCCAGCTCGGCAAGCGTCGGCACCGGCCGCCCCGGCTGGGCCTGCGCCCAGAAGAACGGACCCATGTCCATCGGCAGCCCCGCCGCCACGAGCGAATGCGCCACCACCGGCGGCACACCCTGCCGGGACACGGCAGCCTGCTCGAACCGGAACACACCCGGCCCGAACGCACCCGCCAGCTCCTGCCCCACCGCCTCCGGCGGAATCGGCGGCGCCGACTGCACCGGCGGCAACGGCGCCCGCACCGGAGCAGGCCGGGCCGGCCCGTCCGCCACCTGGTGCAACTCGCCCTGGTGCGCCAGCAGTTGCTGCATGCCCTGCTGCCGGCTCGCGTGATCCGTCCCGTACGGCGCGATGGACGTGATCCGCGCCTGCGGCCACTGCTCGCGGATCATCCGCGCACAGTACGCACCCGGCAGCTCGCACGACTCCAACTCGGTGTGCAGCTCCAGCACCTGGTCCGGCGGCACGTTCATACCGCGCAGCTCATGGAAGATCTGCCACTCCGGATGCGGCACACCCGGCGCCGACCGCCGGATCAACTGCTGCTCGGACCCGTCCTGCGCCCGGTACCGAAGCACGGCCTGATAACCGGGGCCCACGGTGGGCTGACCCTGCGGCTGCGGATAGCCGTAGGCGGGGGGCGGCGGCACCGCACCGGGCGGCACGGGCGGCTGCGGGGCGCCCGGAGCCACACCGGGGACACCGGGGGCCGGCGGCGGGGGCGCACCGGGTGCACCCACCGGGGGCCCGGCCAACACGGTCTCCGCATGGTGTACGGCACCTCGACCACCGGCGGAACCGGGAGCACCGGGGCCGCCAGGACCTCCCGGAGCACCAGGGGGCGGCGGGGTGCCGGGGGCCGCGGGCGCATTCGGAGCTCCAGGCGGCTGCGGGAAGCCGGGAGCACCGGGAGTACCGGGAGGCTGCGGGAAGCCGGGTCCGCCCGGACCACCGGGGCCCACCGGAGGCTGCGGGGCACCAGAACCACCCGGAGCACCGGAAGGCTGAGAACCACTGGGGCCACCAGGAGCACCCGGGGGCTGCGGGAAACCGGGGCCCACCGGAGGCTGCGGGGCACCCGAACCACCCGGAGCACCGGAAGGCTGAGAACCACTGGGGCCACCAGGAGCACCGGGAGGCTGCGGGAAGCCGGGGCCGCCCGGAGCACCGGGGCCCACCGGAGGCTGCCCGGCGCCAGAGCTACCCCCAGCGCCGGATTGCTGAGACCCACCAGGAGCACCGGGAGGCTGCGGGAAGCCGGGGCCGCCCGGAGCACCGGAGGGCTGCGGGAAGCCAGGGGCCCCCGGAGCACCCGGAGGCTGGGGCGCGCCAGGCCCCCCGGGAGCCGGCGCCTGCGGAAAACCAGGCGCACCGGGAGCCGCAGGAGGCTGGGGCGGGGCACTCATGCCGGGAGCACCCGGAGGGAAGGGGGCGCCCGGAGGCTGCGGGGCACCGGGAGGCCCCGGAGGCTGCGGCGCACCCGCGCCCGGAGCACCAGGTGCGCCCGGAGGCTGCGGCGCACCCGGCCCCATCCGGCTGGGGTCGGCGAGCATGGTGGCGGCCTGGTGGACGTTGGCCGGAGGCGTACCGCCGGGGGCGTTCGGCGCGCCCGGCGGGTGCGGGACGCCCGGAGGAGTCGGCGCACCCGGCGGATTCGGGGCACCCCCCGGTGCCCCGGGCGTCGCATCCTCCGGCCCCTCGGGACCGAGCGCCGACACCAGCTGCGTCGGAACGTAACCGCCCGCTCCGGACCCCGGCCGCGCACCCGGCGTTCCCGGAGCACTCGGCGGAGGCGGCGTGGACGAACCCCGGCGCGACGGCGGAGCCGCCTTGCTCGTCGCGGCGTCGGCGATGTCCCCGGCGTTCGGCGCGAGCGGCCGCCCAGGGGCACCCGGCGGCTGCGGATAACCGTACGACGGAGGCGCCGGTGGCGGAGGAGGCGCCCCCTGCGCTGCCGCGCCCTGCGGATATCCATAGCCCGGCGGCGGCGCAGGCGAACCCCCCGGAGCCCCCGGCTCATCAAGGGCCCGCTCCTCCGTCGTCCGCGGAAGCCCGCTGCCGCCCGCCATCAGCGCCGTCTCGGCGTCCGGCGGTGTCTCCTCGCCCGCATCGTTCAGCGGCGGCGCGAACACGGTCGCGGGCAGCGGGACGGAAAGGTCCTCGCCGCCGCCGTTGGTGTCCGTCCCGGCCCACGGAGTCGGCGCCGCGGGCGCACCCGGCCCGTCACCGCCCGCCCCGGCCTCCGGCCACCCCGCGCCACCACCGGACGTAGCAGCCGCGCCGCCCCGCCGATCCGCCATCCCCAGCTTGTCCGCCGCCTCCTGCAACCACTCCGGCGGACTCAACAGGAACGACGTCTGATTCAGATCCACCCGCGCCGAAGCCGCCGGCACCGGCTCCGCGGCCTCGTCCCGCCGGCCGTACTCCTCCTCGTACCGGCGAATCACCTCACCCACCGGCAGCGAAGGCCACAGCGTCGCCTCACCGCTGTCCCGGGCGATCACCAGCCGCTGCAGACCCCCGTCCGAACGCGGCCCCTCCGCCCGGTCCTCGGCCCACACCACGAACCCGAGCCCGAACTCCCGCACCCGCACCTCACGATGCTGATACGCCGGCACATCCCCGTTGATCCACTCCTCGGCGCGCTCCTGCGCCTGCGCGAAGGTCACCATCGCAACGCTCACTCCCCCACCGAAGAGACGGAAGAGACCGGAACGGAATACGCGAACCCGCCGTCCACCATCAGATTCGCCACCGTCTCCAACTCCGGCGGATTGCCCGCGAGTCGCGCCAGGAACGCGTCGAAGTCCTCACCGCACGGCAGCAACAACCGCTCCACCCGATCCGCCGGCGCCCACGAAGGATCCACGTCCCTCGCGTCGTCATACGCACAGAACCACACCGAACCGGGCCGCTCGCCCTTCACCTTCAACGCCAGCAAACCGCCCTGCACAAACCCAACACCCAAGTAATCCTTGGTCAGATGGTCACGCAGACACTTGTTGACGTAGACCAGATCATTGACCGCCGCCTCGTCCCGCACCGTGAAGAACGGCTGGTCGACCAGCAACCCCAGCTCGGCATCCAGCGCCGCACCCACCGGCGCACACCCACCCGCAGCCTTCAAAAACGAACGGTACGCACCCGGCAACCGATACCCGAGGTCCTCCTCGACCCCCTGCACCTGCGACTCCGTCACCGCCACACCCGACTTCGGCAACCCGAAATGCGCCGGCCGCGTCTCCTGCAACGGCCGCGTCCCCCGCTTGCCCTGATCCACCGCCGCCGTCGCGATCCCACCGTGATGCCGCAGCAACGCCTTGACCTCGACCGGCACCAACTCCAGCCGCCGCGACCCCACCACGTGATGCCACGTCCAGCCATGCGGCGTCGCCACCGCCGGCACCGTGTCCCACAGTTCATGCCCGGAGGCCGCAAGCGCCGCATTCGCCGACACGTAGTCCGTCAGCCGCAACTCGTCGACCCCGAACCCCTCCGGCGGCTCCGCGATCTCCGCAGCAGCACGCGCATACGGCGAGAAGTCGGGGTAACCGCGCTCATCCACACGTACCCCTCTCGGGTGACGTGCCGCCCGGACCGGATCCGGGAAATGCACGACCTGCCCGGCATAAGCCGCGTTCGGCGGCGCGGCTTGCTGCCCGAGCCGACCTGTCGTCATGGCGCTTGCCCCCTGCGGCGTTCGTTACGGACCGCGATGACCGCCACCGGCCAACCCGCCCCGTATCTCCTGTACAACCCTCTCCACACGTCCGCCGCGTGGATCGCGGTGCCGACAGCCTATGCGGTACGACCGCACCGGTCACCGGGCACCGGTCAGCCACCCTCCGCTTCCGTGACCAGCCGTCACCCCGCCGTGACAGCCCGCCCAAACCCGGGCGTGTCGCACCGCCCCAGCTTCCGCACCAGCCACGGCATTTGGCACTCTGTGACCTCCGGGGGAGGCTCGGGAGGGGAAGACGATCATGAACGCGACGCAGACGGGACCACACACGGCACCGCACACCGGGCCGTCCGGCGACCCCCGCATCGGCTGGAGCGCCACCGAAACCCCCCACGCCCCCACCCTCCTCCACCGCCGCGACGGCATACTCCCCACCATCGCCGCCGCCCTCTCCGTCCGCGGCGCCACCCTCACCGGCACCGCCGCCCGCGGCGACCAGCCCCCAGCCCTGCACCCACTCGTCCAGGACTTCCTCGACACCCTCCCCAGCGCCCAACGCGACCGCTTCACCGGCCGCTGCGCCGAAACCATCCTCATCTCCCGCCACATAGCCGCCGCCGACGCCGCCCGCAGCAAACGCGCCACCCGCAAACCCATGACCCACGGCGAAGCCCGCAAAGCCCTCAAACAGGCCAAACTCACCGCCCGCCGCATCCGCGAGGACGGCGACCCCCTCCACGGCAGCTTCGCCACCCCCTGCCGCGCCTGCACCGCCCTCAGCGCCCACTACGGCGTCCGCATCGTCGACCCCGCAGCAGCAGACGGCTGAACCCCCCACCCCCAGGCAAAACGGCGACCCCGCGCCGACCCATGACCCCAGCTAACTCGACGATCGAAGGGCAGATGCACCCCGACCGCACCTCGACCACGCGCTTCCCCGTACCCGTCGACGCCGCCCTCCGCGCCGCCGGCTGGCAACCCGGACGCTGGGACATAAAACAGGCCGAGATCTGGGCCGACGCCCTCCGCGACCACACCTCACCCGCAGGCCACCGCCACGCCGTCTTCCCCGCCGCCGTAGAAGCCTGGGCCGAATTCGGCGGCCTCCACATCACCCCCACCGGACCCGGCCGCCAGATCGCCCCCGCAGCCCTCCACCTCGACCCCCTGCACGGCCTCCACATGGCCCGCACCCTCAACGACCTCGGCCGCGCCCTCGACACCGAAGTCAGCCCCCTCGGCACCGAGACAGAGACCCACTCCCTCCTCGCCGTCGACACCGAAGGCCGCATCTACGCCCTCGATCACACAGGCGACTGGTACCTCGGCCCCGACATCGACCAAGCCCTCGGCGCCCTCATCTCAGGCATCGAACCCGTACGACTCACCGCAGGCTGAACGCCCGGAAACACAAGGGCCACTACGCCGCCGGAATCACCGCCGACACCCGGAAACCCCCCGCATCCGTCGGCCCCGACACAAACACCCCACCCAGCGCGGTCACCCGCTCCTTCATCCCCACCAGACCGTTCCCCCCGGACGGCAACCGCGCCGACGACGCCGAAGCCACCTCCGGCGGCGGCTCGTTCTCCACCTGCATCGCGATCTCCGACACCCGATGCGCAAGCCGCACATGCGTCTTCGCACCCGCCGCATGCTTGTGGACGTTCGTCAACGCCTCCTGCACCACCCGATACGCCGTCTGCTCCACCTCAGCGGCATACGACCGCACATCCCCCTCGACGGACAGATCCACCACCATCCCCGCAGCCGCCGACTGCCCGACGAGTTCCTCCAACTCCTCCAGGCAGGGCCCCTCCCCCTCATCCACGGCCCTCGAAGCCGCCACGGCAGCAGCCACCCCCACCGCAGCCAACGGAACGGACCGCTCGGCCCCCCGCGCCCCATCCCCACTCCGCAGCACCCCGAGCATCTCCCGCAACTCGGTCAACGCCTGCCGCCCCATGTCCCCCACCAGCGCCGCATTCCTGACGGCCTTCTCGGGGTCTTTCCGGGCAACGGCCTGCAGCGCAGCCGCGTGAACGACCATGAGGCTCACCCGATGGGCGACCACGTCATGCATCTCCCGCGCAATCCGAGTCCGCTCCTCGTTCCGCGCCCACTCGGCCCGCTCCTCGGCCCGCTCCGCCAGCAGCTGCAGCTCACGCTCAAGACTGTCCGCCCGCTCCCGCAAGCTCTCCATCAGCCGCCGCCGAGCCCCCACATAAAGGCCCAGCAGCAACGGCGGCGCAGTCATCCCGATCGCCGTCGTGATCGCAGCAAACGGAACGAACCAGTCCCCCAGATCCCACGACCCCCGCGCCATGTCCTGCCGCACCCGCACGAACATCACGATCAACATGCCGACGAGCGACATCCCCGCCAGCGAACCGATGATCCGCCGCGGCAACTCGGAAGCGGCGAGCGTGTACAGCCCGACGACCCCCATCAGATAGCCCATCTGGGCCGGGGTGATGGCGATCGACACCAGCACCACAGCAATCGGCCACTGCCGCCTCACCAGCAGCGCCGAGCCGGCCGACACCCCGAACACCACGCCCGCGGCCACCGGAATCCCCGCGTCCCGAGCAAACCGAACACCCTCGAACGCACACTCCACCGCGGACGCCACCGCCAGGCCGACATCCAAGGCCGCACTACGCCACCTGGCCCACCACCACGGCCCTCCGCGGGCCGCCGCGTGCACTTCCCCCGTCGTGGTCATGCCTCCAGCCTAAGGGCGTCCACGCCCCGTTTTCCGGCGAGTTTTCGCGATGGGTCTACACCACACTCCGTAACCGAACGTAAGCGAAACAGACCGATATCCCTCGAACTGCTGAATCGCACATTGTTCGCCCCCGGAACCCCGGATTCCGCCCGGACGGTATGCCCATGGCACATTCACATGGCGAATACGCCGACTTCGAGGGACTGCGGGAGCGGGCGGTAGAACTGCGGCGGGCAGGCCTCAGCCGCCGCCAGATCCGCGACCGCCTGCACGTCGACAACAACGACATCCTCAACCGCCTCCTGGAGGGCGAGCCCCCTCCGGAATGGACGAAGCGCCCGAACGCCAAGGACGACCTCCGGGACCGGGCAAGGGAGCTCCGACTCCAGGGCTGGACGTACGACCAGATCCAGGTGGAGCTGGGGTGCTCGAAGAGTTCGATCTCGCTGTGGGTACGGGATCTGCCAACGCCGGAGCGAAAGAAACGGACGCAGGAGGAAGCCTCGGCGATCGCGAAGCGAGGTTGGGAAGCCAAGCTTCGGCTGCGCGACGAGGAACGGCAGCACACGAAGCAACTGGCGATGACAGAGGTGGGCCGACTGAGCGACCGGGAGCTATTCCTGATCGGGGTAGGCCTGTATTGGGCCGAGGGAGCCAAAAGGAAGCCCCACAGCCGGCGAGAGCGCGTGACCTTCGTGAACAGTGACCCCGACATGGTCACGGTCTTCCTGGCCTGGCTGAAGCTGCTCCGCGTAGAGCCCGACAGCCTCCGATTTGCGGTACACATCCACGAGACCGCCAACGTGGCAGCCGCCGAGGAATTCTGGGCGCATCACGTCGGCATCGAGACGTCCGCACTACTGAAGACCACACTCAAGAAACACAACCCCAGCACCAACCGGAAGAACACCGAGGAGAACTACTACGGCTGCCTCCGCATCGACGTCAGGGACGGAGCCGACCTGTACCGTCGCATCGAGGGCTGGTGGTACGGCATAGTAGGAGCCGCCACTCGGCGACCTGACTAAATGTCCGGTTTAGCCGAGATTGTTCCCCCGTGGTGTAATTGGCAGCACTGTGGCTTTTGGTGCCATCTGTCCGGGTTCGAGTCCTGGCGGGGGAGCTTAACCAAGTTCGGGTCCTGACTGGTGACAACACCGTCAGGGCCCGCTCCCATGTCCCCCAAGAAACGCCCCGGTATCCTGCGGATGTCCCCACTCACTCCACAGCCGAAGGGCAACCCCGTGAGCGCCATTCGCCCGGCAGCCGTCGTCGTTCTCGCAGCGGGTGAGGGCACCCGTATGAAGTCGGCCACACCCAAGGTCCTGCACGAGATCTGTGGCCGCAGCCTCGTGGGGCATGTGCTCGCCGCCGCCCGTGAGTTGGACCCCGAGAACCTCGTCGTCGTGGTCGGGCACGCCCGCGAGAAGGTCACCGCGCACCTCGCCGAGACCGACCCCGCCGTACGCACCACCGTGCAGGCCGAGCAGAACGGCACGGGCCACGCCGTACGTATCGCCCTGGACGAGCTGGGCGGCAGTGTCGACGGCACCGTCGTGGTCGTGTGTGGCGACACCCCCCTGCTCACCGGTGAAACGCTCCGGCAGCTCACCGCGACCCACTCCGCCGACTCGAACGCCGTGACCGTGCTGACCGCCGAGGTCCCGGACGCCACCGGTTACGGCCGGATCATCCGCGACGAGGCGACCGGTGCCGTCACCGAGATCGTCGAGCACAAGGACGCCACCGAGACGCAGCGCGCGATCCGTGAGATCAACTCCGGTGTGTTCGCGTTCGACGGTCTGCTGCTGGCGGACGCGCTGAAGAAGGTGCGTACGGACAACAGCCAGGGCGAGGAGTACCTGACCGACGTCCTCGGGATCCTCCGTGAGGCGGGTCACCGTGTCGGGGCGTCCGTCACGGGTGATCACCATGAGATCGCCGGTATCAACAACCGGGTGCAGCTGAGCGAGGCTCGTCGGATCCTCAACGACCGGCTGCTGACCAGCGCGATGCTCGCCGGCGTCACCGTGATCGACCCGGCGACCACCTGGGTCGATGTCACCGTCACGTTCGAGCAGGACGCCGTCGTCCACCCGGGCACGCAGCTGCACGGCTCCACGCACCTCGGTGAGGGCGCGGAGGTCGGCCCCAACACCCGTCTCACCGACACCCGGGTGGACGCCGGGGCCCGTGTCGACAACACGGTGGCCGACAGTGCCCACATCGGGCCGCAGGCGAAGGTCGGTCCGTTCGCCTATCTCCGGCCGGGCACGCGTCTCGCTGCGAAGGGCAAGATCGGTACGTACGTCGAGACGAAGAACGCCACCATCGGCGAGGGGACCAAGATCCCCCACCTCTCCTATGTCGGTGACGCGACGATCGGTGACTACACCAACATCGGTGCCGCCAGTGTGTTCGTGAACTACGACGGCCAGGAGAAGCACCACTCGACGGTCGGGTCGCATTGCCGGACGGGTGCGGACAATATGTTTGTGGCTCCTGTCACTGTCGGGGACGGCTCGTACACCGCTGCGGGGTCCGTGATCACGAAGGATGTGCCGCCCGGTTCGTTGGCTGTGGCCCGTGGTCAGCAGCGGAATATCGAGGGTTGGGTGGTTCGCAAGCGTCCGGGGAGCGCGGCGGCGCAGGCGGCTGAGGCGGCGTCTCGGCAGGTCGAGAGCGAAGACTGACCGGAAACGGGTGCGCCGGAGTCGGCGTACCGTGATAAGTGCACACCCAGTTGAGACACCTCTGAGGAGACAGCTGTGACCGGGATCAAGACGACCGGCGAGAAGAAGATGATGTTCTTCTCCGGCCGCGCCCACCCCGAGCTTGCCGAGGAGGTCGCCCAGCAGCTGGGGGTCGGCGTCGTCCCGACGAAGGCGTTCGACTTCGCGAACGGTGAGATCTACGTCCGCTATCAGGAGTCGGCGCGTGGCGCGGACTGCTTTGTGATCCAGAGCCACACGGCTCCGATCAATCAGTGGATCATGGAGCAGTTGATCATGATCGATGCTCTGAAGCGGGCTTCGGCGCGGTCCATCACCGTCATCGTGCCGTTCTACGGTTACGCGCGGCAGGACAAGAAGCACCGTGGTCGCGAACCGATCTCGGCGCGGCTGGTCGCTGATCTGATGAAGACGGCGGGTGCGGACCGCATCCTGACCGTGGATCTGCACACGGACCAGATCCAGGGCTTCTTCGACGGGCCTGTGGATCACCTCTTCGCTCTTCCGCTGCTTGCGGACTACGTGGGTGAGAAGGTCGACCGGGCCAAGCTCACCGTGGTCTCGCCTGACGCCGGGCGTGTGCGCGTGGCTGACCGCTGGTGCGACCGACTGGGCGCTCCGCTCGCCATCGTGCACAAGCGGCGTGACAAGGACGTGGCGAACCAGGTGACCGTCCATGAGGTCGTGGGTGAGGTCAAGGGTCGGGTGTGTGTCCTGGTCGACGACATGATCGATACGGGTGGCACGATCTGTGCCGCTGCCGATGCGCTGTTCGCGCACGGTGCGGAGGACGTGATCGTGACGGCGACGCATGGTGTGCTGTCCGGTCCCGCTGCGGATCGTCTGAAGAACTCGCGGGTGAGTGAGTTCGTGTTCACGAACACGCTGCCGACGCCGGCTGAGCTGGGCCGGGATCTGGACAAGATCACGGTGTTGTCGATTGCGCCGACGATTGCGAGTGCGGTGCGTGAGGTGTTCGAGGATGGTTCGGTGACGAGCCTGTTCGACGAGCAGTAAGGGTTCTGCGCAGGCGGGCCCCGGTGGGTTCTGTCTCTTCCGGAGATCGTTTTGGGTGTGGCCTCCTTGGCCGAGTAGACTGCTGCAGTTGCTCGGCGAGGGAGGCCGTACCCGTTTGTGGCGGGGTATGGCGGTCCGTTATCGACGCGCTCTTCGTAGCAGGCCGTTCGTGGCCGGGTGACCACGTCCGTTCCTGTTTTGTACGAGGAGTGATCATGTCCGAGGTGAAGCTCACCGCCGAGACCCGTACCGAGTTCGGTAAGGGTGCTGCCCGTCGTATCCGTCGTGACAGCAAGGTTCCCGGTGTTCTGTACGGTCACGGTTCCGACCCGCTGCACCTGACCCTTCCGGGTCACGACCTGCTGCTTGCGCTGCGTACGCCGAACGTCCTGATCTCTCTGGAGATCGACGGCAAGACGAACGAGCTGGCGATCCCGAAGTCGGTTCAGCGTGACCCGATCAAGGGTTTCCTGGAGCACGTGGACCTGCTGCTGGTCAAGCGTGGCGAGAAGGTCACGGTCGAGGTTCCGGTCCACACCGAGGGTGAGCTGGCCCCGGGTGGCAACCTGCTGGAGCACGTGCTGAACGCGCTGCCGGTCGAGACCGAGGCCACGCACATCCCCGAGGCCGTCACTGTCTCCGTCGAGGGCCTGGAGGCCGGTGCCTCCATCCTCGCCAAGGACATCACGCTGCCGAAGGGCACCACGTTGGCCGTCGAGGAGGACACTGTCGTCCTTCAGGTCCTGGCCTCGCAGGCCGAGGAGGCTGCGGAGGGCGAGGAGGCCGCGGGCGAAGAGGTCGCCGAGGCCTGATCCTCGCTGTCGTTTCGTTCAGCCGCTGCTTCCCTTGGGGGAGCAGCGGCTGCCGTATAAGGAGACATGGACGTGACCACCCCTGCCAATGCCCCCTGGCTGATCGTCGGCCTCGGGAATCCGGGACCCGAGTATGCGATGAACCGGCACAACGTCGGGTTCATGGTGGCGGATCTGCTGGCCGAGCGGATCGGGGGGAGGTTCAAGCGGGCGGGGAAGGCTCAGGCGCAGGTTGTGGAGGGGCGGATCGGGCCTGTCGGTCCGGCTAATCGGCGGGTGATTCTGGCGAAGCCGATGTCGTACATGAATCTCTCCGGTGGTCCGGTGAACGCGCTGCGGGATTTCTACAAGGTGCCGGTGGCGAACGTCGTGGCGGTGCATGACGAGTTGGACATCGATTACGGCACTCTTCGTCTGAAGCTCGGTGGTGGGGACAACGGGCACAACGGGTTGAAGTCGATGACGAAGGCGTTCGGGGCGGACTATCACCGGGTGCGGTTCGGGATCGGGCGGCCGCCTGGTCGTATGCAGGTTGCCGATTTTGTGCTGAAGGATTTCTCGTCCACGGAGCGCAAGGAGCTGGACTACTTCGTGGACCGGGCGGCGGATGCGGTGGAGTGTCTGGTGATCGAGGGGTTGGAGCGGGCGCAAAGCACGTACAACTCCTGACTTGTCCCCCACCGGAGTTGACCTGGTGTGGGGGCATGGCCAATGATCCCGGCCATGCCTGCCACTGCCGCCTCGTCCCGTCCGGTTTCGCGCCGGGCCTCGGTTGCCGCTTTGCGGTTCGGGCGGTTTGCGGCGATGGGCATGGTTGCGGTGTTGATCCTGATCGCCGGGGTGTGGGCGTCGTGGCGGACGGCTCCGTATGTGATGCTCACGAAGGGGCGGGAGCGCGGCACGATCGAGGTGGCGCGGTGCGGGGACGATTCGTGTTCGGGGCGCTATACGCCGATTTCGCAGGGTTCTTCGGGTCGGGACCGGGTGGTCATCGAGAAGACGGTTGCGGTGCGCAAGGGGCGGACGTACACGGTGGTGGTGAAGCCGGACAGCGATGAGGTCGTGCGGTCGGGGCCGGCGGGGATTCTGTATGCCTGGGTTCCGTTCGGCGGGGCGTTGCTGCTGGCTTCGGTGGTGGTGGCCGGGGGGCTGGGGCGGACGCGGGCCGGGTGGGTCATGGCGGGGTCGGGGGTCGTGTTGCTGACGGCAGCTTTCGTGACTATCTGACGGCTTTTCCCGTTCTCCGTTCTGTGGAGAATCCGAGCGTTGTCTGTTCGTGATTGACCTTGGGTCAGGTGTGGCTGGATGCTTAGCCGCCCCCTCCACATCTTCCCGTCCGTAACTCGAAGATGGACTTGCCCCATGCGTACCCTCAACCGCGTCGGCGCTCTGACCGCCGTCGCCGCGGCGGCGCTGTTCTCCGCGCCTGTTGCCGCTCACGCCACTGTTCCCGGTGACAACGGGACTGTGAAGATTCATGACGCCACCACCGGCGAGGAGCTGAAACGGAACGAGCCGCACGTCTGCACGTTCTATCTGGACGCGTTCGGTTTCGACGCGGTCCAGCAGGTCGACTGGCACATCGAGGCCTGGGCTCCGACGGCCGGTGTGAAGGGCAAGACGGTGAAGACCGGCGCCATCACGCTGGACGCCGAGGGTCATGGCCGTACGGCGGACATGTCGCTGCCCGACGGGCACTACAAGCTGTTCTGGAACTTCGACGGTGAGAAGGGCGCCGCCAAGCACAAGGTGTTCTGGACGGACTGCAAGGACTCGCAGGGCGGCGGCGGTTCGACGCCTTCGCCGTCGGCGTCGTCCTCGGCGTCTGCGTCTGCGCCTTCGTCGTCGTCTCCGTCGCCCGGCTCTTCGTCCTCGTCCGAGCCTTCGTCCGGGTCCGCGTCCGCTTCGGCGTCCCCGCAGGGTGGTTCCGGCGGTGACCTGGCCGAGACGGGCAGCAGTGCTCCGGTGGGCCTGCTCTCGGGTGTCGCGGCCGCGCTGGTGGCCGGTGGCGGTTATCTGGTGGTGCGCCGGCGCAGGGCCTGATGTACGGCATGAGGGTGCCCCCGGGCTTCGTACGAGCCCGGGGGCACCCTCATGTGCTGCGGGGGTGTCAGCCGGTGTTGCGCAGGCCCGCTGCCACGCCGTTGACGGTGAGCAGGAGGGCGCGGGAGAGCAGCGGGTCGGGCTGTTCACCGGCGGCCGCGGCGTCGCGCTGGCGCTTGAGGAGGGTGACCTGGAGGTAGGAGATCGGGTCCAGGTAGGCGTCGCGGATGGCGAAGGTCTGCTTCAGCACGGGCTGCGCGTCGAGCAGTTCGTCCTCCCCGGTCACCCGGAGCACCTCGCGCACGGTCAGCTCGTGCTCGGCCTTGATGGTGTCGAAGACGTGCTTGAGCTCGTCGGGGACGAGGGTGTCGACGTAGTGGGCGGCGATCCGCAGGTCGGTCTTGGCGAGGGTCATCTCGACGTTGGAGATGAAGTTGCGGAAGAAGTGCCACTGTTCGTGCATCTCGTCGAGCACGGTGTCGAGGCCTGCTTCGCGCAGTGCCTTGAGGCCGGAGCCGACGCCGAACCAGCCGGGGACGATCTGGCGGGACTGGGTCCAGCCGAAGACCCAGGGGATGGCGCGCAGTCCGTCGAGTGAGACCCCGGAGCCGGGGCGGCGGGAGGGCCGCGAGCCCAGGTGCATGTCGGCGAGCTGGTCGACCGGTGTGGAGGCGAGGAAGTACGTCGGCAGGTCGGGGTCCTCGACGAGCTTTCGGTAGGCGGCGTGGGCGGCGTCGGAGACGACGTCCATGGCGGCGTCCCAGCGGGCGAGGGCCTCGACGGACTGGCGGGGGGCGGTGTGCAGGGCGGAGGCCTGCAGGGTCGCGGCGACGGTGAGTTCGAGGTTCTCGCGGGCCAGGGACGGTACGAGGTACTTGTCGGAGATGACCTCGCCCTGTTCGGTGACCTTGATCTCGCCTTCGAGGGTGCCCCAGGGCTGGGCGAGGATCGCGTCGTGGGAGGGGCCGCCGCCGCGGCCGACGGTGCCGCCGCGGCCGTGGAAGAGGCGCAGCCGTACGCCGTAGCGGTGGGCGACGTCGCGCAGTCGGCGCTGGGCGCGGTGGATCTCCCACTGGCTGGTGGTGATGCCGCCGAACTTGGAGGAGTCGGAGTAGCCGAGCATGACCTCCTGGACGTCGCCCCGGAGCGCGACGAGGCGCCGGTAGGACGGGTCGGAGAGCATGTCCTCGAGGATGGTGTCGGCGGCCTTGAGTTCGTCGGTGGTCTCCAGGAGCGGCACGATGCCGATCTTGGCCCAGCCGGCGTGCAGGTCGATGAGCCCGGCCTCGCGGGCGAGGACGGCGGCGGCGAAGACGTCGTCGGCGCCCTGGCACATGGAGATGATGTACGACTCGATGACCTCGGGTCCGAAGACCTCCAGGGCCCGCTTGACGGTCTGGAACACGCCGAGGGTCTTCTCGCCGGGCGCGTCGACGGGCGCCGGGGTGGGGGCGAGGGGCCTTCTGGACCTGAGTTCCTTGGCGAGGAGCTTGGCCCGGTAGTCGCGGGGCATGTCGGCGTAGCGCCAGGACTCCTCGCCGAGGCGGTCGAAGAGCTGGCCGAGGGCGTGGTGGTGGGCATCCGCGTGTTCGCGTACGTCCATGGTGGCGAGCTGGAGGCCGAACGCGGCGAGGGTGCGGATGGTGCGGTCCATGCGGCCGTCGGCGAAGAGGCCGCCGCGGTGCTCGCGCAGGGAGGATTGGATGAGGGTGAGGTCCTGAAGGAGCTCGCTGGTGCCGAGGTAGTCGCGGCCCGGCTCGTGCGGGGTGCCCTTGGCGAGGCGCTGCTTGGTGTTCTCCAGCTTCTGCCGGATGCAGGTGGCCTTGAGGCGGTAGGGCTCCTCGGCGTTGAGGCGCTTGTAGCGGGGGCTGATCTCGGGGAGGCGTTCCAGGTCGGCCTGGAGGGAGTCGAGGAGTTCCCGGGTGGCGCCGGTGTAGCGGATGGAGTTCGACAGGAAGCCGCGGAGTTCGTCGATGAGTTCCAGGGCGTCGTTGATGCCGTGCTCGTGCTGGAGGATCAGGACGTCCCAGGTGACCTGGGGGGTGACGTTCGGGTTGCCGTCGCGGTCGCCGCCGATCCAGGTGCCGAAGGTGAGGGGGCGGGTGTCGTCGGGGAGCCTGACGCCGACGCGCTCCAGTTCGGCGGTGAGGTCCTCCAGGACGTCGCCGACGGCGCCGGCGTGGAGCTCGTCGAGGTAGTAGATGGCGTTGCGGGCCTCGTCGGCGGGCTCGGGGCGGACGACGCGGAGTTCGTCGGTCTGCCATACGAGGTCGATGTTCTCGGCCAGACGGGTGTCGTAGCGGCGGCGGTCGGACTCGATGACCGGGGTCTCCAGAAGTGCGGCGATGCGCCGGAGCTTGTTGAGGACCGACCGGCGCGCGGCCTCGGTGGGGTGCGCCGTGAACACGGGGCGCACGTTGAGGTGGCGGACCGTCTGGCGCAGGTGCTCGGGGTCGGCGTCCTTCAGCCGGTCGGCGGTACGGGCCAGCAGGCCGCCCTCGGCGGCGCGCTTGGCGCGCAGCTCGCGGCCGCGGTGCACCTGTTCGGTGACGTTGGCGAGGTGGAAGTAGGTGGAGAAGGCGCGGACCAGCTTGGCCGCGGTCTCCAGTTCGGTGCCGCGCAGCAGTTCGGCGGCGGCCTCTCCGTCCTCGCGGGTGAGGCGGCGGACCTTCTCGACGAGTTCCAGCAGTTCGGGGCCCTCCTGCCTCACGAGGGTCTCGCCGAGGAGGTCGCCCAGCCGCCGGATGTCGGCGCGCAGTTCGCTGCTCGTCGTGGTCTGGTCGTCGGCACTGCTCACAGGTGCGGCTCCTTGCAGTGTTGAAGCTCGTCCGGGAGGGGAACCCGGCGCCCGGGGCCGCGCGGCGGGCGCCGCATACGGCCCTGGCATCCGGGAAAGGAATCAGAGCGGACCGCGCTGTCCGACCGACTCCAGGATAGGTGTCCATGCGGACGCGCATGATTTCGGGCTCTTGCCGCCGGGCGACTCGCTGCCATACTTACGACGCCGTAGGTTACGGAACCGTAGGGACCGTCGTAATGGAACCCGGGCACGGTTTCCATGGCCTACCCCGGCATCACACCCTCAACCCTCGACCCCACAGGGGACGCCCATGACCACAAGCTCCGATGTGATCGAAGACGCCCCGAAGGCGACCGGCGACACGTCCGTCTCCGCCACGCTGGGCGGGGAGCAGAAGCGCTCGATCGAGCAGATCACGCTGCTGCTCTTCATCACCGTCCCGTTCCTCGCGCTGGTCGCCGCGGTGCCGCTGGCGTGGGGATGGGGGGTGAGCTGGCTGGACCTCGGCATGCTGGTTTTCTTCTACTACCTGGGCTGCCACGGCATCACGATCGGTTTCCACCGGTACTTCACGCACGGCTCCTTCAAGGCCAAGCGTCCTCTGCGGATCGCGCTCGCGATCATGGGGTCGATGGCGGTCGAGGGGCCCCTGGTCCGCTGGGTGGCGGATCACCGCAAGCACCACAAGTTCTCCGACGCGGAGGGCGATCCGCACTCCCCGTGGCGTTTCGGGGAGACGGTCCCGGCGCTGATGAAGGGCCTGTGGTGGGCGCACATCGCCTGGATGTTCGACGAGGAGCAGACGCCGCAGGACAAGTACGCGCCGGATCTGATCAAGGACCCGGCGATCCGTGCGATCTCCCGCCAGTTCGTGTTCTGGACGGCGCTGTCGCTGGCGCTGCCGCCGCTGATCGGTGGTCTGGCGACGATGTCCTGGTGGGGGGCGTTCACCGGGTTCTTCTGGGGCTCACTCGTTCGGGTGGCTCTGCTGCACCATGTGACCTGGTCGATCAACTCGATCTGCCATGCGGTCGGCAAGCGGCCCTTCAAGTCGCGTGACCGTTCGGGCAACGTGTGGTGGCTCGCGGTGCTGTCCTGCGGCGAGTCCTGGCACAACCTGCACCACGCCGACCCGACCTCCGCGCGGCACGGTGTGATGCGCGGCCAGCTGGACTCCTCGGCGCGCATCATCCGCTGGTTCGAGGCGCTCGGCTGGGCCTACGACGTGCGCTGGCCGTCACGCTCGCGTATCGATTCACGCCGTAACACCGGCGAGGACGGCTCCGAGCCCCGGAAGGAGTCGGCGAAGGCGGCATGATTGACGCCGTGGCGACCGACTCCAGCAGCACCCCGACGAATGAGAAGCCGCGGCGAGCGCGGCGCACCCGGATGACGGGGGCCGAGCGCCGTCAGCAGCTGCTCGAGATCGGTCGCACCCTGTTTGCAGCCAAGGGTTTCGAGGGCACGTCGGTGGAGGAGATCGCGGCGAAGGCCGGGGTGTCCAAGCCGGTGGTGTACGAGCACTTCGGCGGCAAGGAGGGGCTGTACGCGGTGGTGGTGGACCGTGAGATGCGGCGTCTGCTGGACATGGTGACCAGTTCCCTGACGGCCGGTCATCCGCGAGAGCTGTGCGAGCAGGCGGCGTTCGCGCTTCTGGACTACATCGAGGAGTACACGGACGGATTCCGCATCCTGGTCCGTGACTCGCCCATCCCGCAGTCGACGGGTTCCTTCGCCTCACTGATCTCGGACATCGCCACCCAGGTGGAGGACATCCTGGGCCGCGAGTTCAAGTCCCGCGGCTTCGACCCGAAGCTGGCTCCGCTGTATGCGCAGGCCCTGGTCGGCATGGTCGCCCTGACCGGCCAGTGGTGGCTGGACGTGCGCCGTCCGAAGAAGGCGGAGGTCGCGGCGCATCTGGTGAACCTGGCGTGGCACGGCCTGGACGGGCTGGAGGCGAAGCCGCACCTGATCGGGCGCCGGAAGAGCTGACTCCCGGCGCCCTGGGGTGTGCCCCGCTCAGTGCTTGAAGGTGTCCTTGCCCTTCTCCTTCGCCTGGCGTGCGTCGCCCTTCATCTGGTCGGCCTTGCCCTCGGCGGTCATCCGCTCGTTGCCGACGGCACGGCCCGCTGCCTCCTTGGCCTTGCCCTTCATCTGCTCCTTCTTGGCCCTGGTCTTCTCTTCCTTCGCCATGTCTCTCACCCCCTGCAGGGATCGGCGTCGGTGTCACCTCAGCGGGTGACCTCCGCGGGGGCCCTCAAACAGCGGTTTCCGGCTCCAGGAACTCCAGCCGGTTGCCCACGGGGTCCTCGGAGTAGAAGCGCCGGTGGCCGGGCAGGTTGTCGTCCCACTCCACCTGCGCCCCGTGGGCCTGCAGCCGGGCGGCGTAGCGCTCGATCCCGGTGACCCGCAGTCCGGGGTGGGCCTTCTTCGCGGGCCGGAAGTCCTGTTCCACCCCCAGGTGCAGTTGCACACTCCCGGCCTGGAACCAGCACCCGCCCCGCGCCGCGAGCACCGGCGGCTTGGGGATCTCGGCCATCCCGAGGACGCCGGCGTAGTACGCCCGCAGCCGGTCCTCGGAGCCGGGCGGTGCGGCGAGCTGGACGTGGTCGACGGCGGTGATCACGGCTCACGCCTCCTCGTGGCCACGGCGAAGATCCGGCGGAACGGGAACGCCGTACCGTGCGCCCCGGCCGGATAGGCCTCCCGCAGGGCCGTGCGGTACTCGTCCAGGAAGGCGTCCCGGGCCGCGGGGTCGTCGGCGAGGGCGGTGAGGACCGGTCGCAGGCCGGTGCCCTTCACCCAGTCGAGGACGGGGTCCTCGCCGGTCAGGAGGTGGATGTACGTCGTCTCCCAGACGTCCGCCGTGCAGCCGAGGGCGGTCAGCTGCTCGAGGTAGGTCTCGGGCGCGAGGACGGCGTCCTCGTGGCGGAGGGTGTCGGCGAGGCGGTCCTTCCAGTGGGCGGAGTGGGCGAGTTCGCGCATGAGCCGGTGGCTGGGGGCGCCGAAGTTGCCGGGGACCTGGAAGGCGAAGGTGCCGCCGGGCTTCAGACCCGCGATCCACTCCGCGAAGCGCTGCGCATGGCCGGGGACCCACTGGAGGGTGGCGTTGCTGACGATCAGGTCGTACGGCTCTGCGGGCGCCCAGGTGCGGGCGTCGGCGGGGGCGAAGTCGAGGCGGCCGCCGCCGGGGGTGGGCCCCGCGTGGTCGACGTGGGCCTTGTCGAGCATCTCGGGTGAGTTGTCGTAGCCGGTGATGTGGGCGGCGGGCCAGCGGTCGGCCAGGAACACGGTGACGTTGCCGGGGCCGCAGCCCAGGTCGGCGATGCGGGGCGGCTGCGTGGGCAGGTCCGGGACGCGGGCGAGGAGGTCGGCGAAGGGGCGGGCGCGGTGGCCGGCGTGGCGGAGGTACTGGGTGGGGTCCCAGGTGGGGGTGCTCATGTCTCCTACCTTCCCCAGCGACTTCTCTCGATGTCAAGAGACTTGACATCAAGAGACTTCACATCGACACAACCACTACACTGATCGTCATGGAGGACGAGGTCGATCGACTGGTCGCAGCGTGGCGCCGGGAGCGTCCGGACCTCGACGTGGAACCGCTCGAGGTGCTCAGCCGGGTGAGCAGACTGGCCCGGCATCTGGACCGGGCGCGCCGGCTGGCCTTCGCCGAGCACAGCCTGGAGCCCTGGGAGTTCGACGTGCTGACGGCGCTCAGGCGCGCGGGCACGCCGTACCAGCTCTCCCCGGGGCAGCTGCTCACGCAGACCCTGGTCACCTCGGGCACGATGACGAACCGCATCGACCGCCTGGCGAAGAAGGGCCTGGTGGAGCGGCTGCCCGACCCGAGCGACCGCCGCGGTGTGCTGGTGCGGCTGACGGACGAGGGCCGGGACCGCGCGGACCAGGCCCTGGCCGGACTGCTCGACCAGGAGCGTGCGATCCTCGCCGAGCTGTCGCGCGCCCAGCGGGGTGAGCTCGCCGGTCTGCTACGGCAGCTGACGGCACCGTTCGACAACATCCCTGGCTAGGCGCTCCGCTGGGGGCGCCGTTCGGCTGCGGGTTCGTCGTGGCTTGTCGCGCCCGCGCGGCGGAGCCGGATGTCAGATGCAGCCCCGCGCCCCTTAAGGGCGCTCCCGTTCACGGTGTTGGTCAGGCGCTGCTGCTCTCCTCCACCCGGCCTGCCGGCCCCAGGTCGACGGGTCCGACCCCCGCCCGTCGTGCCAGTGCGACCGCGGCCAGGGTCGAGTGGACGCCCAGTTTGCCGAGGACGTTCTGCATATGGGTGCGGACGGTGTGCGGGGAGAGGAACAGGCGCTCGGCGACGGCCTTGCGCCCGAGGCCTGCGACCATGCACCGCAGCACCTCCCGTTCCCTCGGCGTGAGGGACTCCACCAGCCGCTCGCTCTCGGTGCGGTGCTTGCGCGCGGCCGTCAGCTCCCTGAGGACGCCCGTGAGCAGGGCGGGCGGCAGATGGGTCTCGTCGCGCAGGACGCCCCGGATGACATTGAGCAGCCGGGACAGCGAGCAGTCCTTGGCGACCCAGCCGGAGGCCCCGGCCTGCAGGGCGAGCGCGGCACGCCGCGGATCGTCCTTCTCGGCGAGGACGACGATCCGTACGCCCGGCTGCCCGGAACGCACGCCGGCGACCAGCGAGATCCCGTCGACCAGGCCCTCCTCATTGCCTTCCTGGACGGGCACGGCGGGCCGTACGCCCGGCACGTTGCCGCCCAGGTCGGAGTCGACGAGCAGCACGTCGAAGCGGCGGCCCTCGGCCGCCGCACGCTCCAGGCTGCGCAGCGCGGCGGGACCGCTGCCCGCGGCGGAGACGTCGACGTCGGGCTCGGCCGCAAGGGCGGCGGCGAGCGACTCGGCGAAGATGCGGTGGTCGTCGACGACCAGGACTCGGATGCGAACCACGAAACCCCCTTCCCCAAGCTCTCCAAGAGCAGGGGATACCCCATTGTCGGGAGACGGCACGGGCGCAGGTACGGCACCCGAAGCATCCCAGGTCGTCCGCTGTGACCACCTGGGACCGGAACGGCACACCGCACGGCCGCCGCTGTGCGGAAACTGCTACCCCCACTTCGGGTGTCGTACCCGACTGTCTCGCCCCCTGATCGGCACCGGCCCCCACCGGTGCTGCTCATCAGGGTACGGCCGGGGGCCAGGAGCGGAAGGCAATTCGCAGAACTGGCCGGCCGACGCGTTTATCGTGAGCCGCATGTTTCGTCTTGAGACAGAAGTCGACAGGACCCGGCGCGATCTTCTCCGTTCCCGGCTGCGCGACACCAACACGAAGGCCTCCCCCGTGCTGCGCGCCCTGCGCGGCACCCCGGCCGAACGTGAACATCCGCTGCACGTCTGGGTGTTGGACGAGCGGGACGAGCTGGCCGCGGGCCTGGTGGGCCACACCTGGACGACCTGGCTGCACGTCGCCTACCTGTGGGTGGACGAGCGGTGGCGGGGCGCGGGCCTCGGCTCACGGCTGCTGGCGGAGGCGGAACGGATCGCGCACGACGAGCGGGGCTGCACCTCGGCCCGGCTGGAGACCTGGGACTTCCAGGCGCCGGGCTTCTACCGGAAGCAGGGGTACGAGGTGGTGTGCGTGATCCCCGACTATCCGCCGGGGATCACGGAGTACACACTCACGAAGCGGCTCAGCTGAGCCTGCGTGCTCCTGCCGCAGGTACCGCCTCGAACACCCTCGGAGCGGTGTGACCGCCGGAGGCGAACGCCTCCTCGACCGCCTTGGTGATGGTGTCCACGTCGGACGCCTCCGCCAGGACGATCGCCGAGCCGCCGAAGCCGCCGCCGGTCATACGGGCGCCGAGGGCGCCGGAGGCGAGGGCCGTGTCCACGACCAGGTCGAGCTCCGGGCAGGAGATGCGGAAGTCGTCGCGCAGGGAGGCGTGACCGGCGCTCAGGACCGGGCCGATCGCCCGGGTCTCGCCCGCCTCCAGCAGGGCGACGACCTTCTCCACCCGCTCGTCCTCGGTGACGACGTGGCGGACCAGGCGGACCGCCTCCTCGTCGTCGCCCAACCGCGCCAGTGCGGCGTCGAGTTCCGCGTACGGGACGTCCCGCAGCGCGTCGACGCCCAGCAGGGCCGCGCCCCGCTCGCAGCCCGCGCGGCGCTTGCCGTACTCGCCGTCGCTGTGGGCGTGCTTGACGCGGGTGTCCACGACCAGCAGCCGCATGCCCTCCGCGGCCAGGTCGAAGGGGATCTGCTTCTGGGAGAGGTCCCGGGTGTCGAGGAACAGCGCGTGGCCCTCCTCGCAGCAGGCGGAGGCCGTCTGGTCCATGATGCCGGTGGGGGCGCCGACGTAGACGTTCTCGGCGCGCTGGCACAGGCGGGCCAACTGCCAGCGCTGCAGGCCCAGTTCGAAGAGGTCGTTCAGGGCCAGGGCCACGACCACCTCGAGCGCCGCCGAGGAGGACAGACCCGCGCCGGACGGAACCGTCGACGACAGGTGGACGTCCGCGCCGGTCACCGGGTGGCCGGCCTCGCGCAGGGCCCAGACGACACCCGCCGGGTAGGCCGTCCAGTTGCGGTCCGACTCCGGGGCCAGGTCGTCCAGCCGGAGTTCCACGACCCCGCCCGCGTCACCCTCGATGTCCGCCGAGTGCAGGCGCAGGATCCCGTCCGTGCGGCGGGAGACCGCCGCGATCGCGGTGTGCGGCAGCGCGAAGGGCATCACGAAGCCGTCGTTGTAGTCGGTGTGCTCACCGATGAGGTTGACGCGGCCCGGCGCCGACCAGACACCTTCGGGCGCGGATCCGTAGAGCTCCACGAAACCGTCCCGCACCTGCACTGCGCCCACTACTGCTCCCTAGCTGTGCTGATGGACTGCGCGAACTCCCACGCGTCCGCCACGATCCCCGCGAGGTCCGCGCGGGACGGGTTCCAGCCCAGCTTCTCGCGGGCCGTGGCGGCCGAGGCCACCAGGACCGCCGGGTCACCGCCGCGGCGCGGGGCCACGACCTCGGGGATCGGGTGGCCGGTGACCTGCCGGACCGTCTCGATGACCTGGCGGACCGAGAAGCCCTCGCCGTTGCCCAGGTTGCAGATGAGGTGCTCGCCGGGGGTGGCGGCCTTCAGTGCGAGCAGGTGGGCGTCGGCGAGGTCCGCGACATGGATGTAGTCGCGGATGCAGGTGCCGTCCGGTGTCGGGTAGTCGTCGCCGTAGACGGAGATCGCGTCCCGCCTGCCCTGCGCGACCTGCAGCACCAGCGGGATGAGGTGCGACTCCGGGTCGTGGCGCTCGCCCTGCTTGCCGTAGGCGCCCGCCACGTTGAAGTAGCGCAGCGAGACCGCGCCCAGACCGTGCGCCGCCGCCTCTCCGGTGATCATGTGGTCGACAGCGAGCTTCGAGGCGCCGTAGGGGTTGGTCGGCGAGGTGGGCGCCGACTCGACGATCGGGACCTCCTTCGGCTCGCCGTACGTGGCGGCCGTGGAGGAGAAGACCAGCTTGCGCACGCCCGCCTCGCGCATCGCGCCGAGCAGCGCCATGGTGCCGGCGACGTTGTTGTCCCAGTACTTCTCGGGCTTCACGACCGACTCGCCGACCTGCGAGAACGCGGCGAAGTGCAGGACCGCCTCGTAGGAGGGGTCCAGCCATTTGGCGGCGTCGCGGATGTCACCCTCGATGAAGGCCGCGCCCGCCGGGACCCCCTCGCGGAAGCCGGTCGTCAGGTTGTCGAGGACCGTGACCTCGTGGCCCGCCTCCAGCAGATGCTGGGCGACCACGCTGCCCACATAGCCCGCACCCCCGGTGACCAGGTACTTACCGCTCATCAACTCGCTACCTCTCGCAGTCGCTCGGCCGCGCGCTCCGGCGGCACGTCGTTGATGAACACGTTCATGCCGGACTCGGAACCCGCGAGGAACTTCAGCTTGCCGGAGGTTCGGCGGATGGTGAAAAGCTCGAGGTGGAGCGCGAAGTCGTCACGGTTGACGCCCTCGAAGTCCTCCAGCGCCCCGAACGGCGCCTGATGCCAGGCCGCGATGTAGGGCGTGGGCGGTTCACCTTCGCCGAAGATCCGGTCGAAGCGCCTCAAGAGTTCCAGATAGACCTTGGGGAACTCTGTGCGCGCCTCCTCGTCCAGGCCCAGCAGGTCGGGCACGCGGCGCTTGGGGTACAGGTGCACCTCGTACGGCCAGTGGGCCGCGTACGGCACGAACGCCAGCCAGTGTTCACCCTCCAGGACGACCCGCTCACCGGCGAGTTCGCTCTGCAGGACGGCGTCGAAGAGGTTCTCCCCGCCCGTCGCCTCCTTGTGCTGGGCGACCTGGCGCAGCATCAGGGCGGTGCGAGGCGTCGTGAACGGGTACGCGTAGATCTGGCCGTGCGGATGTCCGAGCGTCACGCCGATCTCCGCGCCCCGGTTCTCGAAGCAGAACACCTGCTCCACGGAGGGGAGATGCGACAGCTCGGACGTACGGTCCGTCCATGCCTCCAGGACCAGCGCGGCCTGCTCCTCGGTGAGGTCGGCGAAGGACGCGTTGTGGTCGGAGGTGAAGCAGACGACCTCGCAGCGGCCCGAGTCGCCGGCCAGGGAGGGGAAGCGGTTCTCGAAGACGACCACGTCGTACGACGAGTCCGGGATCTCGCTCAGGCGACCGCCCGTGGAAGGGCACAGCGGGCACTCGTCGGCCGGCGGGTGGTAGGTGCGGCCCTGGCGGTGCGAGGCGACGGCGATGGCGTCGCCGAGCAGAGGGTCACGGCGGATCTCGGAGGTCGTGACGGTCCGCTCCAGCGGCCGGTGGTCCACCGCGTCGCGCACGTTGTCGTCGCGCAGGTCGTAGTAGATCAACTCGCGACCGTCGGCCAGGCGGGTCGAGGTCTTCTTCACTGCGGACTCCCTATTCGAGCCACATCAATCATCAAACAGAACCAAACACATTGGAACATCGCCCCCTCACATCCGTCAACATCACAATCCAACAAAGAGCATCAACAAAACTGTTTGGACACTGAACACGGAGGCATAGGTTCCGCTCTGTATCAGTTCACGCGACGAAGCGAGTTCTTATGCAAACCCCCACATACCAGGCCATGGGCCTGGCCGCCGAGCTACGACTCCCCACGAACGGGCTCGACTACACGATTCTCGCCATCTACTTCGCCGTCGTTCTCGGCATCGGATTCGCCGCCCGCAGATCGGTGAAGACCAGCCTCGACTTCTTCCTCTCCGGGCGCTCCCTGCCCGCCTGGATCACCGGTCTCGCGTTCATCTCGGCCAACCTGGCCGCCACCGAGATCCTGGGCATGGCCGCGAACAGCGCGCAGTACGGCGCCTACACCGTGCACTGGTACTGGATCGGCGCCATCCCCGCCATGGTCTTCCTCGGCCTGGTGATGATGCCCTTCTACTACGGGAGCAAGGTCCGCTCGGTCCCCGAGATGCTGCTGCTCCGCTTCGACAAGTGGGCGCATCTGCTGAGTTCGGTCCTGTTCGCGTTCGCCGCCGTCCTGATCGCCGGTGTGAACCTCTACGCCCTCGCCATCGTCGTCGAGGCGCTGCTCGGCTGGCCGCAGTGGGTGGCGATCGTGGTCGCCGGTGCCTTCGTGCTGGCGTACATCACCCTCGGCGGCCTCTCCTCCGCGATCTACAACGAGGTGCTGCAGTTCTTCGTGATCCTCGCGGCCCTCATCCCGATCGTCGTGCTCGGTCTGAAGAAGGTCGGCGGCTGGGGCGGGCTGACCGACAAGCTGACCGCAAGCCACGGCGCGAACTTCACCACCGCCTGGGGCGGCACCGGCATCGGCAGCAGCAACCCGCTGGGCGCGAACTGGCTGACCATCGTGCTCGGCCTCGGCTTCGTGCTGTCCTTCGGCTACTGGACGACGAACTTCGCGGAGGTGCAGCGCGCCCTGTCCGCGAAGAACCTCTCCGCCGGACAGCGCACCCCGCTGATCGCCGCCTACCCGAAGATCTTCATCGTCTTCCTGGTGATGATCCCGGGCCTGGTCGCCGCCGCGATCGTCCCCGGCTTCGGCACCCCCAAGTCCGGCTACCAGTACAACGACGCCATCCCCTACCTGATGCAGGAACTGCTGCCCAACGGCGTCCTCGGCATCGCGGTGACCGGACTGCTCGCCGCGTTCATGGCGGGCATGGCGGCCAACGTGTCGTCCTTCAACACGGTGTTCACCAACGACATCTGGGGCCGGTACGTGGTCCGGGGCCGCGAGGACGAGTACTACGTCCGCTTCGGCCGCCTGATCACCGTGATCGGCGTCTGCGCCTCGGTCGGCACGGCCTTCCTCGCCTCGTCGTTCTCGAACATCATGAGCTACCTGCAGACGCTGTTCTCCTTCTTCAACGTGCCGATGTTCGTCGTCTTCATCGTCGGCATGTTCTGGAGGCGCGCCTCCGCCAAGTCCGGCTTCTGGGGCCTGCTCGCCGGCACGGTGGCCGCGATGGTGAACTACTTCGTGATCTACAAGAGGGGCATCATCGACATCCCCTCCGACCAGGGCGCCAACTTCGTCTCCGCGATCGTCGGCTTCGTCGCCGGTGCGGTGGTGATGGTGGCCGTGTCCCTGTTCACCAGGCCGAAGCCGGCCGAGGAACTCCAGGGCCTGGTCTACGGCACCACCTCACCCGGCATGTCCGAGCCGCCGGCCGCCGGCGACGACGCCTGGTACCGCCGGCCCGCCCTGCTGGGCTGGGGCGCGGTCGTCCTTGCTGCCGCCTGCTACATCCCGTTCTCGTTCTGATCGAGGGAGGATCGATTCACCATGACTGATCAGCACGGGTACTCAGAGCATGACGTGCAGCGCGAAGTCACCGAGCTCCAGGAGAAGTCGGCGACGGCGGCTCGCATCTTCGATCTGCGGCGCATCATTGGTGGGTTGTTCGTGGTCTACGGCGTGATCGTCACGATCACCGGGATCACCGACGGCCAGGCCGCCATCGACAAGGCGCAGGGGGTCAACATCAATCTGTGGACCGGGATCGCGATGTTGGCTCTGGGGGTGTTCTTCCTGGTGTGGCTGAAGTTGCGGCCGACTCCGCCGCCGGTTCCTCCGGAGGAGGGTGGGGCGGAGTAGCGCCGTTGGGCCTGCTGTTGTGTGCCGGCTGCGGGTGTGTGGGGTTGATCGCGCAGTTCCTCGCGCCCCCTCAAGGCGCCTGCAGCGCCTCAAGGGGGCGGCTGCTCCGAAGCGGAGTTCACCGGCCCCGCCCGGTCCAGCAAGCCCGTCCGTGCCGCCAGGGCCGCTGCCTCCAGGCGTGAGCCCACGCCCAGTTTCATCAGCACCCTCTGCACATGGGTGCGGGCCGTGGAGGGGGCTATGCCCATGCCGGCCGCGATCAGGCGGGTGTCCTCGCCGTCGGCGACCCGGACCAGGACCTCGACCTCCCTCGGGGTGAGCATCTGGAGCAGCCGCTGGCCCTCGTCGTCCGGTTGGGCGGCGGGGTTCAGCAACTCGCTGAAGGCTCCCTGCAGCAGCTGCGGCGCCACCGCCGCCTCGCCCGCCCTCGCCTTCATGATGGCGCGCTCGACGCCCTCTATCCGCTCGTCATGGCGTACGTAGCCGGAGGCGCCGGCGGCGAAGGCGGCGGCTATGCCGCGCGGGCTCGGTACCGGGCCCAGCACCAGGACCGCCACCTGCGGACGCTCCCGTTTGATCTTCACCACCGGGTCGAAGATGCCCGGCTCGGCCGGAGTCGCCGTACCCAGCAGGCACACCTCCGGCGCACGGGTGATCACCAGCTCCGCCGCGCCCGCGGCAGGCGCCGCCGCGGCGAGCACCCGGTGCCCGCGCAGCTTCAACGCCGAGGCCAGCGCCTCGGCGAGCAGTCGGTGGTCGTCGACCACCATGAGCCGCACTCCCATCGAGCAAACCCCCCAGTCCCCCCGATGGATCCCCATGGATGCCGCACTATGGATGCCCACCGGCCCGCGCGGACAGGAGCCCCCTCCCGGCTCCCCCGCTCTTCATGCCCCCGGAAGCTACACGCTTGTTCGACATTGCGCTCCCCCTACCGGTGAGAACTGCCCCTGATCGACGGAATTTCTGGCTTTCCGCGTATACGAGGGTGATGGGCGGTACGCGCACGGCCCCGCCCCTGAGCAGGGACGGGGCCGCGGCTGTCGAGCAGTGGTTCAGCCGCCGGCGCCGAGCGCGAGCGCCAGGACCTTCTCCCCGGAGACCGAACTCGACAGCTTGTCGGCGAACCGGCCGGCCAGGTACAGGCGGCCCTGCGAGTAGAGGATCTCGGAGTAGTCGGGCGACAGGATCCCCTCCAGGGCCCGCACCGACCCCGCCGCCGGGTTCTCCAGCAGCTTGGTCTCCTTGAAGGAGCCGCCGTCGATGCTGACCACCTGGCCGCCCTTGTTGTACGGCGGGCGCTTGTACGCGATCACATTGCCGCCGTCCATGCGCAGCGGGGTGATCGTGTAGCCGTCGCCGGCGTCGGCGCGCTGGCCGTTCTGCTTGCCGGTGGCCAGGTCGAACGCGACGATCTCGTTGGTCCGGCTGTAGTCCCCGGTGCCGTCGTGCTCTTCGGTCGGCAGGTACAGCCTGCCGTTGCCGACGGCGACTCCGGTGCAGTGCTCCAGCTCGGAGATCGCGTCGCATTTGGCCGCGTAGTCCTTGCCGGGCGCCGAGATCCGGGCGATCAGCCTGCCGGTCTTGTTGTCGAGGGAGAAGAAGTCCGAGATCTCGCTGCCGTCGCCCGCGCTGTGACCGACGTCGGCCGCCACGACCAGCGGGTTCGTCGACACGACGGCGGCGTACTCGATGCCCGTGGCCAGCTTGTACTCCGAGATCGTCTTCCCGGACTGCGGATCGATGGTCTGGATGTGCAGCTGCGGCTCGGTGAACGAGCCGCACTTGAGCACCGCGACGAGCTTCTCGCCGCCGCCGTACCCGGCGTCGATGCAGGTGTCCTTGGGCTTCGGGGCCCACAGCCGCCTGCCGCCGGCGAGGTCGAAGGCGACGCCTCCGTAGTCGCCGCCCGCGGCGACCGTGTTCGCGCTGACGGTGACGTTCTCGAAGGTCATCGCCCGGCCGCCGGAGCCGAGCGACTTCGTCCACAGCTTCTTTCCGGCGTCCAGGTCGATCGCCGCGACCTGGCTGCACCCCTCGGACCTGCCCTTCGGCGGCATCCTGGGCTGGAAGACGACGGCCGTCCGGTCGTCGTCGGTGGTGTGCGTGCTGACCGTGCAGACCGGGCCGGGGAGCTTGATCGTCCACAGCTTGCCGCCCTTGTCGCGGTCGTACCCGTTGATCTCGGCGACACCGCTCTTCACATACGCCTTGTCCGTGAGCCACGAACCGGCGACGACGGTGGTGTCGTCGACCCGGGGCACCGGCACCTTGAACAGCAGCTGGGAGGCGGTGTGGGCGGGCACCTTCTCCTTACCGTCGGCCGTGCTGCCACCGGTGCCTCCGGTGCCGCCGCCGCTGGAGCTCGCCTCGTCGCTCTTCCTGCCGTCGTCCTTGCCGGACGAGGCGTACCAGACGCCCCCGGCGACAAGCAGCGCGACGGCGACGACCGCCGCCACGATGATCAGCGCCTGCGAGCTGCCCTTGCGCCCGCCGCCGGGCTGCCCGGTCTGCGCGTACGGCGGCACGGGCGGCTGCGGATAGCCGTAACCGGTCTGTTGGCCGTAGGGGTTCGGCGGCTGCCCGTAGGGGGGTGCGGGCTGGGCGTAGGGGTTGGGCTGCTGCGGTGCCTGCGGTGCCTGGGGATAGCCGTATCCCGGCTGCGGCGAGGGCGGCCGGCCCTGGGGCGGACCGAAACCGCCCTGCGGGGGCTGGTGGGGCGGCGGGGGCGGGGGCTGGGTCATGGCGTGGGTACCTCGGGAGCGGGCAGCGGGGGCGACGGGGCCTGGGGAGAGGTCACTTGCCGTAGGCGAGCATCAACTTGCCCTTCGAGTTGTCGTCTCCGCTGATCCGGGTGGGCGAGAGGTAGAAGCGCCCGTCGACCCAGTCGAAGGTCTTGGTGAAGAGGGCGCTCTCCAGGGCCGCCGTGCTCTGCGGGTTCTGCAGCAGCTTCACCGGGGTGTGGCCGGAGCCGCCCGTCGCGATCGACACGACCTGGCCGCCCACGTCGTACGAGGGCTGCACATAGGCGATGAGCCTGCCGCCCTCGACCTTCACCGGCAGCATCGATGCGTCCGCCGGGGACTTGACGCGCCACTTCTCCTTGCCGTTCGCCAGGTTGATCGCGACGATCTCGTTCGGCCCGGTGGTGGCGTCGGTCGGCAGGTAGAGGGTGTTCGCGTCGGCGGTCACGCCCTTGCAGCCCTGCAGGTCGCGTTCGAGGAGCGCCCAGCCGCACTGGGGGGCGAAGTCCTCGTCGAAGCCGACCTGGGAGCGGAACCTGCCCTTCGAGTCGAAGGTCGAAATGTTCCAGGCCTTCTTGTCCTGGTTGGTGCTGTAGACAACGAGCGGGTCGACGGAGTACGTCCGCGCGACCGACCAGCCCTTGTCGAACTTCTGCGTCCACCTGGCCCTGCCGGTCGCCGGGTCGAGCTCCTGGATCTCGTCGTGCTCGTTCGGTTCGCTCGCGTTGCAGGTCGCGACGGAGATCAGCCTGCTGCCGCCGGCGAAGGCGGTCGGGAAGCAGGCGCTGCCGTACTTCTTCTTGTCGAACAGCTTCTTCCCGCTGTCGATGTCGTACGCCACCCCGGACTGCGAGCGGCCCACCAGCACCGTCCGGCCGCTGATCGACAGGGAGATGTTCAGGGTGCTGTCGAACAGCGCGCCCTCGGGGAGCGTGCCGCTCCAGCCCTTGGCGCCGGTGCCCAGGTCGAGTTGCTGGAGCTGGTTGCACTTGGCGCGCTGGCCGGTGCCGCTCTCGTAGGCCACCACGATCTTGTCGTCGGCCGACTTCTGCGGGGTGACCGCGCAGATCTTCTGCGGGAAGGTGACGGTGTCCCAGGCCGGACTGCCGTCGATCACGTCGTAGGCGAAGACCTGCTTGTACGCCGCCTTCACGGCCGCCTTGTCGGTGATCCACATGCCGGGGGCCTCGGCGCCCGCACCGGGCGCGTCCGGGGGCGACTTGTACCAGAGCACCTTCGCCTCGCCCGTCCTGCGGCTCGCGTTGAAGCCCTCCGGGTCGGAACCGCCGCCGGTGCCGCCCGAGCCGGACGCGGTGGGCTTCGGGTCGTCGCTCTGCCCGGCGACCGGCTTCTTGTCGCCGCCGCCGCTGGTCACGGCGTAGACGGTGCCTCCGATGACGGCCAGCGCGGCTACGGCCGCCGCGATCACCAGGCCCGGCCTGCCCTTGAAGGGGTTGCCGGAGCCGGGCGGCGGGGTGCCGGGCGCGCCGGGGTACTGGGGCTGCGGCGGATAGCCGTAACCGGGCTGCGCGCCGTACGGGCCGGGCTGCTGCGGCTGCCCGTAGGGGCCGGGCTGCTGGGGGTACTGGCCCGGCTGGTGGGGTGGGATCGGGGGCGGTGGTCCGAAACCGCCCTGTGGTGCTCCGAAACCGCCGTACGGCGGCTGGTTGGGCGGCTGGGTCATCAGCGCGTTCCCCCGTTCAGTCACTGATTTTTAGCCAAGCCCTCTTTCTACCACCTGCAACTGACAGCACACCGGGCCGATTCAGCCCCTGTTCCCAAGGGAGAACCGGCCCGTGATGCCGCCGTTATGCGTGGGGGGTCTGGGGGGTGTCCCCCCAGAAAACACAGCACTCAGCCTTCATCGGAACTTCACGCGTCTTCGGCGAGTTCCAGCCAGCGCAGCTCCAGGTCCTCGCGCTCGCCCGCCAAGTCCCGCAGCTGGGCGTCGAGTTCGGCCACCTTGGCGAAGTCGGTGGCGTTCTCGGCGATCTGGGCGTGCAGCTTGGTCTCCTTCTCGGAGACCTTGTCCAACTGCCGCTCGATCTTCTGGAGTTCCTTCTTCGCGGCGCGCTGGTCGGCGGCGCTCTTCTCGGGGGCGGGTCTGGCCGCGACGGGCGAGGAGGCCGCGACCGCCTCCTCCATCTTCCGGCGCCGTTCCAGGTATTCGTCGATGCCGCGCGGCAGCATCCGCAGGGTGGCGTCGCCGAGCAGCGCGAACACGCGGTCGGTGGTGCGCTCGACGAAGAACCGGTCGTGGGAGATCACGATCATCGAGCCGGGCCAGCCGTCGAGGAGGTCCTCGAGCTGGGTCAGGGTCTCGATGTCGAGGTCGTTGGTGGGCTCGTCGAGGAAGAGGACGTTGGGCTCGTCCATGAGCAGGCGCAGCAGTTGCAGACGGCGGCGCTCACCGCCGGACAGGTCGCCGACGGGCGTCCACTGCTTCTCCTTGTTGAAGCCGAACGTCTCGCACAGCTGACCGGCGGTCATCTCCCGCCCCTTGCCGAGGTCGACGCGCTCGCGCACCTGCTGCACGGCCTCCAGGACCCGCAGGTTCGGGTTGAGTTCGGCGACCTCCTGGGAGAGGTAGGCAAGCTTGACGGTCTTGCCGACGACGACCCGCCCGCCCGCGGGCTGCGCCTCGCCCTCGGTGCGCGCGGCCTGGGCCATGGCCCGCAGCAGGGAGGTCTTGCCGGCGCCGTTGACGCCGACCAGGCCGATGCGGTCGCCGGGGCCGAGCTGCCAGGTGACGTGCTTGAGGAGCACCTTGGGTCCGGCCTGCACGGTGACGTCTTCCAGGTCGAAGACGGTCTTCCCGAGCCGGGAGGAGGCGAACTTCATCAGCTCGCTGCTGTCCCGGGGCGGCGGTACGTCCTTGATGAGCTCGTTGGCGGCCTCCACGCGGAAGCGCGGCTTGGACGTACGGGCGGGCGCACCGCGCCGCAGCCAGGCCAGCTCCTTGCGGACGAGGTTCTGCCGCTTGACCTCCTCGGTGGCGGCGATGCGCTCGCGCTCGGCGCGCGCGAAGACGTAGTCGGAGTAGCCGCCCTCGTACTCGTGGACGACGCCCCTCTGCACGTCCCACATGCGGGTGCAGACCTGGTCAAGGAACCAGCGGTCGTGCGTCACGCAGACGAGGGCGGAGCGGCGCTCGCGCAGATGCCGGGCGAGCCAGGCGATGCCCTCGACGTCGAGGTGGTTCGTGGGCTCGTCGAGGACGATCAGGTCCTGTTCCTCGATGAGCAGCTTGGCGAGCGCGATACGGCGCCGCTCACCGCCGGACAGCGGAGCGATGACGGTGTCCAGGCCCTGCGGGAAGCCGGGGAGGTCGAGTCCGCCGAACAAGCCCGTCAGCACGTCCCGGATCTTGGCGTTGCCCGCCCACTCGTGGTCCTCCATGTCCCGGATGACCTCGTGCCGGACGGTGGCGTTCGGGTCGAGGGAGTCGTGCTGGGTGAGGACGCCGAGGCGGAGGCCGCCGGAGTGGGTGACCCGCCCGGTGTCGGCGTCCTCCAGCTTGGCCAGCATGCGGATCAGGGTGGTCTTGCCGTCGCCGTTGCGCCCGACCACCCCGATCCGGTCGCCTTCGGAGACGCCGAGGGAGACGCCGTCGAGGAGGGCACGAGTGCCGTACACCTTGCTGACGTTCTCGACATTGACCAGGTTGACGGCCATTACGCTCCTGCCCAGGGGGCTGTGCTCGACATGCGGCTCCGCCGCGGGGGTCAGCCTCCCAGCCTAATGTGCGCCGGTCGGTGACCGATCCCGCGGCGGATCACCGCAGATCAGCGGGCTGCGGCCGCGCGGATCTCGCCGAGCAGGTCGTACATCACCTGGCCGGGGCACTCGGTGGCGAAGTAGTCGCGGTGCCCGCCGATGGTGTTCGTGTCCTTCTTCGTGCCGTTGACGGGGTTCACGTAGGTGACCCTCGCCTGGGGGTCGAGGCCCTTGAACCGGCAGATCACCTTGATCAGCCGGATCAGGGAGTCCTTGGCCGCGTCCGTGGGGCCGTTCTCCGTGAGCGTGCCGATGAGGGCGATGCCGAGGTTGCCGGAGTTGTAGCCCACGGAGTGGAAGCCGGTGACGAGGTCGCCGTCCGGGTTGAAGGCGGGGATGCCGTCGTCGCCGGAGTATCGGCCCTCGTAGACGGTGCCGGACTCGTCGATGAGGAAGTGGTAGCCGATGTCGCCCCAGTCGTTGGTGATCGCGTGGAGCTCGTAGATCGCGCGTACCGTCGCGGCCGGGTCGGGGTCGTTGTTCGGCGTGGCGGTGTGGTGGACCGTGATGATCTGCAACGGGTAGTACTTCTCGGGCGAGTTGACCTTGCCGTCCTTGTACCGCTTGGACTCGTCGGCGCCCCACGCCGGGCGGGAGAGGTAGCGCACACCCCGTACGCGTGTCGGTTCGCTGGGCACGTGGAAGGTGTGGCCGGGGCCCTCGGTGACGTCGATCGCCACCGAGGACACGTCGGACACTCCGCCCGACACCTTCACCTCGTAGGCGGTGGCGTTCTGGGCCGCCACCAGCGCGCTGCCGCCGTCCTCGACGGCCGAGCAGCCCGCGGTCACGGTCTGCCAGGCGCCGTCCGCGAGGCGGATCGCGGTGCCTTCCTTGGCTCCGGACCACCGCAGACCGACGTAGGAGGCGGCGAAGGCGGTGGTGGCCTCGCCGGTGCCGGTGGCGGCCTCGGTGCGGGTGGCGGGGAACTTCTCCGGGGTCGTACCGGAGCCGCCGGAACCGTTGGGGCTGGAGCCGCCACCGTCACCGGAGCCGGATCCGGAGCCGGAGCCGGAGCCGGAGTCGGTGGCCGCGAAGACCGCGGGGGTCACGGCGGCCGCGCCGGCCACGGCCGCAGCGGCACCGATCACGCCACGACGGGACAGTGAGCGCTTCCTACGATGAGCGGGGGAGGGTGTGGGGGATTCGGACACGTGCGTGACCCTTCGGCTGTGCAGGGGGCGTAGGTGCGCCACACCGGGCGCTTGAAAGCGCAACCGACCCTATTGGCCCCACCGGCCCCATCAGTACCGCGATTGCCGTACATCCCTGTGGAAATCCGGCACCTTGCCGTGAAGATCACGCGAAGATCGCGTGGGGCGCCATGGTCCGGCGCCGCCCATCTGGTTCCGCATGATCAGTGTGGTCACTCTTTGTGATGACGTGATCGGGAACGGGCCGCTACCTTGGAGGACGGGCAGCAGGATCCCGTCCATGGGAGGAACCATGACCGCCGAGTCCGTAAAGCACCGCGTCCAGTGGCCGGTGCCGCCGCAGGACGGCTACACCGTGGACGACCTGTTCACGCTGCCTGATCTCCCGCCGCACACCGAGTTGATCGACGGGAGTCTGGTTTTCGTGAGTCCGCAGCGCGCTTTTCACGCCGATGCGATCGACCTGCTGGTCAACGGCCTGCGCAGCAGCCTACCGACCGGTTTCAGGGTCAAACGGGAAATGACCGTCGTGCTCGACAACCGCAATGGTCCAGAACCCGATGTGAGCGTCATCCGCGCCGACGCCGTCACGGGCCCCGGCCAGACGAAGTACGAGGCCAAGGACGTACTCCTCGCCATCGAGGTCGTCTCCCCGGACTCGGAGTCCCGCGACCGCACGACCAAGCCCCAGAAGTACGCCGCTGCCGAGATCCCGAACTTCTGGCGCGTCGAGGAGAACGGGGCGAGCGGCAGGCCCGTCATCCACGTCTACGAGCTCGACCCGCTTACCAGGGCGTACATCCACACCGGCATGCACCGCGACCGGATCAAGACCGACAAGCCGTACGACATCGACATCGACCTCACCGCCATCGACAACCTCTGAGCCGTACGCCCACTCAGATCACGGTCGCCCCCGGCGCGGGCCCCGACGCCGTGCGTACCGTCCGGCAGGTGCCCGACGTGCGGAGGGTCTCCGCCACCTTGGCCGCCGATTCCGGGTCCCGGGCGAGGAAGGCCGTGGTCGGGCCCGAGCCGGAGACCAGGGCCGCGAGGGCGCCTGCGGTGCGGCCCGCGGTGAGGGTGTCGGCGAGTTCGGGGAAGAGGGAGAGGGCGGCGGGCTGCAGGTCGTTGGAGACGGCCGCGGCGAGCGCGTCCGGGTCGCCCTTCGCGAGGGCGCGCAGGAGTTCCTCGGAGGCGACGGGCTCGGGGACGTCGAGCCCCTCCGCCAGCCGGTCGAACTCGCGGAAGACCGCCGGGGTGGAAAGACCGCGGTCGGCCATCGCGAACACCCAGTGGAAGGTGCCGCCGACCTCCAGCGTGCGCAACTGCTCGCCGCGCCCGGTGCCCAGCGCCGCCCCGCCCACCAGGCTGAAGGGCACATCGCTTCCCAACTCGGCGCAGATGGCGAGGAGTTCGGCCCGGGAGGCGCCTGCCTGCCACAGCGTGTTGCAGGCCAGCAGTGCGCCCGCGCCGTCCGCGCTGCCGCCCGCCATGCCGCCGGCGACCGGGATGTCCTTGGCGATGTGGATGTGCACGGCCGGTTCGATGCCCCGCCGCCGGGCGAGTTCGAGAGCCGCGCGCGCCGCGAGGTTCGTGCGGTCCAGCGGCACCTGCTCGGCGTCCGGCCCCTCGCAGGTGATGCGCAGTCCGTCGGCGGGCGTCACGGTGACCTCGTCGTAGAGGCCGACCGCCAGGAAGACGTTGGCCAGGTCGTGGAAGCCGTCGGGGCGGGCCGCACCCACCGCGAGCTGGACGTTGACCTTGGCGGGGACGCGTACGGTGACGCTCACTTCTGACCCGGCTCCTTGTTCTCTGCGATACGGGCGAACTCCTCGACCGTCAGCGCCTCCCCGCGCGCCTGCGGCGACACCCCGGCGGCGACCAGGGCCGCCTCCGCTGCCGCGGGCGACCCGGCCCATCCGGCGAGCGCGGCCCGCAGCGTCTTGCGCCGCTGGGCGAAGGCCGCGTCGACCACGGCGAACACCTCGCGCCGCGAGGCGGTGGTCTTGAGCGGCTCGGTGCGGCGGACCAGCGAGACGAGGCCGCTGTCGACGTTCGGGGCAGGCCAGAAGACGTTGCGGCCGATGGCGCCGGCGCGCTTGACCTCGGCGTACCAGTTGGCCTTCACGGACGGGACGCCGTACACCTTCGAGCCGGGTGCGGCGGCGAGGCGGTCGGCGACCTCCGACTGGACCATGACCAGGGTGCGTTCGATGCTCGGGAAGGTCTCCAGCATGTGCAGGAGGACGGGGACGGCGACGTTGTAGGGGAGGTTCGCGACGAGCGCGGTGGGGGCGGGGCCCGGCAGCTCGGTCACGTGCATGGCGTCCGAGTGGACGAGCGCGAAGCGGTCGGCGCGGTCGGGCATGCGGGCGGCGATGGTGGCGGGCAGCGCCGTGGCCAGTACGTCGTCGATCTCGACGGCGGTGACGCGGTCCGCGACCTCCAGGAGGGCGAGGGTGAGGGAGCCGAGCCCCGGGCCGACCTCGACGACCACGTCGTCCGGGCGGACGTCGGCGGTGCGGACGATACGGCGGACCGTGTTCGCGTCGATCACGAAGTTCTGGCCGCGCTGCTTGGTGGGGCGGACGCCGAGGGCTGCCGCCAGTTCGCGGATGTCGGCGGGGCCCAGGAGGGCGTCGGGGGTGGGGCTGCTGCTCACGGCGACAAGGGTACGTGGCGGCAACCAAGCGGTTCGCCTGGTGCCGCGATTGGCCGTCGATCGGCTGCGGGCGCGTCGTGGCTTGTCGCGCAGTTCCCCGCGCCCTTTGGGGGCGCGGGGAACTGCGCGATCAGCCCGCACCGGCCCGCGGTCGAACAGCAGCCCAGCGGCAGCTCAGCCGTGCAGCCGGGCCCCGCAGTGCGGCCAAGGGGATGCCCCCCGCCGTACGTACAGCTTCTTCGCGCGGGCCGTCTGTTCTGCCGGGGAAGCGTCCTCGGGGCGGCCGGTGCCGCCGAGGCTCTGCCAGGTGCGGGACTCCAGCTGGTAGAGGCCGCCGTAGGTGCCCGAGGGGTCCACGGCGTGCGGGCGGCCGCCCGACTCGCAGGCCGCGAGGCCCTTCCAGTTCAGGTCGTCGGCGCCGCGCACGGACGTCGGGAGCGGCTTCGTGCCCACCTTCACGATCTGCGGCCGCGGCTCGCGCACCACCTCGGTGCCGGCCAGGCGCGGCTTCTGCCGGACGCCGTTGACGATGCGCAGGGAGTACGTGATCCGCCGCAGCCCCGGCTGTCCCACCCGGTCGACGACCTCCGTCCCCTTGAACAGCCCGGGGTCGTCCTCCCGCTGCACCTTGAACGGGATCTCCTCCTCGCGGACCTCCTTGGTGCCGGTGACCCGCAGCACGGTGACCGTCTGCCCGTCGCGCGGGAAGCTGTCCGCCGGCACGGAGGTGGTGTCCTCGCCGTGCAGGGAGACCCCGGCCTCCTCGACGACCTCCTGCACGGTCGCCGCGTTCGTGCGGACCGTACGTGCGTGACCGTCGGCCATGACCGTCACGGAGCGCTCGGTGCGCACGTCGAGCGAGAGCCCGGCGCGTCCGATGTGCCGGGAGCGCGCAGCGGACAGGTATGCGCCCTGTGCCCGCACCCCCATCTCCTCGAGCGCCTCCTGCACGGTGTCCGCCGTCGTCCACACCTCGCGCCGGTGCCCGTCGATGGTCAGCCGCACGGGACGCCCGTACTGCACGACGATCTCGTCACCGCTGCGGATCGCCGTGCCGGGGGCGGGCGCGACCACGTCGTGCGCCCCCACCTCGACGCTCTCCTGTGCGAGCAGTTCGGTCACGTCGTCCGCGAAGGTGTGCAGGGTGCGCGGCTTGCCGTCGACGTTCAGCTCGATGGCCTTGTCCTTGGCGACGAACGCGGTGGTGCCGCCGGCCAGGAAGGCGACGACCAGCGCCTGCGGCAGCAGCCGGCGCATCGAGCCGTCCGGGAGCTCGATGGGCCGCGCTCTGCGCCGGCGTGCGGCCCGGCGCCTGCGTCCCGTTCCGGCGCGCGCGGCGGGCGCGGGCACTTCCTCGCCCGCCGCGCTCCCCACCTGCCGCGGAAGCGGCGGCTCGGGTACCTGGGCCGCCTCGTAGGCGGGCCGGTACGTGTCCTCGTACGCCCCGGGCACCCCGTAGGCCAGGGTCTGCGCGCCGTGGACGTCGTAGGCGTACGCCGGCGGATACGCCGGGTCGTACGCCTCATACGTCCCGTACTGCCAGTACTGCGAGTACTGCGAGTTGCTCACGCCGACACGCTCCAGGGGCCGTAGGGGTCCAGAGGGGTCCGGATCGGGCACCAGAACCTAGCGGAGCCCGTATCACTCTCCAAAGCGGCGTGATTACGAAGAGTCACGGTCGTGGCGAACGCGAGTCCGTCGGGGCCTTATCGTAAGGTTATGGACGACTACGCTCAGTAGTCGAATGCGCGGGCCGTGTTCGCCGCCAGGGCCGTCGCCAGCGCGTCCTCGTCGATGCCACGCACGGCGGCCATGGCGCGCACCGTGACCGGAATGAGATACGGCGCATTGGGCCGTCCGCGGTACGGCGCCGGTGTGAGGAAGGGCGCGTCGGTCTCCACCAGGACCAGCTCCAGGGGTGCCACGGCGAGCGCGTCCCGCAGATGCTGGGCGTTCTTGAAGGTGACGTTGCCGGCGAAGGACATGAAGTACCCGGCGCGGGCGCACACCTGGGCCATCTCCGCGTCCCCGGAGTAGCAGTGGAACACCGTCCGCTCGGGGGCGCCCTCCTCCTTGAGGATGCGCAGCACATCGGCGTGGGCGTCGCGGTCGTGGATGACGAGGGCCTTGCCGTGCCGCTTGGCGATCTCGATGTGGGCGCGGAAGGAGGCCTCCTGCGCCTCCATTCCCTCGGGGCCGGTGCGGAAGTAGTCGAGGCCCGTCTCGCCGACGCCCTTGACCTGGGGGAGCCCGGCCAGCGCGTCGATCTGCCCGAGCGCCTCGTCGAGCGCCGCCGTGCCCCCGGGCTCACGCGCCCCCTGCCTGGACCAGCCGTCCGGGTCGCCGTGGACGATGCGCGGCGCCTCGTTGGGGTGGAGGGCCACCGTCGCGTGGACAGCCTCGTGCCGTCCCGCCGTCTCGGCGGCCCACTGCGAGCCCCGAACGTCGCAGCCGACCTGTACGACCGTCGTCACGCCCACCGAAGCGGCCTTGGCGAGGCCCTCCTCGACCGTGCCGTTCTGCATGTCGAGGTGGGTGTGGGAGTCGGCGACGGCCACCCGGAGGGGTTCCGGGAGCGGCGGCGCCGCGTTCTTCTCGACGGTCTTCTCGCCGGAGCTTGAGGAGGGCATGCTCCGATCCTACGAAAGGGGCATGCCCGCCCGGCCGCCGGAGCCGTCCTCAGCTCGCCTTGCGGTGGAAGGGGTGCAGGAGATCGGAGAGATGCCAGTGGTGGTCCCGCTCGCCGGCCTCGGCGCCCTCGGCTGCGGGCTCCTGGGCCTCGGTCTGCGGGGTCCGCCGCTGCTGCTTGTGCACCGCGTCGCGCACCGACGAGACCTGCCCGGGGCGCATGATCCGTACGACGTGGCTGTCGCAGTTCTGGCAGGTGGGCTTGGACAGCGGAGACGGCACGACCTGCCCCTCGGCCACGTACATCACGAACTCGTGGCCCTCGGCGTCGTTGTGGTGCTCTATCTCGTACGACTGCTCCCAGCCGTGCCCGCAGCGCATGCAGGCGAAGGAGTACGACTCGTGGACGACTGCGGTGGCGGCGCCTCGGAGGCCGGACTGCCCTGAGATCTCGCTCATGCCAGCTCCTCTTGATCTGCTGGACCAAGGGACGGGTGCGTCCCTTCAACCAGTGGACGCTTCTGTCGGAGCGAATGCATCAGCCCTGTCGACTGTTGGAGCCGATTTGGATTTTCCTTGCCACAGCGACCCAGAGAAGGGGGTCTGGGCTTTGCTTTTCACGACCTTGCTTTGCCCTTTTGTGGGGCGCTTGCTCAGGCGAGATGCGCCCTGCTCAGAGGGGGTGTGGCCTACTTCACCAAAGCCTCACGAACCACTGGCCGAATGGGCATTCTTCGCGGCCACAACGGCATCGAACACTTCCCTTTTGGGAAGCCCGGCCTCTGCCGCAACCGCCGCAATGGCTTCTTTTCGCCGCTCCCCCGCCTCCTCCCGCACCCGCACCCTGCGCACCAGTTCGGCGGCGTCGAGTTCCTCGGGTCCCTTCTCCGGCGCACCCTCGACGACGACGGTGATCTCACCGCGCACGCCTTCGGCGGCCCAGGCGGCCAGCTCGCCGAGCCCGCCCCGCCTGACCTCCTCGTAGGTCTTGGTCAGCTCCCGGCAGACGGCGGCGCGCCGCTCGGTGCCGAAGACCTCGGCCATGGCGGCGAGGGTGTCGTCGAGGCGGTGCGGGGCCTCGAAGTAGACGAGGGTCCGGCGTTCCTCGGCGACCTCCTTCAGGCGCGTCAGCCGCTCGCCCGCCTTGCGCGGCAGGAACCCCTCGAAGCAGAACCGGTCGACAGGCAGCCCGGACAGCGCGAGCGCGGTGAGCACGGCGGACGGCCCGGGCACGGCGGTGACCCGGATGTCCTTCTCCACGGCGGCGGCGACCAGCCGGTACCCGGGGTCGGACACCGACGGCATCCCGGCATCCGTGACGAGCAGCACACGCGCACCGCCGACGAGTTCCTCGACGAGTTCGGGCGTACGGGCGCTCTCGTTGCCCTCGAAGTACGACACGATCCGCCCCTTGGGCGTCACCCCCAGGGCCTGCGTCAGCCGCCTGAGCCGCCGGGTGTCCTCGGCGGCGACGACATCGGCCCCCGCCAGCTCCTCGGCCAGCCGGGGCGGCGCGTCCGCGATGTCGCCGATGGGGGTGCCTGCGAGTACGAGGATTCCGGTCACGCCCCCATCCTCCCAGGGCGACGGTGAGGGGACGCATCCGAGCCCTTACCGGCCCATGCACGGGACTCACACAGAACGGTTCCCTACGATGGCGCGGTGACCAGTACCGCGTCCTCCCCGGACACCCGGCAAGGCCAGAGCCCGCAGGACCAGCGGCCGTCGTGGCAGCAGCGGCTGCGCCGTTTCGGCTACACGGCCGGGCCGAGAAGCGACGTCCGCGAGCGTCTGGTGCCGCCGTACGTGCAGCCCAGCCCGCGGGTGTGGCAGGTCCTCGGGGTGCCGCCGGCGCTCACCGAGCGGATCACGCGCTGGTCGGCCTGGGGTGGCCCGCTGCTGGTCACGCTGATGGCGGGCGTGATGCGCTTCTGGCACCTGGGCAGCCCGAAGGCGGTGATATTCGACGAGACGTACTACGCCAAGGACGCCTGGGCGCTCGTCCACCGCGGCTTCGAGGTCAACTGGGACAAGAACGCCAACGACCAGATCCTGGCGCTGAACGGGCACGTCACGATCCCGACGGACGCGGCGTACGTCGTGCACCCGCCGGTCGGCAAGTACGTCATCGGGCTCGGGGAGCTGATCTTCGGGTTCAACCCGTTCGGCTGGCGGTTCATGACCGCGCTGCTGGGCACGCTGTCGGTCCTGATGCTGTGCCGCATCGGCCGCCGTCTCTTCCGCTCGACCTTCCTCGGCTGCCTCGCGGGCGCGCTGATGGCGGTCGACGGGCTGGCCTTCGTGATGGCCCGCACCTCGCTGCTGGACGGCGTGCTGATGTTCTTCGTGCTGGCCGCGTTCGGCTGCCTGGTCATCGACCGCGACAAGGCGCGCGAGAGACTCGCCACGGCGCTCCAGCCGGATGCCGGCGGTCACGTCCGCCCCGACGCGCACATCGCCGAGACCACCCGCCTGGGATGGCGTCCGTGGCGCTGGCTGGCGGGCCTGATGCTGGGCCTGGCCATCGGCACCAAGTGGAACGGCCTGTACATCATGGTCGCGTTCTTCCTGATGGCGGTCCTGTGGGACATCGGCGCCCGCAAGGTGGCCGGCGCCGGGAACCCGTACAAGGCGGTGCTGCCGGACGCGGCGATCACGTTCGTGGCCACGGTCCCGGTCGCGCTCGTCACCTACCTGGTCTCCTGGACCGGCTGGATCCTCTCCCCCACCAACGGCAAGGGCGGCTACTTCCGCAACTGGGCCGCCACCGACGGCAAGGGCGGCAACTGGACCTGGCTGTTCCCCGACTGGTGGCGCAGCCTGTGGCACTACGAGCACGAGGTCTACGAGTTCCACCGCAACCTGCACTCGCCGCACACGTACATGTCCAACCCCTGGAGCTGGATCGTCGACGGCCGCCCGGTCTCGTACTTCTACGAGTCCCCCTCGCCCGGCAAGGACGGCTGCCCCGTCGACGCGGGCCAGAAGTGCGCCCGCGAGGTCCTCGCGATCGGCACCCCGCTGCTGTGGTGGGTGGCCTGCTTCGCGGTCCTGTACATCCTGTGGCGCTGGCTGCTGCGCCGCGACTGGCGGGCGGGTGCCATCGCCTGCGGCATCGCAGCCGGTTATCTGCCCTGGTTCCTGTACCAGGAGCGGACGATCTTCTTCTTCTACGCCGTCGTCTTCGTGCCGTTCCTCTGCCTGGCCGTGGCGATGCTGCTGGGCGCGATCGTCGGGCCACCGGGGTCGAGCGACACCCGCCGGGTGGCGGGCGCGACGGGGGCGGGCGTGCTGGTTCTGCTGATCGCCTGGAACTTCATCTACTTCTGGCCGCTGTACACCGGAACCGCCATCCCGATCAACGACTGGCGTTCACGTATGTGGCTGGATACCTGGGTATAGCGGACCTCCTCAGCCCTTCCTGAGTACCCCTGAGTATCCGAACGGACACAACATGGGGAAACACCCCTCACAGCTCCCCCTCACGCCACATACAGTGCGAGGGACCAACGGGGAACGGGGAGGGAGCCCTTCATGGGCAAGGGGGTCAAGATCACCGTCATCAGCAGCGTCTTCGCTGTGATGGTGGGCGGCGCCGGATACGGCGCCTACAACATCGTGTCCGCGCTGAACGGCGACGGGGGTTCGGGCGGCTCCGCGTCCGTGAGGACCGGTCCGCCGAGCAGCGACGAGATCAAGGAGACCTCGGCGAAGTTCTTCGCGGCCTGGGAGAAGGGCCGGGCGGCCCAGGCGGCCACGTACACGAACAACGACGCGGCAGCCGAACCGCTGCTCACCTCCTACAGCGACGCCGCGCACATCACCGGCGTGAAGATCACCCCGGGTACGGCGAACGGCGCGACGGTCCCCTACACGGTCAGGGCGACGGTGTCCTACGGCGGCAAATCCAAGCCCCTGGCCTACCGGAGCGAGCTGACCGTCGTGCGCGGGAAGACCACCGGGCGGGCGCTGGTCGACTGGCGGCCCTCCGTGGTCCATCCGCAGCTGCAGAAGGGCGACACCCTGTTCACCGGCGAGGCGGCGAAACCGCCGATCGAGGCCGTGGACCGGAACGGGGCCGTGCTGACGAAGGAGAAGTACCCCTCCCTCGGCCCGGTCCTGGACACCCTGCGCGAGCGGTACGGCGACAAGGCGGGCGGCACCCCCGGCATCGAGCTGGCGATCAAGCACCAGTCCCCGGACGCGGGCGACACCTCGCTGCTCACCCTCACCAAGGGCAGGGCGGGCAGGCTGCAGACCACGATCAGTGCGAGCGCCCAGGCGGCGGCAGAGACGGCCGTGAAGAAGTTCGCGCAGTCGTCGGTGGTGGCCGTCAAGCCCAGCACCGGTGAGGTCCTCGCGGTGGCCAACAACCGCAGGGACCAGTTCAACGCGGCCTTCCAGGGCGAGGTGGCGCCCGGCTCCACCATGAAGATCATCACCGCCGCAATGCTCATCGACAACGGCGTGACCTCGATGAACGGCCCGGCGCCCTGCCCTGCGGATGCCGTGTGGCAGGGACAGACCTTCAAGAACCTCAAGGGCATGCAGCCCAACGAGAAGGCCACCCTGGCCAACAGCTTCCTGCGCTCCTGCAACACGGCCTTCATCAAGCTCATCGACGAGAAGCCGCTCTCGGACTCCTCGCTGACCACCGAGGCCCAGGACCGGTTCGGGCTCGGCCGGGACGACTGGAAGACCGGCATCGCCTCCTTCGACGGCAGGGTCCCGGCGGTCAGCGGCCCGGACCGGGCGGCGAACGCCATCGGCCAGGGCCAGGTCCAGATGAGCCCGCTGAACATGGCGTCGGTCACGGCGACCGCCATCACGGGCACGTTCCGGCAGCCGTATCTGGTCTCGCCGAAGCTGGACGACCGTCAACTGGCCACCGCGAAGGGCCTGCCCGCGAGCACCGCCGCGCAGCTCAAGCAGATGATGCGGCTCACGGCCACCCAGGGCACCGCGGCGCAGGCGATGGCCGGGCTGAGCGGGGACTTCGGCGCGAAGACCGGATCCGCGGAGGTCGACGGACAGGCCGTGTCCAACAGCTGGTTCACAGGCTTCCGTGGTGACCTCGCGGCGGCGGCCATGACCGAGGAGGGCGGCCACGGCGGCACGGCGGCCGGGCCGATTGTCGCAGCTGTGCTACGGACCGGCTCCTGAAGTCACCCGTTGAGGACGGGACTCTAGGCTGTTGCCGTCGTTGGTTGGGATGGATGTGGGCAACGGGGACCCTGGGGATCTCTCGGAGGAACGGGAACAGTGGGCAACAGAAGGCGCGTCGCCGAGCGACGGAACACCAAACCCGCCGTGGTCGGCGGGATGATCGCCGTGGTGGTCATCGGCGCCGGCGTCGGCGTCTACGCGCTGACCGGCGGCTCGGCGGCCGACGACCGCACGTCGGCGACGTCCTCGTCCACCGACGACAAGCCCAAGGTCAAGACCGGCCCGCTGTCGGCGACCGAGGTACAGACGACGGCCGAGAAGTTCCTCACGTCCTGGCAGCAGGGCAAGGCGACGCAGGCCGCCGCCGCCACGACCGACCCGACGGCGGCCACCGCCCTGCTGACCGGCTTCAGCAAGGACGCCCACATCACGGACGCCACCGTCACCGAGGGCACCCGCACCGGCGCCAAGGTCCCCTTCACGGTCAAGGGCACGGTCTCCTACAAGGGCACCAAGCTGCCGCTCTCGTACCAGAGCGCGCTGACGGTCGTACGCAAGAAGGAGGACGGCAAGCCGTACGTCGACTGGCACTCCTCCGTCGTCCACCCCGACCTGAGGGACGGCGACACCCTGGTGACCGGCGAGGCCGGGACGCCGCCGGTCAAGGCGTACGACCGCCACGGCGGCGAGCTGACGACCGCGAAGTACCCCTCGCTCGGCCCGGTCCTCGACGGTCTGCGGGAGAAGTACGGCAAGACCGCCGGCGGCAAGGCGGGCGTCGAGCTGGACGTGGTGCGCGGCAAGGCCTCGCAGAAGGCCAAGCTGTCCGACAAGACGCTGCTGACGCTGACCAAGGGCACTCCGGGCAGGGTCAACACGACGCTGAGCCCGGTCTTCCAGGCCGCGGCCGAGAAGCAGGTCGCCGCGAAGGACAGGTCCTCGGTCGTCGTCATGCGCCCGTCGACCGGCGAGATCCTCGCCGTCGCGAACCACAACCCCAGCTTCAACGTGGCGTTCCAGGGCTCCCTTGCCCCCGGCTCCACGATGAAGATCGTGACGTCGACGATGCTGTTCGAGAAGGACCTCGTCCACCCCGACCAGTCGCACCCCTGCCCCAAGACGTACAAGCTCGCGGGCTGGACCTTCCACAACGACGACAACTCCGAGATCAAGCAGGGCTCGTTCAAGCTCGCCTTCGGGGCCTCCTGCAACAACGCCTTCATCAACTTCGCGCCGAAGCTGTCCAACAGCGCCCTGACGCAGGAGGCCCAGCAGGTCTACGGCCTCGGCCTCAACAACTGGTCGATCGGCGTCCCCACCTTCGACGGCTCGATCCCGGTGATGAGCGGGGCGCAGATGGGCGCCTCGCTGATCGGGCAGGGCGGGGTGCGGATGAACCCGCTGAACATGGCGTCGGTGTCGTCGACGGTGGCGGCCGGCACCTTCCACCAGCCCTACCTGGTCGCCCCGTCGGTGGACCACCGCACCCTGGCGAAGGCCTCCCGCACGATGTCCTCGAAGACCCAGGCCGAACTGAAGGAGGTCATGTCCTACACGGCCTCCTACGGTACGGCGGCCAAGGCGATGGCGGGCATGTCCGGCTGCGGCGCCAAGACGGGCTCGGCCGAGGTCGACGGCCAGCAGAAGCCCAACGGCTGGTTCACCGCCTACTGCGGCGACCTCGCAGCCTCAGGCGTGGTCCAGGCAGGCGGCCACGGCGGCGACACGGCGGGCCCGATCGTGGCGGCACTGCTGAAGCTGGGCGGCTGACCCGAAGACCGTGCCCCGAAGAGGCGCCCCGAAGGGGCGCCCGGAGGGGCGCGGGGAACTGCGCGACCAGCCCCAACGGCGCCGCAGAGGACTCACCGGGAAACAGGCGCCGCAGCCATATACGTGCGGCGCAAGAACCGCAGCAGAGTCTTCGACTCGAACTGCACCACCGAAACCCCGTCCGCCGAGTGGAACTCGACGACGGCCTGAACCCGCCCGCAGGGCCACACCCGCACCTCACCGCTGCCGGCGGGCGCCCGCAGCCCCTGTTCCAGCAGGGACCGCGAGAAACTCCATTCATGCGCCCCCGGCAGCCCCACCCGCACCTCACGCGGATCGACCTCGGGGTCATACCGCAGGACCACCGGCACCGTCTCGTCCTCCGGTACCACCGCATCCGTGACCAGGTGGGCTCGTGCGTACTGCTCGACTACAGACATCGTGACGGCCCTCTCACGCTGCGTGTCCTGTGTGGAAGCTGTGCGTCCACCCCCTCCTAATGTCCCATATTTTCCCGAGCGCGCCCCCTGGCGTGGGACGACTCCCACCACGACCACCTCGCTCTTGCAAGTTATTCGCAACAAGGCACTATCATCGAACGGTGCATGTGCCTGACGGATTCATCAACGCCCCCGTCTCCGCCGCGACCGGAGTCGTCGCCGCGGGTGCCGTCGCGGTGAGCCTGCGCGGCGCCCGCCGTGAGCTGGACGAACGGACGGCGCCGCTGGCCGGGCTGGTCGCGGCGTTCATCTTCGCGGTGCAGATGCTGAACTTCCCCGTCGCGGCGGGGACCAGCGGCCATCTGCTCGGCGGTGCGCTCGCCGCGATCCTCGTCGGCCCCTTCACCGGAGTGCTGTGCGTGTCCGTCGTCCTGCTGATGCAGGGCATCCTCTTCGCGGACGGCGGACTGACCGCGCTCGGCGTGAACATCACGGACATGGCGATCGTCACGACGGTCGTCGGGTACGCCGTCTTCCGCGGACTGGTGAAGCTGCTCCCGCGCAGGCGCCGCTCGGTGACGGTGGCCTCCTTCGTCGCCGCACTCCTCTCGGTCCCGGCGGCGGCGGTCGCCTTCACGCTGATCTACGCCGTCGGCGGCACCACCGACGTCTCCCTCGGCAAGGTCGCCACCGCGATGGTCGGCGTGCACGTGCTGATCGGGGTCGGCGAGGCGGCGATCACGGGGCTGACCGTGGGCGCGGTGATCGCCGTACGCCCGGATCTCGTGTACGGCGCGCGCGGCCTGGAGCAGAAGCTCAAGCTGCGGGTGAACGGCGAACTCGTGGACGCTCCCTCGACCCGCCCGGCGCCCGTGGCGGCGCGCACCTCCCGCCGGGCGCTGTGGGTCAGCGGCCTGGTCACCTCCCTGGTCCTGGCGGGCTTCGTCAGCTTCTACGCCTCCTCGAACCCCGACGGCCTGGAGAAGGTCGCCCACGACAAGGGCATCGACAGCAGGGCCCGGAAGCACGCCTCCGACGGCTCCCCGCTCGCCGGCTACGGCGTCAAGGACGTCGAGGACGCCCGCCTCTCCGGCGGCCTCGCGGGTGTGATCGGTGTCGGCGTGACCGTCGTCGCAGGCAGCACGGTCTTCTGGGCGGTGCGCAGGCGCCGTACGACCGATGCCTCTCCCGTCAGCACGGGCGTCTGACATGGGCGCCGGGCACGCACACAGGCTCTACCGGCACGGGCACTCCCCCGTGCACGCCCTGCCGCCGCACACCAAGCTGGCCGCCGCCTTCGCGTTCGTGGTGGTCGTGGTGTCGACGCCGCGGGAGGCGGTGTGGGCCTTCGGCCTGTACGCCGTGCTGCTCGCAGTCGTCGCGCATCGCGCCCGCGTGCCCGCCGGGTTCCTGCTCCAGCGGCTGCTGATCGAGGTGCCGTTCGTCGCGTTCGCGGTGCTGATGCCGTTCGTGGCGGAGGGCGAGCGGGTGGACGTCCTGGGGCTGTCCCTGAGCGTGAACGGCCTGTGGGGCGCCTGGAACGTGCTCGCGAAGGGCACGCTGGGCGTCGCCGCCTCCGTCCTGCTGGCCTCCACCACCGAGCTGCGTGAACTCCTCCTCGGCCTCCAGCGGTTGAAGCTCCCGCCGCTGCTCGTGCAGATCGCGTCCTTCATGATCCGCTACGGCGACGTCATCACGGACGAGATGCGGCGGATGCGGATCGCACGCGAGTCCCGGGGCTTCGAGGCCCGGGGCGTGCGGCACTGGGGCGTGCTCGCCAAGTCGGCGGGCGCCCTGTTCATCCGCTCCTACGAGCGCGGGGAGCGCGTCCACCTGGCCATGGTCAGCCGCGGTTACGCGGGCTCGATGCCGGTGATCGACGAGGTGACCGCCTCCCGGGCGCAGTGGTCGTACGCCCTCACGCTCCCCTTCGCCGCCCTCGTCGTCTGCCTGCTGGGATGGACCCTGTGAGTACTGCTTCCCCTGCCTCTCTCGACGTCTCCGGCCTCGCCTTCGCCTACCCCGACGGCCACCAGGCCCTGTTCGGCGTCGACTTCTCCATCGGGCGCGGCGAGCGGGTCGCGCTGCTCGGGCCGAACGGTGCCGGCAAGACGACCCTCGTGCTGCACCTCAACGGCATCCTGACCGGCGGTGCGGGCACCGTCACGGTCGCCGGACTGCCCGTCGGCAAGCAGCACATGGCGGAGATCCGCCGCCGCGTGGGCATCGTCTTCCAGGACCCCGACGACCAGCTGTTCATGCCGACGGTCCGCGAGGACGTGGCCTTCGGACCTGCGGCGGCCGGGCTCAAGGGGCCCGAGCTGGAGGAGCGGGTCGACCGGGCGCTCGCGCGGGTCGGCATGGCGGAGTTCAAGGACCGGCCCCCGCACCACCTCTCCTTCGGGCAGCGGCGCCGGGTGGCCGTGGCGACCGTACTCGCCATGGAGCCGGAGATCCTCGTCCTCGACGAGCCGTCCTCCAACCTGGACCCGGCCTCCCGCCGCGAACTGGCCGACATCCTGCGCTCGTTGGACGTCACCGTCCTCATGGTCACGCACGACCTGCCGTACGCCCTCGAGCTGTGCCCCCGCTCCCTGATCCTCAGCGAGGGTGTGATCGCGGCGGACGGCAAGACGGCCGAGCTCCTCTCCGACGAGGAACTGATGCGCGCCCACCGCCTGGAGCTGCCCTTCGGTTTCGACCCGCGGTCCGTGACAATGGGCGCGTGACGAACGCGGACGACACGGCGGCCAGGACCGGCTCCGAGGGCTCGCTGCTCCTCGACGACCAGCTGTGCTTCGCGCTGTACGCGGCCCAGCGCGCGGTGACGTCCTCCTACCGGCCGCTCCTCGACGAACTCGGCCTCACCTACCCGCAGTACCTCGTCCTGCTCGTCCTGTGGGAGCGCGGCGAGATCCCGGTCAAGGAACTCGCGACCGCGCTACGACTCGACTACGGCACCGTCTCGCCGCTGCTGAAGCGGCTGGAGGCGGCGGGCCTGGTGCGCCGGGAGCGCGCGGCGCACGACGAGCGCTCGGTGCTGGTCGCGTGCACGGGGCGCGGGGAGGAACTGCGGGAGCGCGCGGCGTGCGTACCGGGCGCGCTGCTCGCGGCGACGGGGCTCGAAGCGCCGGAGGTCGCGCGGCTGCGCGAGGAGCTCCGGCAACTGGCGGCGAGGGCCGAGGCCGCCGCGCAGCGCTGATCTCGGGTTACCCACGGTTGCCGCCCCCTGATACCCGCTGCTGACCTACCAGCCAGTATCTTGTGCGCGATGTACTTGCGCGCACTTGTTATGGGGGGCCGGCCATGAGCGCCACGAGTGACGATCCGACCGTCGAAACCGCCGAAACCGCCGACACCCGACCGACGAAAATCATGTACGTCGCCGAGGCGACCGCACATGGCGGCCGGGACGGCTATGTCACCAGCCAGGACGGGCAGATCGAGGTCAGGGTCGCGATGCCGCCGGAGCTCGGCGGGGACGGCAACGGCACCAACCCGGAGCAGCTGTTCGCGGCCGGCTACAGCTCCTGCTTCCACAACGCGCTGGTGCTGGTGGGCCGACGTTCCGGCTTCGACCTCACCGGCTCCACGGTCGCCGCGAAGGTCGGCATCGGCCCCAACAAGCAGCGCGGTTACGGCCTCGCGGTCGCCCTCAGCGTCTCGCTGCCGGTGCTCGACCAGGAGGTCGCGGCGAAGCTGGTGGACGCGGCGCACGAGGTCTGCCCGTACTCGAACGCGACCCGCGGGAACATCGACGTCACGATTCTGCTTGGGTGAGTAGGGAGTACCCACAGGCAGGAGGAGCACGGGCGTGGACGTGAACGGCACAGTGGCCGAGGGCTTCGAGCCGGTCAGGGAAGCGTTCGTACGGAACTTCGAGGTGCAGGGGGAGCGCGGCGCGGCCGTCACCGTCTACCGGGACGGGCGCAAGGTCGTCGATCTGTGGGGCGGCACCAAGGACGTCGACGGCACGGAACCCTGGGAGCACGGCACCGCCCAGGTCGTGCGCTCGGCGACCAAGGGGGTCGCCGCCGCCGTACTCCTGCTGCTGCAGCAGCGCGGGGAGCTGGACCTGGACGCGCCGGTCGGCGAGTACTGGCCGGAGTTCAAGACGGCGGGCAAGGAGCGGACGCGGGTGTGGCACCTGCTCGCGCACCGCGCCGGAGTGCCCGTGCTGGACCGTCCGCTCACGCCGTCCGACGCACTGGACCCGCACCGCGGCCCCGAGGCGGTCGCCGCGCAGGCGCCCGCGTGGGAGCCGGGCACCGATCACGGGTATCACGCGCTGACGTACGGCTGGATGCTCGACGAACTGGTGCGGCGCGTCACGGGCCGGTGGGTCGGGGAGTGGCTCGCTGCGGAGGTCACCGGGCCGCTGGGGCTCGACCTGTGGCTGGGCCTGCCGGAGTCGGAGGCGAGCCGGGTGGGCCGCTCCGGCCGCGTGGAGGGACCCGAGCCCGTCGGCGGTCTGCGCTCGCGCCCGAAGCGCTCGGTCACCGAGGCCTACGAGAACCCGGACTCCCTCACCCGTCGAGCCTTCGCCGCGATCAGCCCCTTCCCGGACCAGAACGACCCCGCCTACCGCGCGGCTGCCCTACCCGCCACCAACGGCATCGCCACCGCGGAGGGCCTCGCACGCTTCTACGCGTCGCTGATCGGCGAAGTCGACGGCAGCACAAGGCTGTTCGCACCGGAGACCGTGGAGCTGGCCCGCACCGAACGCAGCGCGGGTCCGGACCGCGTGCTGGTGGTGGGCACACGGTTCGGCCTCGGCTACATGCTCCACGGAGCGGCATCCCCGCTGCTGTCCCCCACCTCCTTCGGCCACCCGGGCCGCGGCGGCGCCCTGGCCTTCGCAGACCCGGACTCCGGCACAGCCTTCGGCTATGTCACCAACGGCTTCCGCAAGAGCGTGACGGCGGACCCAAGGGCCCAGGCCTTGGTACGGGCGGTGCGGGCCGCGCCCTGAAGGGGCGCTGGGCGCAACCCGCGAGGCGCAGCCTCAAACGTTGATGGAGTGCGAAGTCCGCCCCGACGCCGAGTCGATCTCCCCATGCGCCTTGGTGAGCAACTGCATGGCAAGCTCATTCAGCGCCCGCGCCCCGGCGATCTCCTCCCCCACCCGCGGCTGATTCGCGTCGGTGTGGTGCCGGCTCGCATGCCCATGGGCCTTGACCTCCGTCCCGTCGGACAGACGTACCAGCGCGACCGCCCGCGTGTGCGTGTCGTCCTCCTGGAACTCCAGCTCGACGTGCCATCCCACTGCGGTGTGCATCATGACGATCACCTCCGGAAGACCTGCTTCCAGAGTGCTCCTACAGGCCCGCGGATGCACGCAGACCCCGGGCCGGTGTGACGTCGGCCCGGGGTCCGCGGCGCGCTGGGCGGGTGTCAGCCGTCGTTCTCGGCCGACGGCAGGTAGGCGCCCGGCACGTCGGCGGGCGCGTACACCTTCTTGTCGCCGGGGTACGGCTTGGTCCAGTTGTGGGTCTGGTACCAGGTGTAGCGGTTCATCTGCTCGTTGTTGGCGTAGTCGGGCACGGCGTGCGGGCCGGTGAGCCGCTGGTGCGAGGCCCAGGCCTTCCACTGCGCGGCGAGCTTCTGCTGGGCCTGCGGCACCGCGGCGGAGGTCGGCGCGAGTGCCGCCTTGGTGTCCTGCGGGGCCGGGGTGTCCGAGCCGCAGGACGGCTGCGGGCTCACGCCGAGGGTCAGCGAGGTCCGGTTGGGCTCCGCCGTGAACGGGGTGTTGTCCGGCTTCAGGCTGAACGCCCCGTACATCGGGGTGGCCGCGCTGTCGAGCTGGTTCATCGGGTGGATCCCGAGGATCTGCTCGATGGTGCGGACCATCGTGATCTGCGAGTAGTAGTGGCTGTCGACGGTGTCGTGCTTGGCCCAGGGGCTGATGATCTGGACCGGGGCGCGGTGGCCGTCGACGTGGTCGAGGCCGTTCTGGGAGTCGTCCTCGACGACGAAGATCGCCGAGTCCTTCCAGTACTTGCTGTGGGAGATCTCGTCGACCATCCGGCCGACCGCGAGGTCGTTGTCGGCGACCTCGGCCGCCGCGTTGGCCGGGCCGCCGGTGTGGTCGTTGGAGAACCAGAACATGTTCAGGTTCGCGGGACCGTTCTTCTCGAAGTCCTGCTTCCAGATCTGTTCCTTGTAGATGTCCGGGACGTCGAGGTCGAACATCGGGAAGCCCTGCACGGACACCTTGTTGAGCGAGGGGATCGCCGAACCCGTCTGGATCGGGTACTGGGTCTGCGCCCCGGTGGCCTCCATGTTCTTGCTGTCGCAGTACAGGTTCTGCCAGGTCGCCCCGGCCGGCTTGGTCTCCAGCGACTGGAACTCGCCGAAGTCCTTGACCGACCTGCCCGCCGCCTGGGCGCCGCTCCAGATGAAGCCGGTCTTCTGGTGGCCGAGGGCGTCGTTCTCGGTGTCGTAGCTGCGCTGGTACTCGCCGGCGGAGGACTCGGTGTACTCCGGGTTGTCCGACTGCATCAGCCAGTTGTGGCCCTCGGCGGAGTTCGTGCCGACGTCGTAGAAGTTGTCGTAGAGGCCGAACTGCTCGGCCAGGGCGTGCTGGTTGGGCGTCACGTTCTCACCGAACGTGGTGAGCGAGGGGTTTCCGTCGCCCTGCGGCAGGTCGCCGAAGACCTGGTCGTAGGTCCGGTTCTCCTTGACGAGCAGGAAGACGTGCTTGATCGTCGAGGGGTCGCCGAGCCGCAGCGGGACCGGGAGCGCCTTCCCGGAGGTCTTGCCGCCGGCCGTCAGGACCGAGCCGGGCGTCCAGCCGTTCTGCCTGAAGACCTTGGCGGTCTGGGCCTTGACGGTCTTGTCGTCCGGCAGCGTGAACTGGGTCAGGCTCGACGTCGTGTCGTGGGTGCCGTGGCCGGAGGCGGCGGTCGGGCGGCGGGCGTCGATGCCGCGGGTGTTGGAGACGACGACGTTCTTGCCGACGGTGGCGATCCCGGAGGGGAAGTAGTCGGTCGGGAGCAGGCCGACGTAACGGGCGGGCTCCTGCGGGGACTTGTAGCGGTAGACGGCGACCGCGTTGGCGCGGCCGAGCGTCACCAGCAGACGGCCGTCGTCGGTGAGCGTCACGGCGTTCGGCTCGTAGCCGACCTTCGCCTCCGGCCAGGGCTGGGTGGCGATGGTCTGTACGACCTTGTCCTTGGCCGTGTCGATGACGGAGACGCTGTTGTCGGCGGTGTTGGTGACGAACACCGCGCTCTTGTTGGCGTACACCGCGGTCGGGTGCAGTCCTACGTCGATGCCGGCGACGGCGGCGGACGGGTCCGCCGTGTCGATGACGCTGACGGTGCCGGTGGTGGCGGCGCCGGTGTCCGGGTTGGCGGGCACCTGGGTGCCGTAGGAGTTGATGGTGGTGTCGCCGTCCTTGGCCGGACGGCCGCCCTCGTTGCTGACGTACAGCTTGCCGCCGACCAGGGCGATGCCCCGGGGGGCGTTGCCGACGGCCCAGCTCTGCTTGACGGTTCCGGTGGCCGCGTCGATGGCGACGACCCGGTTCTGGCCGTTGACCGCGGAGTAGACGGTGGAGCCGTCGGCCGAGAAGACCGCGGCGGCCACGAGGGCGTGCTTGGTGCCGTCGGCCGGGATCGGGACGGCCACCGGGTTGGAGAGGGTGCCGTCGGCGCCGACCGTGAACTTGGTGTAGCCGTCGGTCTGGCCCAGCCACAGCTGCTTGCCGTCGGGCGAGTACGTCGGGCCCTCCTGGCCGACGGAGCCGCTCTTGATGCGCAGGTCGTCCGCCGCGTTGGTGCCGACCTTCTGCTTCACCTGGCCGGTGCTCAGGTCCATGATCACCAGCGAGGCGTCACCGTCGGCGACCGAGGCCGCGAGCCGGCTGCCGTCCGGGCTGACCGTCGACGACATGATCTTGCCGTCGTTGACGACGGAGCGGGTGCCGTACGGCTTGATGTACTGGTCGCTGGAGATGACCTGGCCGTTCGCGGTCTCGTCGGCGACCTGCTGAGTGCCGAACTGCCACGTCGATGCGACCGCGGTGCCGGTGACGCCGAGGGCGACCGCGATGCCCGCCGTGACCAGCAGGGCGCGGCGGCCGACGCGTCTGCCGAAGAGGTTGACCTGATTCTTCTCGTTGATCCGGCGCTGGCGTGTTACCTGCACGGGTTGTCCCTTCAGTGGACCCTTCGCTGGAACCTTCAGTGGGGGGTGGTGAGCAGCTCGACGTTGCCGTCGAACTGCCACAGCGGATTCGGGGCGTCGCCGGTCGAGGTCCGCAGCAGGAAGTAGCCGTTGACTTCCTTCGGACCGTCGCCGTCGGCCACGAACCGCCCGTCTGAGGTGATGTCGAGCTGGTAGATCGCCGTCCCCGGGACCGGGACGCCGGGCAGATGCCAGGTCACGACGCACCGCCAGTCGTTGCCCGCGCCCTCCTGGGCCGACTGGCCGTCGCTCTTGGTGCAGGCCGCCGAGGCCCGCAGCTGGGCCTCGGTGACGGCGGGACGGTGCAGCTCCTGCGTCTGCATGCGGTAGAGGTGGGCGAAGGCCGTGGCCACCGAGCGCTGGACCTTGTCCTGGTCGATGCCGGATCCCATGGCGGGGGTCGCCACGGCGACCACGCCGACGGTGACAGCGGTCAGCCCGGCCAGCGGCAGCGCGCCGACGGTGAGCGCCCGGCGCCCGGAACCGTCGTAGGCGAGGTTGGTGAAGTCCCGCCGCAGGAAGAGTAGATACGCCAGTACGGTCGCGAGCACGGCCCACAGCAGGCCGACCGCGACGCCGATCAGGAGCGGGCCGAGCTGGGCGGGGCTGGTGAACAGGCCGTTCCAGGCGATGAAGGCGTAGCCGGGCAGGGCGAGGCGCACGGCGACGGGCAGCGGCAGCATCTGCGCGACCGACATCGCGAGCGCGAGGAGCGGGGGCAGCAGCAGCCCCATCGGGGACCGCCCCAGCACGACCGACCCGAGCAGTCCGATCGCGGCGAGGGCCAGGGTCGGCGCGAGGGCCGCGGTCCAGGCGAGCAGGACCCGCAGGGCGGCGTCCCCCGGTGCCAGGAGGTGGCCGTCGAGGCCGACCAGCGGCTGGTTGCCGACCGACACCAGCCCGCCGGCCGTGCTGGACACGGCAAGACCGGCGACCAGCAGGAAGATGACGGTGAGGCTGGCGAGCGACTTCGCCACGAAGATCCGCCGCGGCGACCGTACGGCGACCAGCAGATGCCGCCAGGTGCCGAGCCGGTCCTCCGCGGCGAACACGTCACCGGCGACCACCGAGGTCAGCAGCGGCAGCGCCCAGGTCCCCGCGAACCCGAGCATGACCAGCGGTCCGGCCCACCCGGTGGCGTGCATCCAGCGCCCGAAGAGCGTGTCGGAGGGCAGCGTGCTCTGCCGGCTCACACCCGCGACGAAGAGGGCGGGAGCGATCCAGCAGGCGAGCACCAGCAGCCGGATCCGCCACTGCGAGACCAGCTTGACCAGTTCGAAGCGGTAGCCGCGCGAGACGGGGACCCGGCGGGCTCTGACAACCTTGTCGGCGGTGACGGTCGCGGTCATCGGCCGGCCTCTTCCTGCTGCTCGGTGAGGGCGAGGAACGCGGCCTCCAGCGGCGATACGACGGGCGCGAGCTCACGCACCGCGACGCCCGAGCGCACGAGGCCCGCCACCAGTTCGTCGAGGGCGGGCACCAGGGCGCGCACGACGAGCAGTTCCTCGTCCTGCCGTGTCCCGGCGTCGTCGACGACCCGGATCCCGTCCGAGGCCTCGGCCAGCCGTCGCGCGGCCTGCGGATCGGAAGTCCTGACGCGGTAGTCGAGTTCACGGTTCTCGGCGGCCAGCTTGCCGAGCGGGCCGGAGAAGACGACCCGTCCGGTGGCGAGGATGGTGACCTCGGAGCACAGCGCCTCCAGGTCGTCCATACGGTGGCTCGACAGCACCACGCTGGTGCCGTCCGCGGCGAGCCGGGTGAGGACGCGGTGCACGTGGCGTTTCCCGGCCGGGTCGAGGCCGTTGGAGGGTTCGTCGAGCACGAGCAGCCGGGGTCTGGTGAGCAGGGCGGCGGCAAGCCCGAGCCGCTGCCGCATACCGAGCGAGAAGCCGCGGGCCTTGTCGTCGGCGACGGCGGTGAGACCTACCTGGTCGAGCACCTCGTCGATGCCCGCGCTCCGGGCGTCCTCGCCGCGGAGCCGGGCCAGCGCGGCGAGGTTCTGCCGGGCGGTGAGGGAGGGATACAGGCCGGGCCCGTCCACGAAACCGGCGACGCCCTCGGGGGCGTCGAACGCCCGCCCCACCGGCGCGCCGAGGACCTCGAGCCGCCCGCTGTCGGCGACGGCCAGCCCCAGCAGCAGACCGAGCAACGTCGTCTTGCCGGCACCGTTCGGACCGACCAGACCATGGATCTGACCTTGGGTCACATCAAGGTCGACACCGTCGAGTGCGACGACGTCGCCGAAGCACTTGGTGATCCCGCGGGCCACAACTGCGTGGAGTGTCCCCATGAGCCCCCCTCCTCCCGATGTCCGCTGGGACCATAGGGACAACACACAACCCAGGCACAAACGCCGAGTTGAACTCCGGCGGAACGGATCGTCAAGGCGTAGGCAAATCGCGGGCGCGTACACCGACGTGAATCGGACAGGGGCGGCACGGGGTGCGGGTGGAGCGCCCCTTAGGGGCGCGGGGCTGTGTCGACATGCGGCTCCGCCAGGCGGGCGCAGACAACCACGCCACGTGCGCAGCGCCCCATAGGGGCGCGGGGAACTGCGCGACAAGCCACGACGCAGCCGCAGCCAAGCACGGCGCGACACCAACCCAAAAGGGGCGCGGGCTGTGTCGACATGCGGCTCCGCCGCGTGGGCGCGACAAGCCACAGCGGCGCCGCGCACGATCAACGGCCAAGCCCGGGCGCTCAGCCCGCCCGCAGCATCAGCCCGATCCCCGCCACCAACAACACCGCCGCCGCGACCCGCGGTGCCCCGAAGCGTTCCTTGAAGAACACCGCCCCGATGGCCGCCCCCACGATGATCGACGACTCTCGCAGGGCCGCGATCGGCGCCAGTTCGGCCCTGGTCTGGGCCCACAGGACCAGCCCGTACGCGGCGACGGACATGGCACCGCCCAGCAGGCCCACGCCCGCGAACGGCCGCAGAACGGCCAGGAACTCACCCCGCCAGCGGGTCAGCGCGTACACCGGGATCGCGAACCCCTCCACCGCCATCAGCCAGGCGATGTACCCGAGGGACGAGCCCGACGCCCGCACCCCCAGCCCGTCGACGACCGTGTACGCGGCGATGGTCAGCCCGGTGGCAAGGGCCGCACCGATCGCCGCCCAGTTGGGCCTGCTGCCGCGCAGCCCCCACAGCGCGACGCCGGTCAGGCCCGCGCAGGACAGGGCGATTCCGGCGGCCGCCCACCCGTTCGGCACCTCGTGCGCGAACACGGCGGCGAGCACCGTCACGACCAGCGGCGCGGTACCGCGGGCGATCGGGTACGCCTGCCCGAAGTCCCCGAGCCGGAAGGACCGCATGAGCAGCACGTAGTACGCGAGGTGGATGAAGGCGGAGGCGGCCAGGTACGGCCACGCACCGGCCGCCGGGAGGGGGACGAACGGCACCATCGCAAGGCCGATCAGCATTCCGCCGCCCGCGATCAGCGTGAACCCGACCAGCTTGTCCGTGATGCGGTGGGCGATCGCGTTCCAGCCGGCGTGGGTGACCGCGGCGCACAGGACGGCCGTGGCGACCAGCGGCGTCACGAGTTGCGCTCGCGCACGTCCACCAGGGTGGCTCCGGCGCGGGTGACGAGCTCCTTGGGCTCCATGGGGAACACGGCGTGCGGATTCCCGGCGGCGGCCCACACGACCTCGTGCTCCAGCAGCGAACGGTCGGCCAGCACCCGGGTCTTCGTACGGTGCCCGAAGGGCGGCACACCCCCGATCGCGTACCCGGTGGTCTCCCGTACGACGTCCGCCTTGGCCCGCGTCACCTTCTCGGCGCCGAGTTCCTCCCGCACCCGCTCGACGTCCACCCGCGACCCCCCGTCCATCAGCACCAGCACGGGGACCCCGTCCGCCGCGAAGATCAGCGACTTGCAGATCTCGCTCAGCTCGCACCCGATCGCGGCGGCCGCCTCGGCAGCGGTGCGGGTCGCGTCCGGGAACCGGCGGATACGGCGGTGCAGGTCGTCGAGCCCCAGTTCGCCGAGGGCGGCGGCGAAACGGGGGCTGGCTCCGGAGCTGTCGGTGGCATCGGCGGTCGTCATGCACGGCACGCTAGCGCTGCGTGTACGTGGCACGCGACCGAGTTGTCCCCTGCGTGGGGTCAGTGTGCGGAGACGTGACCGAGGAAGTTCTCCCACGTGGCGGGCGTCACCGTGAGGTGGGCGGTGTCGGGGGTCTTGGAGTCGCGGATGTGGATGGTGGCGGGGGCTACGGCGACTTCGACGCAGTCGTTGATGTCGTCAGTGTCGCTGTAGCTGCTCTTGAACCAATGCAGTTCCGGCGTGCTCATAGTCTCCCCAGCGCTTGCTCGATGAACGCTCGCGACTCCCGTGGCGTGAGAGCCTGCGCCCGGATCATGCCATAACGCTGTTCCAGGATCCGGAGGTCCTTGGGATCCTCGACCGGGCGGCCGTTGAACGAACCAGCACAACGGCCGATCGCCGTGCCGTCGGCGAACTTCAACACCTGGATCCGGCCCGACGATCCGGCGTGCTCCTCACGGTCGGTCGGCATGACTTGGAGCGTGACGTTCCTCAACTGCGATACCTCCAGGAGGTGTTCCAGTTGTCTGCGCAGCACCATCCTTCCACCGATGGGCCGTTCCAGCGTCACCTGTTCCTGGATGAAGCTGAGCATCGGAGCGGGCTCCCGCTTGAAGATCACTTTTCGGGCTACGCGTGCGGTGGTTCCACGGTCCACCTCGTCCTGCGAGTAAGCGGGCTGCCTCACCTCGAACAGCGCCCGTGTGTACTCCGGCGTCTGCAACAACCCA
>NZ_JBIAUY010000018.1:173536-226987 GCF_042893475.1 Streptomyces sp. NPDC001604 | reverse complement strand
CAGCCCTCCCCCTTGCGGATACCTCATGTGACCGGCCTACTGCGCCAACCACAACGTGTCGACCCTCACGACATCACCCCAACAAGGTCAGTAACAGCACCCGGCCCCGGGCAGCGTCCGCTTGTTGCGCGCCTCCTTGTTGCGCGCGGCGAGCAGCTCGTCGGCCGGGTAGCCGACCTCCTCCAGGGTCAGCCCGTGCGGCCGTACGACATGCACGGCCGAGTCCCGTACGCCGGCCGCGAGCACCTTGCCCGGCCAGTCCGGCCCCCGGTGCCCGTCCCCCACGAACAGCAGCGCCCCGATCAGCGAGCGCACCATGTTGTGGCAGAAGGCGTCGGCCCGCACGGTCGCGGTGATGATCCCGTCGTCCCCGCGCACCAGGCTCAGCTGCTGCAGCGTGCGAATGGTGGTCGCGCCCTCCCGCTTCTTGCAGTAGGCGGCGAAGTCGTGCTCCCCCAGCAGCCGTTCGGCGGCCTCGTTCATGGCGTCGACGTCGAGCGGCCAGTCGTGCCAGAGCACATGGCTGCGCAGCAGCGGGTCGACCCCGCCCGGGTTGTCGGTGACCCGGTACGCGTACCGCCGCCAGACCGCCGAGAAACGGGCGTTGAAGCCGCTGGGCGCCTCCCTGAGGGCCCACACCCGCACATCCCTGGGCAGCCGCCCGGCAAGCCGCTTGAGCAGCTTGTCGTGGTGCGCACCCCAGACCTCCCGCGGCAGATCCACATGCGCCACCTGCCCCCGCGCATGCACCCCGGCATCGGTCCGCCCGGCCACGGTCAGCTCATAGGCCTCCCGAGACCGCGTGACGGTACGCAACGCATCCTCGATCTCCCCCTGCACGGTCCGCCGCCCCCCGGCCTGCTTGGCCCACCCGGAGAACTCGGAACCGTCGTAGGACAGGTCGAGACGGACACGTACATAACCGGGCTCTACTTCGTCACTCACCCAGAGATCCTCTCAAGAACACCAAAGCGGGCCCGCTCCTCGAAAGGAACGGGCCCACTGACGCGCCCCGTAAGGGGCGCGGGGCTGTGCCGATTTGCGGCTACCGCCGCGCGGGCGCGACAAGCCAAGACGAACGCCGCACCCGCCAACGAACAGCCCCGGCAGACGCTTACGCGTCCTTGGACTCCTCGGCGGCAGCGTCCTCGACCTCGTCGGCCTTGGCCGCGTCGACCTTGGTCTCCTCGGCAGCCGGAGCGGCGGCCTCGGCGTCCTTCGCCGCACGCTTGGTGGCAGCCTCGGCCTCGCCGGTCGCCTGCTGCGCAACCGTCAGCGCCTCGACCAGCTCGATGACAGCCATGGGCGCGTTGTCGCCACGACGGTTACCGATCTTGGTGATGCGGGTGTAGCCACCCGGACGGTTCTCGTAGCGCGGACCGATCTCGGTGAAGAGCGTGTGGACGACGCTCTTGTCCGTGATGACCTGCAGCACCTGGCGGCGGTTGTGAAGGTCGCCCTTCTTCGCCTTGGTCACCAGACGCTCGGCGTACGGCCGCAGACGGCGGGCCTTCGCCTCGGTGGTGGTGATACGGCCGTGCTCGAACAGCGACTTCGCGAGGTTCGCGAGGAGCAGCTTCTCGTGCGCGGCGCTGCCGCCCAGACGGGCACCCTTGGTGGGCTTCGGCATTGTTCTTCTCCTGTGTGTCTGCCCCGGCCGTATCAGGTACCGGGGTCAGGAACCCGATGAGCGGATGCTCACCGGCATCGACCGATCAAGTACTGATCAGTACTGCTCGGTCTCCACGAAACCCGCGTCCGCGTCGTCGTCGGCGCCGAAGGCGTCGGCGGCGGCCGTGGGGTCGAATCCGGGCGGGCTGTCCTTCAGGGCCAGGCCCATGCCGGCCAGCTTCGCCTTGACCTCGTCGATGGACTTCGCACCGAAGTTGCGGATGTCCAGGAGGTCGGCCTCGGAGCGGGCGACGAGCTCACCCACGGAGTGGATGCCCTCACGCTTGAGGCAGTTGTACGACCGAACGGTGAGCTCCAGCTCCTCGATCGGCAGCGCCAGATCGGCGGCAAGGGCGGCGTCCGTCGGGGACGGGCCCATGTCGATGCCCTCGGCGTCGATGTTCAGCTCGCGAGCGAGACCGAACAGCTCGACCAGGGTCTTACCGGCGGAGGCCATGGCGTCACGGGGACGCATCGCCTGCTTGGTCTCGACGTCGACGATCAGCTTGTCGAAGTCGGTGCGCTGCTCGACACGCGTGGCCTCGACCTTGTACGTGACCTTCAGCACGGGGCTGTAGATGGAGTCGACCGGGATACGGCCGATCTCCTGGCCCACCTGCTTGTTCTGCACGGCGGAGACGTAACCGCGGCCGCGCTCGACCGTGAGCTCCATCTCCAGCTTGCCCTTGCCGTTGAGCGTGGCGAGGACCAGGTCGGGGTTGTGCACCTCGACACCGGCCGGGGGCGCGATGTCGGCGGCGGTGACCAGACCCGGGCCCTGCTTGCGCAGGTACATCACGACCGGCTCGTCGTGCTCCGAGGAGACGACCAGCTGCTTGATGTTGAGGATCAGGTCGGTGACGTCCTCCTTGACGCCCGGCACGGTGGTGAACTCGTGCAGGACGCCGTCGATGCGGATGCTGGTGACAGCGGCACCGGGGATCGACGACAGGAGGGTGCGGCGGAGGGAGTTGCCGAGGGTGTAGCCGAAGCCCGGCTCCAGCGGCTCGATCACGAACCGGGAGCGGAACTCGTCGACGACCTCTTCGGTCAACGAGGGACGCTGAGCGATCAGCATGTTGCGTTCCTTCTGTCAGGGGCGCCCGCTATTTGACGCCCTGATATGGGACAAGGGTACGGGCGATATGGCCCCGAAGAGCCATACCGCCCGAAAACCTCAGACCAAGCAGCCGTGCGTCAGACGCGACGACGCTTCGGCGGACGGCAGCCGTTGTGCGGGGTCGGGGTGACGTCCTGGATGGAGCCGACCTCGAGACCGGTCGCCTGAAGCGAACGGATGGCGGTCTCACGACCGGAACCCGGACCCTTCACGAAGACGTCGACCTTGCGCATGCCGTGCTCCTGCGCGCGGCGGGCGGCCGACTCGGCGGCCATCTGCGCGGCGAAGGGGGTGGACTTGCGCGAGCCCTTGAAGCCGACGTGGCCGGCGGAGGCCCAGGAGATCACGTTGCCCGAGGGGTCCGTGATCGAGACGATCGTGTTGTTGAACGTGCTCTTGATGTGCGCGTGGCCGTGAGCGACGTTCTTCTTTTCCTTGCGGCGCACCTTCTTGGCAGCGCCCTGACGACCCTTGGGGGGCATCTACTAACTCCTACGGGGAGGTGGTCGGTCCTACAGCGAAGACCGCTGATGAAGCGTTGTCCGCTGAGGACTACTTCTTGCCCGGCTTCTTCTTGCCGGCGATGGCGCGACGCGGACCCTTGCGGGTACGGGCGTTGGTGCTGGTGCGCTGACCGCGGACGGGCAGACCGCGACGGTGACGGAGACCCTGGTAGCAGCCGATCTCGACCTTGCGGCGGATGTCGGCCTGGATCTCGCGACGGAGGTCACCCTCGGTCTTGATGTTGTTGTCCACGTACTCGCGGATCGCGACGAGCTGCTCTTCGCTCAGGTCACGAACACGGGTGTTCGGGTCGATGCCCGTCTCCGCAAGCGTCTGCTGCGAAAGGGTCCGGCCGATGCCGAACACGTAGGTGAGGGCGACCTCCACGCGCTTTTCGCGCGGGATGTCAACACCGGAAACGCGTGCCACTTAATGGCTCCTGGTGATCTTCGGAGGTCTGCCACAGAACCGCTTCCCGGCCGCCGTACCAGGTACGAACCGGGTCCCCGGCCTCCGAACCGGGGGTATCAAGCCGTGTCGGCTTGGGTCCTGCGTATGAACATATTCAGCTCGCGTCGCGCGAATCTCTGCGATATCGATGCAGAGGGATCGGTCGATCGTGCGTCAGCCCTGGCGCTGCTTGTGGCGCGGGTTCTCGCAGATGACCATGACCCGACCGTGACGGCGGATCACCCTGCACTTGTCGCAGATCTTCTTGACGCTCGGCTTGACCTTCATGGGATTGAGGTTCTCCGGGTCAGTGCCACCACCCCGCCGAAGCGGAGTGCGGGCAAGATCTACTTGTAGCGGTAGACGATCCGGCCACGCGTCAGGTCGTACGGAGAAAGCTCCACCACGACCCGGTCGTCAGGGAGGATGCGGATGTAGTGCATACGCATCTTGCCGCTGATGTGTGCCAGGACCTGGTGGCCGTTCTGGAGCTCGACCTTGAACATGGCGTTCGGCAGAGACTCGACGACAGTGCCCTCGATCTCGATGGCACCTTGCTTCTTGGCCACGCTTCGCCCTTCGAATCGACTACCTTGATCGACTCCGTGCTTTTCCCTTACGGGTGCATGCGGACATGCGGGTGCACGAGAGCCGACGAGTCAGTCTACGTCAGCGCACTCGGAAAGACGAATCGAGGAAGGATGCCCCAGCGAGGAGATCATTAAGCGCGGACCGTGTACAAGCTAGGCCAGCGGATCCGGCGCGGCGGTGACCCCGTACTCAGCCAGCTTCGCCTTGCCCCCGTCGGGAGCCGTGAGCACCAGAGGACCGGCCTCGGTCAGGGCAACCGAGTGCTCCCAGTGCGACGACCACGTACCGTCGAGCGTGATGACGGTCCAGTCGTCGGAGAGGACCTCCGTCTTCGGCGTCCCGAGGGACACCATCGGCTCGATGGCGAGGCAGAAGCCGGGCACCAGCTTCGGGCCCTTGCCCCGGCGCTTCTCGACGTAGTTCAGCAGGTGCGGATCCATGTGCATCTCGGTGCCGATGCCGTGGCCGCCGTAGTCCTCGATGATCCCGTACTTGCCGCCGCCCGGCTTCGGCTGGCGGCGGATGTACGTCTCGATGGCCCTCGACACGTCCACCAGCCGGTTGCCCTGCTTCATCGCCGCGATGCCGGCCCACATCGACTCTTCCGTGACCCGGGAGAGCTCGATCAGTTCGGGGGCGTGGCCGGAGCCGACGAAGGCGGTGTACGCCGCGTCGCCGTGCCAGCCGTCGATGATCGCGCCGCAGTCGATGGAGATGATGTCGCCGTCCTTCAGGACGACGTCGTCGGACGGGATGCCGTGGACGACGACCTCGTTCACGGAGGTGCAGATGGTCGCCGGGAAGCCGCCGTAGCCGAGGAAGTTCGGCTTGGCGTTGTGCTCGGCGAGCACCTTGCGTGCGACCTGGTCCAGGTCCTTGGTGGTGGCCCCGGGCACCGCGGCCTCACGAGTGGCCGCGTGGATGGCGGCGACGACCAGCCCCGCCTCACGCATCTTGGCGATCTGCTCGGGGGTCTTGATCTGCACCATGGGGGCCTGCGCTCTCCGTCTACTACTCACTGCGTCAACCGGTTACCAACACAACAGTACGGCCGTGACGCCCTGTCGGGTGCCACGGCCGTAACTGGGCTGACGGCTACTTGCCGTCGTCCTCGCGCTTGAGGGCCTCCAGCGCCCGCTGCGTGACCTCGCCCACCGGGCCGAGGGACGAGATCGTGACGACCAGGCCCTGCGACTTGTAGTAGTCGATGATCGGCTCGGTCTGCGTGTGGTAGACCTCGAGCCGCGTGCGCACGGTGTCCTCGGAGTCGTCGTCACGCTGGTACAGCTCGCCGCCGCAGACGTCGCAGACGCCTTCCTTCTTGGCGGGGCTGTACGTCACGTGGAAGACGTGCGACGAGTCGTTGCGGCAGATGCGCCGGCCGGCGATCCGCTTGACGACCTCTTCCTCGGGGACCTCGAGGTCGAGAACCGCGTCCAGCTTGATGCCCTCGGTCTTGAGCAGCTCGTCCAGCGCCTCGGCCTGCGAGACGTTGCGCGGGAAACCGTCGAGCAGGAAGCCGTTCTCCGCATCGGCCTGCTCCATGCGGTCCTTGGCCATCGCGATGGTGACCTCGTCGGGGACGAGGTTACCGGCGTCCATGTAGGACTTCGCGAGTTTCCCGAGCTCCGTCTGCTGGCTGATGTTGGCGCGGAACAGGTCGCCCGTGGAGATGTGCGGGACGCGCAGCTTGTCGGCAAGGCGAGTGGCCTGCGTGCCCTTCCCTGCACCCGGCGGCCCGACGAGGACGATTCGCATCAGCGGAGGAACCCTTCGTAATTGCGCTGCTGAAGCTGGCTCTCAATCTGCTTCACCGTTTCGAGGCCAACACCCACGATGATCAGGATGCTGGTACCACCGAACGGGAAGTTCTGGCTTGCCCCGAAGCCAACCAACGCCATCGTCGGTACGAGAGCGATCAGACCCAGATACAGCGAACCCGGCCAGGTGATCCGGTTGAGTACGTAGCTGAGGTACTCAGCGGTCGGTCGGCCAGCCCGGATGCCCGGGATGAAGCCACCATACTTCTTCATGTTGTCGGCGACTTCCTCGGGGTTGAAGGAGATCGCCACGTAGAAGAACGCGAAGAAGACGATCAGCAAGAAGTAGGTGGTGACGTAGTAGGGACTCTCACCCTGCTTGGTCAGATTGTTCTGGATCCACGTCTTCCAGGCGGAATTGCCGCTTGAGAACTGGGCGATCAGGCTCGGGATGTAGAGCAGCGACGAGGCGAAGATCACGGGGATGACGCCCGCCTGGTTGACCTTCAGCGGGATGTACGTGGACGTACCGCCGTACGACCTGCGTCCGATCATCCGCTTCGCGTACTGCACGGGGATCCGCCGCTGGGCCTGCTCGACGAAGACGACGAGCCCGACCATGACCAGGCCGACAAGGATCACGGTGCCGAACTCGATCCAGCCGTCGGCGAGCTTGCCCTGCAGCTTGATGGCCCACAGCGCGCTCGGGAAGGTCGCGGCGATCGAGATGAACATCAGGATCGACATGCCGTTGCCGATGCCGCGGTCGGTGATGAGCTCACCGAGCCACATGACGACGCCGGTACCGGCGGTCATGGTGACGACCATGGTGATGGTGGTGAAGATCGACTGGTCAGGGACGATCTGGCTGGCCACCGGGCAGCCGGTGAACAGGGCGCCGCTGCGGGCGGTCGCGACCAGACCGGTGCCCTGGAGGATGGCCAGGCCCACCGTCAGGTACCGGGTGTACTGCGTGATCTTCGCGGTGCCGGCCTGGCCCTCCTTCTTGAGGGCTTCGAGGCGCGGGATCACCACGGTCAGCAGCTGCAGAATGATGCTCGCCGTGATGTACGGCATGATGCCCAGCGCGAAGATCGTGATCTGCAGCAGCGCGCCACCGCTGAACATGTTGATCAGACTGAACAGGCCACGGTTCGAGTTGGCCACATCGACACACTGCTGGACGTTCTTGTAGTCGACGCCCGGGATCGGGATGTGCGTACCGACCCGGTACACCACGATGATGCCCAGCGTGAAGAGCAGTTTCTTGCGCAGGTCGGGCGTCCTGAACGCCCGGGCGAACGCGGTGAGCACGGTGCCTCCTGCGACCCCCGCGCAACTGCGTCAAGGGTGACGGTCTTGAGGTTCGACGGATACAAAAAAGAACAGTGCAGGCTACCTTACCGGCGGCACGGCTCCCCTTGGAACGACCGACCGGGGATACCCCATTGTGAGGTATCCCCGGTCGGGACTGCTTACGTCATCGAGACGTCCGAGAAATTCAGACGAGCTCGGTGACGGTGCCGCCGGCGGCGGTGATCTTCTCCTTGGCGGAGCCGGAGACGGCGTCGACCGTCACCTGCAGCGCCACGGAGATCTCGCCCTGGCCGAGGACCTTGACGAGGCTGTTCTTGCGAACGGCACCCTTGGCCACCAGACCCTCGACGGTGACCTCGCCACCCTCGGGGTAGAGCGCGGCCAGCTTGTCGAGGTTCACGACCTGGAACTCGGTCTTGAACGGGTTCTTGAAGCCCTTCAGCTTCGGGAGACGCATGTGGAGGGGCATCTGCCCACCCTCGAAGCGCTCCGGAACCTGGTAGCGGGCCTTCGTGCCCTTGGTACCACGACCGGCCGTCTTACCCTTCGACGCCTCACCACGACCGACACGGGTCTTGGCGGTCTTGGCGCCCGGGGCGGGACGGAGGTTGTGGATCTTGAGCGGGTTGTTCTCCGCCATGATCAGTCGACCTCCTCGACCGTCACGAGGTGGCGGACGGTGTGCACCATGCCGCGGAACTCGGGGCGGTCCTCCTTGACGACCTGCGTGTTGATGCCCTTGAGACCAAGGGAGCGCAGGGTGTCACGGTGGTTCTGCTTGCTGCCGATGTAGGACTTGACCTGCGTAATCTTGAGCTGCGCCATGATTACGCACCCGCCCCGGCACGCGCACGCAGCAGAGCCGCGGGGGCGACGTCCTCGAGCGGCAGACCACGGCGGGCCGCGATCTCCTCGGGACGCTGCAGGCCCTTCAGGGCCTCCACGGTCGCGTGCACGATGTTGATCGCGTTGTCGGAGCCGAGCGACTTCGACAGCACGTCGTGAATACCGGCGCACTCGAGCACCGCACGCACCGGGCCACCGGCGATCACACCGGTACCGGGGGACGCGGGCTTGAGCAGCACGACGCCGGCAGCCTTCTCACCCTGGATCGGGTGCGGGATGGTGCCCTGGATACGGGGGACCTTGAAGAAGTGCTTCTTGGCCTCCTCAACACCCTTGGCGATGGCGGCCGGCACCTCCTTGGCCTTGCCGTAACCGACACCCACGGTGCCGTCACCGTCGCCCACCACGACCAGCGCGGTGAAGCTGAAGCGACGACCACCCTTCACAACCTTGGCGACGCGGTTGATCGCGACGACGCGCTCAACGTACGCGGTCTTCTCGGCGGCAGCAGCGCCGCCGTCACGGCCCTTCCGGTCCCGCCGCTCGCCGCCACCGGCACCGCTTCCACGGCGCTGGGGTCCAGCCATTGGATTACCTCTCTCTTTCCGCTAGCTACAAGCGGCTCAGAACTTGAGCCCGGCTTCGCGGGCGGCGTCCGCCAGGGCGGCGATGCGCCCGGCGTACTGGTTGCCACCACGGTCGAACACGACGGCCTCGACACCGGCGGCCTTGGCGCGCTCGGCGACCAGGGCGCCGACCTGCTTGGCCTGCGCGGACTTGTCGCCCTCGCCACCGCGGATCGAGGTGTCCAGGGTGGACGCCGACGCAAGGGTGTGACCCTTGAGGTCGTCGATCACCTGGGCCACGATGTGGCGGTTCGAGCGGGTAACGACCAGACGCGGACGCTCCGCCGTACCGTTGATCCGCTTGCGGATCCGGATGTGACGGCGCTTGATCGCGGCGCGCTTGTAGGCGTCGCCCTTGAGGATCTTCTGTCCGTATGCCATGGCTTACTTACCCGCCTTTCCGACCTTGCGGCGGATGACTTCGCCCTCGTACTTGACGCCCTTGGCCTTGTACGGGTCGGGCTTGCGCAGCTTGCGGATGTTGGCCGCAACCTCGCCGACCTTCTGCTTGTCGATGCCCTCGACCGAGAACCGGGTGGGGGCCTCCACCTTGAAGGTGATGCCCTCGGGGGCCTCGACGGTGATCGGGTGGCTGTAGCCGAGAGCGAACTCGAGGTTCGAACCCTTGGCGGTCACTCGGTAACCGACACCGCTGATCTCGAGCTTCTTCACGTAACCCTGGGTCACGCCGGTGATCATGTTCGCCACCAGCGTGCGGGACAGGCCGTGCAGGGCCTTGTTCTGACGCTCGTCGTTGGGGCGGGTGACGTTCAGGACGCCGTCCTCACCCTTGGCGACCTCGATCGGCGCGGCGACGGTGTGGGTCAGCGTGCCCTTGGGGCCCTTGACCGAGACCGTACGCCCGTCGATGGTGACGTCCACGCCGGCGGGAACCGCGATGGGGAGCTTGCCGATGCGCGACATAGCTGTTTCCTCCGTTCCCTTCCGCTACCAGACGTAGGCGAGGACTTCCCCACCCACGCCCTTCTTGCCGGCCTGCTTGTCGGTGAGGAGCCCGTGCGACGTGGAGATGATCGCCACGCCGAGGCCGCCGAGCACCTTCGGCAGGTTGGTGGACTTCGCGTACACCCGGAGACCGGGCTTGGAGATCCGCTTGATGCCCGCGATGGAGCGCTCACGGTTCGGGCCGAACTTCAGCTCGAGAACGAGGTTCTTGCCGACCTCGGCGTCCTCGACCTTCCAGCCCGTGATGAAGCCCTCCTGCTGGAGGATCTCCGCGATGTGCGACTTGATCTTCGATGCCGGCATCGACACGGAGTCGTGGTATGCCGAGTTCGCGTTCCGCAGACGCGTAAGCATGTCTGCGATCGGATCAGTCATGGTCATGAATTGGCCTTCGGCCTCTCTCGCCGGGGTTTCCAGGTGCCCATCCCTCTCCTCGATCCGAGACGAGGCGGGTGCGGTGCGGTGGACCTACGGCGTAGTAAGTCGTACGGGCAGTCGTCAGACGCCCAACCCTCCAAGCCTAAGCCATGGAAGGGAGGGCGCCTGACACGCCCATTGCTTACCGAGAGCTTCGGGAATCCCTAAATGCGGGATTACCAGGAGCTCTTGGTCACGCCCGGCAGCTCGCCACGGTGAGCCATCTCACGAAGGCACACGCGGCACAGGCCGAACTTGCGGTACACGGAGTGGGGACGGCCGCAGCGCTGGCAGCGCGTGTAGCCACGCACGCCGAACTTGGGCTTGCGAGCAGCCTTCGCGATCAGAGCCTTCTTCGCCATCTCGCTCACGCCTCCTTGAAGGGGAAGCCGAGGTGACGAAGGAGCGCACGGCCCTCAGCGTCGTTGGTCGCCGTGGTCACCACGGTGATGTCCATACCCCGGACGCGGTCGATCTTGTCCTGGTCGATCTCGTGGAACATGACCTGCTCCGTGAGACCGAAGGTGTAGTTGCCACGGCCGTCGAACTGCTTGGGGGACAGGCCGCGGAAGTCGCGGATGCGCGGCAGCGCGAGCGACAGGGTGCGGTCCAGGAACTCCCACATGCGGTCGCCACGGAGCGTGACGTGGGCACCGATCGGCTGGCCCTCACGCAGCTTGAACTGCGCGATGGACTTGCGGGCCTTGGTGACGGCCGGCTTCTGACCGGTGATCGTGGTGAGGTCGCGGATGGCGCCCTCGATCAGCTTGGAGTCGCGGGCGGCGTCGCCCACACCCATGTTGACCACGATCTTGACGAGGCCGGGGATCTGCATGACGTTCTCGTACTTGAACTCGTCACGCAGCTTGCCCGCGATCTCCTCGCGGTACTTCTGCTTCAGACGCGGAGTGGTGGTGGTAGCCATCAGATGTCCTCACCCGTCCGCTTGGCAACGCGGATCTTGTTGCCCTCGTCGTCGAAGCGGTAACCGACACGCGTGACGACCTTCTGGCCGTCCTTCTCAACGACCAGCTGGACGTTGGAGACGTGGATCGGCGCCTCGGTCGTGACGATGCCGCCGGCCTGCGAACCGCGAGCGGTCGGACCGGCCTTGGTGTGCTTCTTGACCCGGTTGACACCCTCGACCAGGACGCGCTCCTCGCGCGGGTAAGCGGCAATGACCTTGCCCTGCTTGCCCTTGTCCTTGCCGGTGATGACCTGGACCAGGTCGCCCTTCTTGATCTTCATGCTTACAGCACCTCCGGAGCCAGCGAGATGATCTTCATGAACTTCTTCTCGCGCAGCTCACGCCCGACCGGGCCAAAGATGCGGGTGCCGCGAGGGTCACCGTCGTTCTTCAGAATGACGGCGGCGTTCTCGTCGAAGCGGATGTACGAGCCGTCCGGACGGCGGCGCTCCTTGACGGTGCGAACGATGACCGCCTTGACGACGTCACCCTTCTTCACGTTGCCACCGGGGATCGCGTCCTTGACGGTGGCGACGATGACGTCACCGATGCCCGCGTAGCGGCGACCGGAGCCACCGAGCACACGGATGCAAAGGATCTCCTTCGCACCAGTGTTGTCGGCGACACGCAGTCGCGACTCCTGCTGGATCACGTCTATCTCCTGTTTGTCTGCCGGTTCCCGCAGGACCCCTTCGGGGCGGCCTGCGAGCCTGGCGGAACCGTCCTGCCGGGATACCCCAGCAGGAATTACTTGCGCCTCTTCGGGCGGAAACCCGCGCCGGGGGCCTCACCGCGGCCAGGCCCGAGGGCCTGGGGGCGGAGCCCCCAGCGGGGGTCAGCGGGGGCGAGGCCCCCGCTTATTACTTCGCCTTCTCGAGGATCTCGACGACGCGCCAGCGCTTCGTCGCGGACAGCGGCCGGGTCTCCGCGAGGAGGACACGGTCGCCGACACCCGCGGCGTTCTGCTCGTCGTGCGCCTTGAGCTTGTTCGTACGACGGATGACCTTGCCGTACAGCGCGTGCTTCACGCGGTCCTCGACAGCGACGACGACGGTCTTGTCCATCTTGTCGCTGACGACGAGACCCTCACGGGTCTTGCGGGCGCCACGTGCCTCGGTCGTCTGCTCTTCAGTCACATTGCTCTCGCTCATCAGGCGTTCTCCACCGTTTCGATGCCCAGCTCACGCTCGCGCATCAGGGTGTAGATCCGCGCGATGTCCTTGCGGACCGCCTTCAGACGGCCGTGGTTCTCGAGCTGACCCGTCGCCGCCTGGAAGCGGAGGTTGAACAGCTCTTCCTTGGACTCGCGGAGCTTCGCCAGAAGCTCCTCGTTGCCCAGCTCGCGCAGCTCGGACGCCTTGGTACCGGCCGACATCACGCTTCACCTGCCTCGCGCTTGACGATCCGGCACTTCATCGGCAGCTTGTGAGCGGCACGAGTGAGGGCCTCACGCGCAATCTTCTCGTTGGGGTACGACAGCTCGAACATCACGCGTCCGGGCTTGACGTTGGCGATCCACCACTCCGGAGAACCCTTACCGGAACCCATGCGGGTCTCGGCAGGCTTCTTGGTGAGGGGACGGTCCGGGTAGATGTTGATCCAGACCTTGCCACCACGCTTGATGTGACGCGTCATGGCGATACGAGCGGCCTCGATCTGACGGTTCGTCACGTACGCCGGGGTGAGCGCCTGGATGCCGTACTCGCCGAACGCAACCTGCGTGCCGCCCTTGGCAGCGCCGGAGCGCTTCGGGTGGTGCTGCTTGCGGTGCTTGACCCTACGGGGGATCAGCATGTCGGTCAGGCCTCCGTTCCGGTGCTCTCAGCCGGAGCGGCGGCGGGGGCCTCGGCCTTGGGGGCCTCGGCGCCGGCAGCCTGCTGCGGCTTGCGACCGCGCCCGCCACGCTCGCCACCACGGCCACCACGGGCCGGGCGGTCGGCGCCACCACGGGCCGGGCGGTTACCCGCACGGGCCGCAGCGTTCTCGGCGCGGACCTCGGCGATGTTCTTGACGTCGCCCTTGTAGATCCAGACCTTCACACCGATGCGGCCGAAGGTCGTCTTGGCCTCGAAGAAGCCGTAGTCCACGTTCGCGCGGAGCGTGTGCAGGGGCACACGGCCCTCGCGGTAGAACTCCGAGCGGGACATCTCGGCGCCGCCGAGGCGGCCGCCGCACTGGATCTTGATGCCCTTGGCGCCGGCCTTCATCGCCGACTGCATGCTCTTACGCATGGCGCGGCGGAAGGAGACGCGGGAGGAGAGCTGCTCGGCGACGGCCTGCGCAACCAGCTGAGCGTCCGTCTCGGGGTTCTTGACCTCGAGGATGTTCAGCTGGACCTGCTTGCCCGTGAGCTTCTCGAGGTCACCGCGGATGCGGTCGGCCTCGGCGCCACGGCGGCCGATGACGATGCCCGGACGAGCGGTGTGGATGTCCACACGCACACGGTCACGGGTGCGCTCGATCTCAACCTTCGAGATGCCGGCGCGCTCCATGCCGGACGTCATCATCCGACGGATGGCGACGTCTTCCTTGACGTAGTCCTTGTACAGCTTGTCGGCGTACCACCGGGACTTGAAGTCCGTGGTGACACCGAGCCGGAACCCATGCGGGTTAACCTTCTGGCCCATTACCGGGTTCCTTCCTTGCTGCTGACGACCACGGTGATGTGGCTGGTCCGCTTGCGGATCCGGTAGGCACGACCCTGGGCGCGCGGACGGAACCGCTTCAGGGTCGGGCCCTCGTCGACGTACGCCTCGGAGATGAAGAGGCTGTCGGCGTCGGTGTGGTCGTAGTTGTGCGCGGCGTTGGCGATGGCGCTGTCGAGCACCTTGCCGACGGGCACGGAGGCTGCCTGCGGAGCGAATCGCAGAACAGCCTGAGCCTCCGTGGCATCCATGCCACGGATAAGGTCCACCACGCGGCGGGCCTTCATGGGCGTAACGCGGATGTACCGCGCCTGGGCCCTGGCTTCCATGGTTGTCCCTCTCAGTTACTTACGTGTCTGAATGCGATCCGCTTTAGCGGCGCTTCGACTTCCGGTCGTCCTTGACGTGGCCCCGGAAGGTGCGCGTCGGCGAGAACTCGCCGAGCTTGTGGCCGACCATCGACTCGGTGACGAACACCGGGATGTGGGTCTTGCCGTTGTGCACCGCGATCGTGTGGCCGAGCATGGCCGGGACGATCATCGAGCGACGGGACCAGGTCTTGATGACGTTCTTGGTGCCGGCTTCGTTCTGAGCATCCACCTTCTTGGCGAGGTGCTCGTCGACAAAGGGCCCCTTCTTGAGACTGCGCGGCATCTAAACCCGCTCCTAGCGCTTCTTGTTCGTCTTGCGGCGGCGGACGATGTACTTGTTCGACGCCTTCTTGGGCGAACGAGTACGACCTTCCTTCTGACCCCAGGGGCTGACCGGGTGGCGACCACCGGAGGTCTTGCCCTCACCACCACCGTGCGGGTGGTCAACCGGGTTCATCGCCACACCGCGAACGGTCGGGCGGACGCCCAGCCAGCGCTTGCGGCCGGCCTTGCCCCAGTTGATGTTGCTCTGCTCGGCGTTGCCGACCTCGCCGACCGTGGCGCGGCAGCGCTGGTCGACCAGGCGGATCTCACCGGACGGCATGCGGAGGTGGGCCATCGAGCCCTCCTTCGCGAGCAGCTGCACGGAGGCACCGGCGGAGCGGGCGAACTTCGCGCCACCGCCCGGACGAAGCTCCACGGAGTGGATCGTCGTACCGACCGGGATGTTGCGCAGCGCCAGGTTGTTGCCGGGCTTGATGTCGGCGCCGGGACCGTTCTCGATCCGGTCGCCCTGCGTCAGGCCCTTCGGCGCCAGGATGTAGCGCTTCTCGCCGTCCGCGTAGTGGAGCAGCGCGATGCGCGCGGTGCGGTTGGGGTCGTACTCGATGTGCGCGACCTTCGCCGGCACGCCGTCCTTGTCGTGACGACGGAAGTCGATCACTCGGTAGGCGCGCTTGTGTCCGCCACCCTGGTGGCGAACGGTCACACGACCGGCGTTGTTACGGCCGCCCTTGCTGTGCAGGGGGCGGACCAGCGACTTCTCCGGCGTGGACCGCGTGACCTCGACGAAGTCGGCGACGCTGGAGCCACGACGGCCCGGCGTAGTCGGCTTGTACTTGCGGATTCCCATTTCTCAGTCCTCGTCCGATATCGGACGATCCGACCCGCTTACGCGGTCGGACCGCCGAAGATGTCGATACGGTCGCCCTCGGCGAGGGTCACGATCGCGCGCTTGGTGGCCGCACGCTGGCCGAAGCCGGTGCGGGTCCGCTTGCGCTTGCCGATGCGGTTGATCGTGTTGACCCCGGTGACCTTGACCGAGAAGACCGCCTGGACGGCCTGCTTGATCTGGGTCTTGTTGGCACTCGGGTCGACGATGAACGTGTACTTGTTCTCGTCGAGAAGCGCGTAGCTCTTCTCGGAGACGACCGGCTTGAGCAGCACGTCACGGGGGTCCGTGTACGACTTGCTCAGCGGGGTCTCGACGGTGTTCTTGCCCTCGGCGGCGTGGCGACGCGCCTTGGCGACGCGCGCGGCCTTGGCGGCCTTCGCAGCCTTGGAGGCAATGCTCGGGTGACGCGTAGCCATCAGGCCTCGCTCCCTTCGGTGTCGGCGGCCTTGGGGCCAGACACGAAGGACTCGAAAGCGGCCTGGGTGAAGACCACGTCGTCCGAGACGAGAACGTCGTACGTGTTCAGCTGGCCCGGCTCCAGGATGTGGACCTGGGGCAGGTTGCGGGCGGACAGCCACGCGGCCTCGTCGGCGCGCTCGACGACCAGGAGCAGGTTCTTGCGCTCCGAGATCTTGCCGAACAGCGTCCGGGCGGCCTTCGTCGACGGGTTCTCACCCTCGACGACGCCGGAGACGACGTGGATGCGGTTGTGACGGGCCCGGTCGGTGAGGGCGTGGCGCAGGGCCGCGGCCTTCATCTTCTTCGGGGTCCGCTGCGAGTAGTCACGCGGCACGGGACCGTGCACGACGCCACCACCGGCGAACTGCGGCGCGCGGGTCGAGCCCTGACGGGCGCGGCCGGTGCCCTTCTGGCGGTACGGCTTCTTGCCGCCACCACGGACCTCGCCACGGGTCTTGGTCTTGTGCGTGCCCTGACGGGCAGCGGCCAGCTGCGCGACGACGACCTGGTGGATCAGCGGGATGCTGACCTTCTCGACGTCGAAGATCTCCGCGGGGAGCTCGACGGAACCGGCCTTGTCGCCCGCCGGCGAAAGGATGTCAACAGTGCTCATCGGTTACCTCAGGCCCCCTTGGCCGCGGTGCGGACCAGGACGAGGCCGCCGTTCGGACCGGGAACCGCGCCCTTGATGAGCAGCAGACCCTTCTCCGCGTCAACGGCGTGGACGGTCAGGTTCTGGGTGGTGACCCGCTCGTTGCCCATGCGACCCGCCATGCGGAGGCCCTTGAACACACGGCCCGGGGTGGCGCAGCCACCGATGGAACCGGGAGAGCGGTGCTTGCGCTGGGTGCCGTGACCGGCGCCGAGGCCACCGAAGTTGTGGCGCTTCATGACACCGGCGAAGCCCTTGCCCTTGCTCTTGCCGGTGACGTCGACCTTGACGCCGGCCTCGAACACCTCGGCGGTGATCTCCTGGCCGAGGGTGTACTCGCTGGCGTCAGCGGTACGGATCTCGACGAGGTGGCGGCGGGGGGTGACGTCGGCCTTGGCGAAGTGGCCCTTGAGGGGCTTGTTCACCTTGCGCGGGTCGATCTCGCCGAAGGCGATCTGGACCGACTCGTAGCCGTCGCTGTCGTTCGTACGCACCTGGGTGACGACGTTCGGGCCGGCCTTGACGACGGTGACCGGAACAACACGGTTGTTCTCGTCCCACACCTGCGTCATGCCGAGCTTCTCGCCCAGGATGCCCTTGATCTGCTTAGCCATTCTCAGATCACCGACCCTCAGAGCTTGATCTCGATGTCGACACCGGCCGGGAGGTCGAGTCGCATCAGAGAGTCAACGGTCTTGGGCGTCGGGTCGAGGATGTCGATCAGGCGCTTGTGGGTGCGCATCTCGAAGTGCTCGCGCGAGTCCTTGTACTTGTGCGGCGACTTGATGACGCAGTACACGTTCTTCTCAGTGGGCAGCGGCACCGGGCCCGCGACCGACGCACCAGTGCGGGTCACCGTCTCGACGATCTTCTTCGCCGAGGAGTCGATGACCTCGTGGTCGTAGGCCTTGAGCCGGATGCGGATCTTCTGTCCCGCCATGGCTACTCAGTAGTCCTTCGTCTCTTCACGCTCTGGAACCCGGTCCTCCACACGCTTCTCGCCGACCCACGCGGTCGGGCGTGTCGCGCTTTCACTGACACAGATGTCCCTTGATCGAACATCCCTTGCCTGGGAAAGAGGTTCACCCGGGTGCCTGGCCAGTGCCGCACCGCACTTCCCGGAAGATTCCCGTACGTCCGCCCCAGTGCTGCCTTACGGCAGTTAGGGCGACGAGTACTGTGGGACTCGCTTCCGGTCCTCCCGGCGGGAGGCGCGCAGCATCAACACTCGACCGAGCAACTCCGACAGTCTGCCATACGGGGCAGGGGCCTGGCCAATCGAGCCGGAGAGAATACCCCCAGGGTGACGCAGGTCAAACCCGCAGCCTTGACGCGCCGCAGACGGACCCCGCCAGGAGCCCGCCCAGAGTCCCGCTCATGTTCATGTCCGGCGCGCTCGTCGCGCTGTCCGGAACCCCGGCACAGGCCGCGAGCACCACGCAGTACGTGACGCCCAGCGGCACCGCGAGCGCGGCCGGCACGCCGCCTGCCCGGGCGGGACCCCGGTGCTCAACTTCTCGGCGCAGAGCGAGAGTTCGTCGAACCGCGGGCTCCAGCTGAACGCCGACCTGTCTGACTCCCCTGGGGCTCCCCCCACCCCGATACACCGGCTTGCCGGATGGTCCGGGGGTAGCCGCCCCGGCCACGGTGGTGGCACAGCCTGCCGCCACCGGAGGGACAACTCGTGCGCATCGTCACGGCCACCGCCGTCATCCTGACCCTGGCGGCGTCGGCCGCACCGGCCACCGCGGCCGACGCCGGCAGATCCGGTACGGACGGCCTGTGGCGCATGGACGGCTACGGCACCGTCCTCGCCCTCGGCCACGGGGTCTACCAGGAGTACCAGACCACCGCGGTGAGCTGCCTCAAGGGCGACACCGCACGGCAGACCGGCCCGGGCACATACACGGCGGACGGCACCGTGCTGACCGTGCGCCTCGGACGGGACCACGATCACGCCCGGCTCTCGGCGGACGGTTCCGTGGGCCACCGCCGACTGCGCCGGATCGCGGCGCTGCCCGACAAGTGCACCCGGCCGGCGCCCCAGGACCCCCGTACCGCCTTCGACGTCTTCTGGCAGTCCTTCGAGGAGAACTACCCGTTCTTTGCCGCCAAGGGCGTCGACTGGCCCGCCGTGCGCGACCGGTACCGCCCTCTGATCCACAGGGACACGACCCGCTCTCAGCTCTTCGACGTCTTCAGCCGGATGGTCGCCCCGCTCTACGACGCCCATGTCGCCGTACAGGACGGCGACCGTGTCTTCGCCCAGGGCCGCCCCGGCACCGAGACACCCACGGAGCAGCTGGACGCCAGGGTCAAGAAGTTCACAGTCGAGCGCGATCTCGCTCGGGCCCCCTACCGGCGGGACTTCGCCGCCGGGCGCCTCACCTACGCCGACCTGCCCGGCAACGGCCCCGGATACCTGCGCATCTCCGGCTTCGGCGGGTACACGACCGCCGACCACGGCTCGTACGCCGCCGACCTGGCCGAGCTCGACAGGGCGCTGGACACCGTCCTCACCACGGAGCGTCTCCGGCGCCTGCCGGGCCTGATCATCGACCTGCGCATCAACGGCGGCGGCTCCGACGCCCTCGGCATCCACCTCGCCGGCCGCCTCACGGACCGGGCCTACGTCGCGTACGCCAAGCGCGCCCGCAACGACCCGGCCGATCCGACCCGGCACACCCGCCCCGAACCGGTACCGGTGCTCCCCGCGCACGCCCCCCGCTACACCGGCCCCGTCGCCGTCCTGACCGGCGGCTCCACGGTCAGCGCGGGCGAGACCTTCACCCAGGCCCTCATGGACCGCCCCGGCAGGACGATCCGCATCGGGCAGCCCACCCAGGGCGTCTTCTCCGACGTCATGTCCCGCAAGCTCCCGAACGGCATGACGGCCTGGCTCCCCAACGAGGAGTTCCTCACCCACGAGGGCCGCGCCTTCGACGGCACGGGCATCCCGCCCCAGATCACGGAGCCGGTCTTCACAAGGGAGGAGTTCGAACAGAGCCGGGACTCCGCATTCGACCGTGCGGTGAACGAACTGGAGCGCTGATCCAGACCACGCAAAGCGCCCCGACAGGGCCGGAGGCCGTCCGCAACCACGCAAACGACGTAACCCCTGGTGATGACGCCGGTCGGTTCCGCCGCCCCTCCGGGCCCGCGGGTCGGCCGGGTTGAGCGCGGTCATCCATTGCAGGCCGGTGCCGTGGAGCCGACCCTGGCTCCACGATCCGGTGGACGGGTCGGCTCAGCACGAGGAACCCGGCGATCATGCCGGCAACCAGCACCCGGGACGCCGTCACGCCCCGAAGCCGCACGGTCTACGTCGTACCGGCCACGCCGATCCAGCCGCAGGCGGCGAAGCGTCGGCGTCGTGTCCGGGACCGCCGGCCCCAGACGGCATTGCCCGGCTGGTCGACGTGCCGGCTGCCCACGCAGTGGCATGCGAAAGGGCCCGTACGACCGAAGTCGTACGGGCCCCTTCAGAGACCTACCGGTCAGCCCTGTCGGGCCAAGATCACTTCGTGATCTTGGTGACCTGGCCGGCGCCCACGGTCCGGCCACCCTCACGGATGGCGAACTTCAGGCCCTCTTCCATGGCGACGGGCTGGATGAGCTCCACCTTCATCTCGGTGTTGTCACCCGGCATGACCATCTCGGTGCCCTCGGGGAGGGTCACGACGCCGGTCACGTCCGTCGTACGGAAGTAGAACTGCGGACGGTAGTTGTTGAAGAACGGCGTGTGGCGGCCACCCTCGTCCTTGGAGAGGATGTAGGCCTGCGCCTCGAACTCGGTGTGCGGGGTGACCGAGCCCGGCTTGATGATGACCTGGCCGCGCTCGACGTCCTCGCGCTTGATGCCGCGGAGCAGCAGACCGACGTTCTCACCGGCCTGGCCCTCGTCGAGCAGCTTGCGGAACATCTCGATGCCGGTGACCGTGGTGGTGGTCTTCTCCGGCTTGATGCCGATGATGTCCACGGTCTCGTTGACCTTCAGGACACCACGCTCGATACGGCCGGTGACGACCGTACCGCGACCGGTGATCGTGAAGACGTCCTCGATCGGCATCAGGAACGGCTTGTCGACGTCGCGCTCCGGCTCCGGGATCGCGGTGTCGACGGCGGCCATCAGGTCCAGGACCGACTGGCCCCACTCCTTGTCGCCCTCGAGCGCCTTGAGCGCGGAGACCTTGACGACCGGAACGTCGTCGCCCGGGAACTCGTACTCGGAGAGCAGCTCACGAACCTCGAGCTCGACGAGCTCCAGGATCTCCTCGTCGTCCACCATGTCGGCCTTGTTCAGGGCGACGACGATGTACGGAACGCCGACCTGGCGGGCCAGGAGCACGTGCTCCTTGGTCTGCGGCATCGGGCCGTCGGTGGCGGCGACCACGAGGATGGCGCCGTCCATCTGGGCAGCACCGGTGATCATGTTCTTGATGTAGTCCGCGTGACCGGGGCAGTCGACGTGGGCGTAGTGACGGGTCTCCGTCTGGTACTCGACGTGCGCGATGGAGATGGTGATACCGCGCTGGCGCTCCTCGGGAGCCTTGTCGATCTGGTCGAACGCCGAGGCCTCGTTCAGGTCCGGGAACGCGTCGTGCAGCACCTTGGTAATGGCGGCCGTGAGGGTCGTCTTACCGTGGTCGATGTGACCGATGGTGCCGATGTTGACGTGCGGCTTAGTCCGCTCGAACTTCGCCTTCGCCACTGGGGTCCTCCTGTGGAGTGGTTCTGTACGCCTTACTTCATCGGCGCCAGGTGATCTTTGCTGTCAAATCCCGGGCCCCGGGTCATTCCGCCACGAATGTGGAGGAACGACCCGTGAGGCTCCGGGGTCAAGCCTAAGGCGTGTGAACCCGGTGCGTTAAACGCAGGTGCGTTACTCGCCCTTGGCCTTCGCGATGATCTCCTCGGCGACGTTCCGCGGAACCTCGGCGTAGGAGTCGAACTGCATGGAGTAGCTCGCACGGCCGGACGTCTTGCTGCGCAGGTCGCCGACGTAGCCGAACATCTCCGAGAGGGGCACGAGGCCCTTCACGACGCGGGCACCGGCCCGCTCCTCCATGGCCTGGATCTGACCACGGCGGGAGTTGATGTCGCCGATGACCTCACCCATGTAGTCCTCGGGCGTGGTGACCTCGACGGCCATCATCGGCTCGAGCAGCACGGGGCTGGCCTTACGCGCGGCCTCCTTGAAGGCCTGCGAACCGGCGATCTTGAAGGCGAGCTCGGAGGAGTCGACCTCGTGGTAGCCACCGTCGATGAGCGTGACGCGGACGCCCGTCATCTCGTAGCCCGCGAGGATGCCGAACTGCATGGCCTCCTGCGCACCGGCGTCCACCGAAGGGATGTACTCCTTCGGGATGCGGCCACCGGTCACCTTGTTCACGAACTCGTACGAGGCGTCGCCGCCCTCGATGGGCTCGATCGCGATCTGCACCTTGGCGAACTGACCGGTACCACCGGTCTGCTTCTTGTGGGTGTAGTCCACGCGCTCGACGGCCTTGCGGATCGTCTCGCGGTAGGCGACCTGCGGCTTGCCGACGTTGGCCTCGACCTTGAACTCACGGCGCATACGGTCGACCAGCACCTCGAGGTGCAGCTCGCCCATGCCACCGATGATGGTCTGGCCGGTCTCCTCGTCCGAGTGGACCTGGAAGGACGGGTCCTCCTCGGCCAGGCGCTGGATCGCGACGCCCAGCTTCTCCTGGTCGCCCTTCGACTTGGGCTCGATGGCGACCTGGATGACCGGCGCCGGGAAGTCCATGGACTCCAGGATCACCGGGGCCTTGTCGTCGCACAGCGTCTCACCGGTCGTGGTCTGCTTCAGACCCATGACGGCGATGATGTCGCCGGCGCCCACCGCGTCGATCTCCTCACGCTTGTTCGCGTGCATGCGGTAGATCTTGCCGATGCGCTCCTTCTTGCCCTTGACGGAGTTCAGCACGGCGGTGCCGGACTCCAGGCGGCCCGAGTAGACCCGGACGAAGGTGAGCTTGCCGAGGTGCGGGTCGCTCATGATCTTGAACGCCAGCGCGGACAGCGGCTCGTCGTCGGACGGCTTGCGCTTGACGACCTCCTCCGGGTCGTTCACGGCGTGGCCCTCGATGGCCTCGACGTCGAGCGGGGAGGGGAGGTAGCGCACGACCGCGTCGAGCAGGGGCTGGACGCCCTTGTTCTTGAACGCGGTGCCGCAGAACACCGGGGTGACCGTGGTGTCCTTGGACTTGCCGGACGCGATGGTGATACGACGGATCGCGGCGTACAGCTGCTCCACGGTGGGCTCGGTGCCCTCCAGGTACAGCTCCATGATCTCTTCGTCGTTCTCGGCCACGGCCTCGAGCAGCTTGCCGCGGTACTCCTCGGCAGCCTCGACGTGGGTGTCCGGGATGTCGACGGTGTCGTACATCTCGCCCTTGGTGGCCTCGGCGGACCAGACCAGGGCCTTCATCGTCACGAGGTCGACGACGCCCTTGAAGTCGGCCTCGGCACCGATCGGCAGCTGCATCACGATCGGCTGAGCGCCGAGGCGGTCAGAGATCATGTCGACGCAGCGGTGGAACTCGGCACCGGTCCGGTCGAGCTTGTTGACGAAGCAGATGCGGGGGACGCCGTAGCGGTCCGCCTGACGCCACACCGTCTCGGACTGGGGCTCCACGCCGGCGACGCCGTCGAACACCGTCACGGCACCGTCGAGCACGCGCAGGGAACGCTCCACCTCGACGGTGAAGTCGACGTGGCCCGGCGTGTCGATGATGTTGATGGTGTGGTCGACGTCTTCCAGCGGCCAGTGACAGGTGGTGGCAGCAGAGGTGATCGTGATGCCACGCTCCTGCTCCTGCTCCATCCAGTCCATGGTGGCAGCGCCGTCGTGGACCTCACCGATCTTGTACGAAACGCCGGTGTAGAACAGGATCCGCTCGGTGGTGGTCGTCTTGCCCGCGTCGATGTGGGCCATGATCCCGATGTTGCGGACCTTGGCCAGGTCAAGTGAAGTGGTAGCCATAAGGCTTCAGTCTTCTCTCGGTCTCGATGTGGGTAGCGACTACCAGCGGTAGTGCGCGAAGGCCTTGTTGGACTCGGCCATCTTGTGCGTGTCCTCGCGCTTCTTGACGGCCGCACCGAGGCCGTTCGAAGCGTCGAGAAGCTCGTTGAGCAGACGCTCGGTCATGGTCTTCTCGCGACGGGCGCGGGAGTAACCGACCAGCCAGCGCAGCGCCAGGGTGTTGGCGCGGCCGGGCTTGACCTCGACCGGCACCTGGTAGGTGGCGCCACCGACACGGCGGGACTTGACCTCGAGGGTCGGCTTGATGTTCTCCAGAGCGCGCTTCAGCGTGATGACCGGGTCGTTGCCGGTCTTCTCGCGCAGGCCCTCCATGGCGCCGTAGACGATGCGCTCGGCGGTGGAGCGCTTGCCGTTCAGCAGCACCTTGTTGATGAGCGACGTGACCAGAGGAGAACCGTAGACCGGGTCGATGATGACCGGGCGCTTCGGGGCGGGGCCCTTACGAGGCATTCTTACTTCTCCTTCTTGGCGCCGTAGCGGGAACGGGCCTGCTTGCGGTTCTTGACACCCTGGGTGTCGAGGGAGCCACGGATGATCTTGTAGCGAACACCCGGCAGGTCCTTCACACGGCCGCCGCGCACGAGCACGATGGAGTGCTCCTGCAGGTTGTGTCCCTCACCCGGAATGTAGGCCGTGACCTCGATGCCGCTGGTCAGACGCACACGCGCGACCTTACGCAGGGCCGAGTTCGGCTTCTTCGGGGTGGTGGTGAACACACGCGTGCAGACGCCACGACGCTGAGGGGAACCCTCGAGTGCGGGCGTCTTGTTCTTCTCGACCTTGTCCTGCCGGCCCTTGCGGACCAGCTGCTGGATCGTAGGCACTACTTCTCCGGTTTCTGTGTGCCGATGGGTACAGCTAACCTGGAACGTCGCCGACCCACGCGGTCGGGTGTGTCGAATCCGGCAGACTCTCGCCGTGAAGCGAAAAGGGCGCAGATTACGGTGGCCAGTGACGGCTCGCTATGCGGTTGAAGGCACGCACGAGAGCCAGGGCACACCCCAGGCACAAGGTCTGAGCGTACCTACCTCATACGCTGCGGTCAAAACAAATGGGCCGCGCCCGCATCGCCATGCGAAGCATGTCAAGACCCTACGCCGTGCATGATCTTCGAATTCACGTTCCCGACACCCGGAGGAGCTACGTCACCGCAGCTCACCCCGGGTCACGCGGAGGCCAGAGCCGCCGCGATGAGGATCGTGATGATCAGGGCCCATCCGGCGACCGACAGCCAGCCGAGGACAAGCCCGGTCAGCGCGAGGCCCTCGCCGCGCTCACCGGTGCGCAACATTTCGCTGCGGGCGGAGTGACCGAGGATGACCGCGGGGAGACCGGTGAGCCCGGCGGTGAAGAACGTGAGGATCCCGCAGACCATGGAGCCGACCGCCTTGCCGTTCGTGGGCGGCGGAACCGGCAGAAAGGTCGCGGGCACGTGCGGGGCGGCGTGATTGACGGGCACGGGCCCCTGCGGCAGATCGGCGACCAGCAGGGCCAGCTCCCCCACCGTACGGGCCGCGTACGCCCGCGCCACCCGCCGGTCGAACTCCCCCTTCTCCAGCCGTCCCTCCCCGTACCCCGCCCTGAGCACATCGACGGCCCGCTCGCGGTCGGCGTGGGAGGCCAGCATGGAATGAGCGGCGGAGGGCTGCTGCCAGGGCTGCCCGAAGCCATGGTGCGCCGGCGGGACCGCGACCGGCCCGAAGTGCGGCACCCCCGGACCGCGCTGCGGTGAGTCCTTCCGCCAGGGCTGCGGGACGTCCTGCGCGCGCTGGGGATCGCCCTGCCCCGACTGCCAGGGCTGCCACGACGGATTGGACACGAGTACCTCCCCGAACCCCCGAGTACCTCCATCATGCGCCAGGAGGGCATTTGCGGCACAGAGCGCCTTCCCGGAGAAAAACCCGACGCACCCCCCGAAGAGCCCCGACCTCGGCCTCCTCCGGTCCCTACACGACCATGTCGCGTCGTTGGCCGATTTGCGCTCTTTCCGATCCGGCGCCCTTGCCCTTTCAGTACGTTGATCCACCCGCTGTGGGCGGGTTACGAGGGGAAACCGGGGGACGGCCATGATGAGGACGGCGGTGCACTCACCGGACGACGGAGGCCTGGACGACCGGGTGCCGTTCCTGGCCCGGCTGGAGCGCGAGGACCGCTCCGCCCTCCTGGCGCTGGGCCGCCGGCTGGACTTCACGCCGCGCATGGTGCTGATCCACCAGAACGAACCCTCCTCCCACGTGCTGTTCCTGGTGGAGGGCTGGACCAAGGTGACCGCCGCCGCGGCCAACGGCTACGAGGCGCTGCTCGCGCTGCGCGGCCCCGGCGACATCGTCGGCGAGTCGGCGGCGCTGACCGGGCGGCCGCGGTCGGCGACCGTGACCGCGCTGGAGCCGGTGCGCGCGGTGGCCGTGGAGCACGAGCGCTTCAAGGACTTCCTCGGCCGCTCCCCCGCCGTCTCCTTCGCCCTCCTCGGCCTGACCGCGGACCGCACCCGCGCCGCCGACCGGCGCCGACTGGAGTTCGCGTCCTTGAGCGTGCGGGAACGTTTCGCGATTCTCCTGCTGGACCTGGCCCGCACCCACGGCCGCCGCACCGAGGAGGGCATCGAACTCGCCGTCCCCCTGAGCAAGCAGGAGCTGGCGGGCTCGGTGGGCGCCTCCCGGGAGATGGTCCAGCGGCTGCTGCGGGAGCTGCGCGACAAGGAGGCGGTGGTGACGGGCCGCCGCGCAATGCTGATCCGGCGGCCGGACGTACTGCGGCGGATCGCGGCGGCGGGGCCGGCCGCCGGCATCCCCTCGCCCCAGCGTCCGCGCGAGGAGTGACCGCGCCCTTCCTGGCGCCCCTCTGTAAACACGGTCACACATCGAGTGCGTCATCCGCCCTCACCACACCGGTCACCCGAACGCCACTCTGCTGCCCTGCACCAGACACCCCCCTCGGAGAGGCGATCATGACCGATCCCGTGAACCGTACGATCCTGCTGCTGGACATCGAGAGGTTCAGCGACCGGGACGACGTGGAGCAGGCGTATCTGCGCCGCATGCTCTACGACGTCACCGACCGCGTCCTGGAGAGCGCGGGCATCGACGAGACGAGGCGGCTGCGCGCCGACCGCGGGGACTCGGTGATGGAGCTCATCGACGCCGGCGTCCCGATCACCGCGCTGCTGCGGGCCCTGCTCACGGACGTGCCGGCGGAGCTGCGCGCGGTCAACCGGACGGCGTCCAGCTCCGCCCAGATCCGGCTGCGCGGTGTCGTCGCCGCCGGCTGGGTCGCCGTGGACGAACGCGACGGCTGGGTCGGCTCCGACCTCAACCACGCCTGCCGGCTGCTGGACGGGCAGATCCTGCGCGCCGCCCTGCGCGAGCGCGCCGACGACTTCGCGCTGTGCGTCTCCGACTCCGTCTACCAGGGCGTCGTGAGGCACGGCCATCTCGGTGTCCCGGAGACGGAGTTCCACGCGGTGACGGTGGACAGCAAGAACGGCCCGCTCAACGCCTGGCTGCACGGTTCCGTGCCGGCCGGCGTGGCGGCCGAGGACCACGGTGGGACTGGGAAGGGGGAGGCGCCGGGCGGATCGGGGGACCGCCCGGCGCCGAGGGTCCCCGAGCAGGGCGGCCCGGCGTCGGACCGGGGAGCCCCGGCGCCGGGCCCCGTCTTCCAGGGCGCCCTCACCATCGGCGGAGGCAGCATCGGCGGCGGCACGGTGAGCGGCGACCAGAACAACGTCACCGGCAACCAGATCGGCGGCGACTTCACCATCGGCGGCGGCCGGGGCGGGCGGGGTGAGGGCGCGTGAGCACACCCGGTCAGCAGCCCGCCGGGGGCGGCGCGGGCGCAGCCGGCGCCGCGGGAGGAGCCCCGGGGACCGGCGGACCCGCGAAGGCGGGAGCGGCGGCGAAGGCACCCGACTCCTCGTCGGACCAGGGCACGGCGGAACCCGAGCCGAAGGACGAGGCCCGAAGAGAGGACACCGACGGCGAGTCCCAGGAGCGCGACCAGCCGCAGAACGCCTGGTCGGCCCGGCAGGACCTGCTGGGTCACACCCCCCGCAGCATGAGCATCGGCGCCCAGGCCCGCTTCGGCGGCGGCCGGGTGCGCGGCGACCAGAACAACGTCACCGGCAATCAGGTCAGCGGCGACGTGATCATGGGCACCAAGACGGTGTACCAGTTCTCGATGCCCGGGTTCTCGGCACCCGGCTCCGCCTCCGGCGAGATCCCGGCGAGCAGTCTGGAACGCCTGGCCGAGTCCTTCGTCGCGGACGGGGACGTCATCGCCGATCTGCTGGAACGGCTGCGCCGCGACCATGTGCTGATCCTGTCCGGGGCCCGTTTCACCGGTCGCCGCACGGCCGCGCTGATGCTTCTGCACCGGCTCGGCGTCTCCTCCGTCCGCACCCTGGACCGTGACACCGCGCCGAGCGCGCTCGCCGACCGGGTCGCCGCCGACGGCCACGCCGAGCAGGGTCCCGCACGCGGACACGTCCTGTGCGACCTGGTCACCCGTCGCGACCGCCCGCTGCGCGAACCGCACCTGCTCGCCGCCCGCGACACGCTCGGTGAGCACGGGTATCTGATCGTCACCGTGGACTCCGCCGCCGTACTGGAGGACGTGCCGTTCGCCGCCTCCTGGCGGCCGCCCTCCGCCGTCGACGTCCTCACCGCCCATCTGCGCACCGGCACCGACGCCGAGACCACCGCCAAGCTGCTGCAGCTCCCGGAGGTGACCGAGTTCCTGGACCGCGGTCATCAGCCGCGCGAGGTCGCGGACTTCGCGCAGCTGCTCGGGCGGTACGCGGCCGGCGAGATCGGCACGGACGCGGTCGCGCAGTTCTCGCTCGTGTCGCTGGAGCGGCAGGTCCAGGAGTGGTTCGAGGAGGACGAGACCTCGATCCATCTGCGGGACAAGGCGTTCCTGGTGGCGCTGGCCGCCTTCGACGGCGGTCCGTACGCGCTCACCGCCGAGGTCAGCGACCTGCTCTACCGCTTCCTCCAGGAGACCTGGAACCGGTCGCTGGTCCCCGAGGTCCCCGTCTTCGGCACACACATCGGCAAGCGCCTCCAGCTCGCCCGCGCCGAGAGGTTCGAGGAGGACGAGCACACCGCGTGGGGGCCGGTTCCCCAGCAGAAGGCCAGGTTCCGCGACGAGCGGGCCTCGCTCGTGCTGCTGCGCGAGGTGTGGACCGGCCATCCGTCGGCCCGGCCCGCGCTGATCGGCTGGCTGCGCCGGCTCGCCGACGACGGCCGTCCCCTCGTCCGTACCCGCGCCGCGTCCACCGTCGCGGTCCTCGCCCGCACCGACCTGCCCTCCGCGATGGCGCTGGTCATCGAGCCGTGGGGCACCTCCCGGCTGTTCCGGCACCGGCTGGTCGCCGTCAACTCGCTCACCCTGGCCCACCTCATCGACACGCCCCACGTCCCACGCATCCTCGACAGCTGGTGCGAGGGCGACGATCCGCGCCTGCGCTGGGTGGCCGTACGGGCGTACGGGCTGATCGGCCCGGAGCGCCCCGAGCAGGCGCTGGCGGCGCTGCGCAAGGCCGTCCGCAGGCTGTACGAGGACGAGCCCGACGAGCTCGACGGCCCGATGGCCCGCGAACTCGCCGAGGCCGTCGAGCTGTTGCTGCTCTCCGCGGCCAGCGACCCCGTCCTGGCCGAGCTGCGCGAGCATCTCGACGACGACCGCGCCGTGCACGACCTGGCGCTCGGCGGTTTCGTGAACGCCTGCGGCCGCACCCAGGACGACGAGCAGTACGGCATCCCGCTGGTCCTCGACTGGTACGCCCGCACCGCCCACGAGGGCGGCGAGGGCGCGCACGGCATTCCGGAGCTGTGGCGGGCGGCCCTGTCCGATCCCCGCTTCACCCGCCCGGCCCTGGACGTGCTGCGCGAGTGGGTGCTGATCGCCAACCGGGCCACGGCCACCGAATGGGCGCTGGCCGCCCTGCTGCCCCGGCTCGTCACCACCCCCGCCGAGCACGACCGGCTGAGCCATCTGCTGCGGACCATGCCCGGCGAGGACGGCGATCCCCCGCCCGACGTGGCGGCCCGGCTCCTGACCGTCCTCCCGGCCCGCAACTGACCCGTCATTCTCCCGAGGAGACACCCACCATGCCCGCTTTCAACCGCCCGCCCGACTGGCAGCAACAGGCGGACCGGCACTCCGAACTGGTCGACCCCGTACTCACCGTGCGCCAGCTCGGCCGCTTCGACCTCAACCTCAAGTCGTTCGTCCGCATCGACCACGCCCTGGTCTTCTCCACCCCGAAGGGCGGCTACGAGCCGTATCTGCCGCCCCGCCGTCCCACCCGCGCCGAGATCGTGGCGAACCGGTACACGGCCGTGTACGAGGTGGACATGGGGGTGCACCCGTTCTCGACCGAGCTCACCCTGCCCAGCGACAACGACGCGTTCGAGTTCACCGCCGCGGTGGACCTGTCCTGGCAGGTCCTCGATCCGGCCCGGTTCGTGGCGAGCGGGCACCGGGACGTGCCGGCGCTGGCGCTGGGCGAACTGCAGCAGGCGGCCCGGCCGGTGAGCCGGCGGTTCGCGATCGCCGACAGCGCGGCCGCCGAGCGCGAGCTGCTGCAGGCGATCACCGTGCTGGGGCCGCTCGGGGCGGGCGCGGGGCTGCAGGTGACCTGGACGCTGCGGGTGCGGCGCGACCAGGAGAACATCGACCACCAGCGCCGGCTCCAGGCCATCGACCACTCCGCCACCGAGCAGATCCACGCGGCCGAGCAGGGCATGCGGATCGACGTCGAGGTGGACCGCCGGGGCAGACAGCAGGACCAGCTCCAACTGGAGCGGGCCACGGCCTACGGCCGTCAGCAGCAGGAGCTGATCCTCCAGCAGCAGAGATGGCAGCACGAGCAGGCCCTGCTGATGAGCGGGCAGCAGCACCAACTGGCCCTGCAGCAGGGGCAGCAGATGCTGGAGCTGCAGCGCATCGAGGAAGAGAAGATCAACTTCTACCAGTACCACCTGCAGCAGGGCGGTGTGCACGCCTGGGCCCTGCACCTCGCCCAGCACCCCGAGGACTCCCAGCTGGTCATGAACAGCATGCGCGAGGACCAGCTCCGCATGATCAAGGCCCAGATGGACCTGGTGGGCCAGCTGCTCAGCGGTGACCAGGCCGAGAACTACGAGTTGGAGGGCCCGAAGCAGCTCGCCCTGCGCACGGTCAGCGACATCCTCAACCAACGGCTCCCGGGGGTCCCGCAGAACCCGCCGCTGCTGCCGCCGCAGGGACCCGGGCCGGAGTACGGCGGCCTCGGTCACCCCGGCCCGCCGGGCACGGAACCGCCGACGCCCGTGGAGCAGGACTTCGGGGCACCGGGGCCAGAGGGACCGCGGGGGCCGGCGCAGGGCCCGCAGGGGTATCAGCCACCGACCCTTCCCGGCATCCCGGGCCCTTACGGCACTCCCCAGGCCAACCCCTACGCGCCGCCGCCCGCGCCTCCCGCCCAGTCGGCCTGGCAGCCCTCGCCGCCTTACACCCCCGCGGGGCAGCCGTCGCCGTTCTCCACCCCGTATCCGGGCGTTCCCACACCGCCGCCCGCCGCACCGCCGCAGCCCGCCGCACCACCGCCGCCGCCCGCAACGTCCTGGCAGCCCCCGCCCGGCTACGGCAGCAGCCCGACCCTGCCCAGCCGGCCGACCGCCCCCGAGCCGGGCGCCGCTCAGGCGCCGGTGCCTGCGCCCCAGCCCGCTCAGACCCACCCGGACGACCAGGACGACTCCCCGGAGGCACCCGGCTCATGACCGCCCTCGACCCGTCGCCCGCGCCCGACACCGACACTCCCCGGCCCCCGGTCTCCGCGGAACGCCTACGCGTCTGCGAGCGGCTCCTCGCCGATCTGCGCACCGAGATCGGGCGGGCCGACAGCAAGGCGTCGGTGCTGGTCGCCGCGCTCGGGATGACGGCCGGTGTGTTCAGCGGGCTGCTGGCGGGACGGGGCTGGACCCCCTCGGCCATGTCCACCGCGGGCACGGTGGTGTGGTGGTCCGGGGCGCTCTCCCTCGGTCTCTCCCTCTTCGCCATGCTGCTGGCCGTGCTCCCCCGCTACGACTGCGGGGCGTGGACGCCCGGCCGCCCGCTGACCTACTTCGGCGACATCCGGCAGGCCGTACGGCAGGGCTGCCTGGAGTCCGCACTCACCGACACGGAACACAACCCGCTCGCCGCTCTGACCGAGGCGCTCACCGAATCGAGCCGTCTCGCCGCCCGCAAACACCAGTGGATCCGCGTCGGCCTGATCGCCTTCTGCGTCGGCACGGTCCTGCTGCCCGCGTCCCTGCTCATCGGCTGAGCCGCAACGCCGCCGTCCCCGCACCGAACGACCCGACAGGAATCGGAACCGCCATGACCCAACCACCGGAGTATCCCCAGCCGTCGGTACCGCCGCAGTACCCGCAGTCGGCCCAGCCTCCCCAGCCTCCCCAGTACCCGCAGGCTTCCGGTCACCCGCAGGCACCGCAGTACCCCGCTCAGACCGCTCCCGCCTACCCCCAGGCCGCCCCGCAGTATCCGCAACAGGCAGCCCCACCTCCGCAGTACCCGGGCGCTCCCGCGCCGGCGGCCGCCATACCGCCCGTGCCGACCGCGCCGCCGTATCCCACTCCGCCCGATCCCACCGCACACCCCCACCACATCAGCACCGACCACGGCCGCGTCCACATCCGCCGCGACCAGCGCCGTACCGACGCCACGAGTGTCGGCAGCCTGCTGCTCCACCTGCCGAACTTCCTGTGCAGCCTGTTCGTCGTCGGGCTCGTCTCGGCCTTCTTCGGCGGTTTCGGCATCGTCGTGGTGTTGGCGTGGCTCGCCAGCGGCGCACTCGTCTTCCATCGCCCCACGGAAAGCGCCGTCGCGCGCCGTTTGCTCGGTCTGCGCTACCCCACTCCGCAAGAACGAGCCAAACTCGAACCGGTCTGGCGTGAGGTCACGGCCCGGGCCGGCATAGAGGGCCGTAACTACGAGCTGTGGGTGGAGGACAGCGACGGCCTGAACGCGGTCGCCGCGGCCGGCCACATCGTGGGTGTCACCCGCTTCGCCATGAACCAGCTGCCCAACGGCGAACTCGCCGCCGTCATGGCACACGAGCTGGGTCACCACGTCGGCGGCCACGCCTGGTCCGGGCTCCTCGGCTACTGGTACGCGCTGCCCGGCCGGCTCGCCTGGCGCTTCCTCAAGGCGTTCTCCAGCGTCGTGTTCAAGGTGTCGCGGGCGTTCGGCTGCTTCGGCGTCGCCATCGTCGTCACGGTCATCGGCGGTATCGCCCTGGCGACGATCAGCTCGCTCTACGGCCTTCCCCTGCTCGTCCTCCTCGTCCCGTACGCGCTCGCCGCGGTCGGCCGCCGCTCCGAGTTGCGGGCCGACGAGCACGCCGCCGAGCTGGGCTTCGCCCCGATGCTCGCCTCCGTACTGGCGAAGCTGCACCAGCACGAGCAGCAGACGGAGGCCGCGCTCACGGCGGCGAACGGCGGTGTGAAGCTGGAGGAGAGCGCCCTCAGCAAACTGCTCTCCTCCCACCCGGACTACCACACCCGGCTGCACCACCTGCAGCCCTACCTGCAGCAGCCGTCGCGCTGAGGCCGCCGCACAGCGGCGACGGTACGCCGAAGGGCGGCCACCCCCAACGGGGTGACCGCCCTTCAACTCAAGCGATCGCTCGCCTACTGGTTGTACGGACCGTAGTCGTAGTCCTCCAGCGGAACGGCCTGGCCGGAGCCGGTGCCGAACGGCGAGTAGTCGATGTCGTCGTAGCCGACGGCCGAGTACATCGCGGCCTTGGCCTCCTCGGTCGGCTCGACCCGGATGTTGCGGTAGCGGGACAGACCCGTACCGGCCGGGATGAGCTTACCGATGATGACGTTCTCCTTGAGGCCGATCAGGGAGTCGGACTTGGCGTTGATCGCCGCGTCCGTGAGGACCCTGGTCGTCTCCTGGAAGGACGCCGCCGACAGCCACGACTCGGTCGCCAGCGAGGCCTTGGTGATACCCATCAGCTGCGGACGGCCGGAGGCCGGGTGGCCGCCTTCCTGGACCACACGACGGTTCTCGACCTCGAACTTCGAGCGCTCGACCAGCTCGCCGGGCAGCAGCTCGGCGTCGCCGGACTCGATGATCGTCACACGGCGCAGCATCTGCCGGATGATGATCTCGATGTGCTTGTCGTGGATCGACACACCCTGCGAGTTGTAGACCTTCTGGACCTCGCCGACCAGGTGGACCTGGACGGCACGCTGGCCCAGGATGCGCAGCACGTCGTGCGGGTTGGTGGCACCCACGGTGAGCTTCTGGCCCACCTCGACGTGCTCGCCCTCGCTGACCAGGAGTCGGGCACGCTTCGAGATCGGGTACGCCGTCTCGTCGCTGCCGTCGTCCGGGGTGACGACGATCTTCTTGGTCTTCTCGGTCTCCTCGATCCGGACGCGGCCGGAGGCCTCGGAGATCGGGGCGACACCCTTCGGGGTACGGGCCTCGAAGAGCTCGACGACACGCGGCAGACCCTGGGTGATGTCGTCACCGGCCACACCACCGGTGTGGAAGGTACGCATCGTCAGCTGGGTACCGGGCTCACCGATGGACTGGGCGGCGATGATGCCGACCGCCTCACCGATGTCGACCAGCTTGCCGGTGGCCAGCGAGCGGCCGTAGCACATGGCGCAGGTGCCGACCTGGGACTCGCAGGTCAGGATCGAGCGGGTCTTGACCTCCTCGACACCGTGGTGCACCAGCTGGTCGATGAGCACGTCGCCCAGGTCCACGTTGGCCGGCGCGATCACCTTGCCGTCGATGACGACGTCCTCGGCGAGCATGCGGGCGTAGACGCTGGTCTCGACGTCGTCCGCCTTGCGCAGCACACCGTCGGCGCCGCGGTTGGCGATCCGCAGCTTCAGACCGCGCTCGGTGCCGCAGTCCTCCTCGCGGATGATGACGTCCTGGGAGACGTCCACCAGGCGACGGGTCAGGTAACCCGAGTCGGCGGTACGCAGAGCGGTGTCCGCCAGACCCTTACGGGCACCGTGCGTGGAGATGAAGTACTCCAGCACGGACAGACCCTCACGGAACGACGCCTTGATCGGACGCGGGATCGTCTCGTTCTTCGCGTTCGACACCAGACCACGCATACCGGCGATCTGACGCATCTGCATCATGTTGCCTCGTGCACCCGAGTTCACCATCATGAAGATCGGGTTGGTCTTCGGGAAGTTGTCGTTCATCGCCTCGGCGACCTCGTTGGTCGCCTTGGTCCAGATCGCGATGAGCTCCTGCGTGCGCTCGTCCTTGGTGATCAGACCGCGCTCGTACTGCTTCTGGACCTTCTCGTCCTGCGCCTCGTAGCCCTTGACGATCTCCTTCTTCGCCTCGGGAACGACGACGTCGGAGATGGCCACGGTGACACCGGAACGGGTCGCCCAGTAGAAGCCCGCCGCCTTCAGGTTGTCGAGCGTCGCCGCCACGATGACCTTGGGGTAGCGCTCGGCGAGGTCGTTGACGATCTCGGAGAGCTGCTTCTTGCCGACCTCGTAGTCGACGAACGGGTAGTCCTCGGGCAGCAGCTCGTTGAAGAGCGCGCGGCCCAGGGTCGTCCGCAGGCGGAAGGTGTCACCCTGCTGCCACTCCGGCTCGCCCTCCTCCTGCGCCGGCGGGGTCCAGCCGCGCGGCGGGATGGTGCCCACCGGGAAGCGGATGTCCACGCGCGACTGCAGCGAGAGCTCGCCGGCGTCGAACGCCATGATCGCCTCGGCGACGGACGCGAAGGAGCGCTCCTCGCCCTTGACGTTGCGCATCTCGCCGTCGGTGGTGAGGAAGAACAGACCGAGGACCATGTCCTGGGTCGGCATCGTCACCGGACGGCCGTCGGCGGGCTTGAGGATGTTGTTCGAGGACAGCATCAGGATGCGGGCCTCGGCCTGCGCCTCCGCGGACAGCGGCAGGTGCACGGCCATCTGGTCACCGTCGAAGTCCGCGTTGAACGCGGTGCAGACGAGCGGGTGGATCTGGATGGCCTTGCCCTCGACCAGCTGCGGCTCGAAGGCCTGGATGCCGAGGCGGTGCAGGGTGGGAGCACGGTTCAGCAGCACCGGGTGCTCGGCGATGACCTCTTCGAGGACGTCGTACACGACCGTGCGGCCGCGCTCCACCATGCGCTTGGCGCTCTTGATGTTCTGCGCGTGGTTCAGGTCCACCAGGCGCTTCATCACGAACGGCTTGAAGAGCTCCAGCGCCATCGCCTTCGGCAGACCGCACTGGTGCAGCTTCAGCTGCGGACCGACGACGATCACGGAACGCGCGGAGTAGTCCACACGCTTGCCGAGCAGGTTCTGACGGAAACGGCCCTGCTTGCCCTTCAGCATGTCGCTGAGGGACTTCAGCGGGCGGTTGCCGGGACCGGTGACCGGACGGCCACGACGGCCGTTGTCGAACAGCGCGTCCACGGCCTCCTGGAGCATGCGCTTCTCGTTGTTCACGATGATCTCGGGCGCACCGAGGTCGAGAAGCCGCTTCAGGCGGTTGTTGCGGTTGATCACACGGCGGTACAGGTCGTTCAGGTCGGAGGTCGCGAAGCGGCCACCGTCCAGCTGCACCATCGGGCGAAGGTCCGGCGGGATGACCGGCACGCAGTCCAGCACCATGCCCTTGGGGCTGTTGCTGGTCTGCAGGAACGCGGAGACGACCTTCAGGCGCTTGAGCGCACGGGTCTTCTTCTGGCCCTTGCCGGTACGGATGATCTCGCGGAGGCGCTCGGCCTCCTCCTCCAGGTCGAAGGACTCCAGGCGCTTCTGCAGCGCCGCAGCACCCATCGAGCCGTCGAAGTACGTGCCGAAGCGGTCACGGAGCTCGCGGTAGAGGAGCTCGTCACCCTCGAGGTCCTGGACCTTGAGGTTCTTGAACCGGGTCCACACCTCGTCGAGACGGTCGATCTCGCGCTGCGCACGGTCGCGCAGCTGCTTCATCTCACGCTCGGCACCCTCGCGCACCTTGCGGCGCACGTCGGCCTTGGCACCCTCGGCCTCGAGCTCGGCCAGGTCGGACTCGAGCTTCTTGGCGCGGGCCTCCAGGTCGGCGTCCCGGCGGTTCTCGATCTGCTGACGCTCGACCGAGACATGCGCCTCCAGGGAGGGCAGGTCGCGGGTACGGCGCTCCTCGTCGACGTACGTGATCATGTACGCCGCGAAGTAGATGACCTTCTCGAGGTCCTTGGGCGCCAGGTCCAGCAGGTAGCCGAGGCGCGAGGGGACACCCTTGAAGTACCAGATGTGCGTGACGGGGGCGGCCAGTTCGATGTGGCCCATCCGCTCACGGCGCACCTTGGCGCGAGTGACCTCGACGCCGCAGCGCTCACAGATGATGCCCTTGAACCGGACACGCTTGTACTTGCCGCAGTAGCACTCCCAGTCCCGGGTCGGACCGAAGATCTTCTCGCAGAAGAGTCCGTCCTTTTCGGGCTTGAGGGTGCGGTAGTTGATGGTCTCGGGCTTCTTGACCTCGCCGTGGCTCCACTGACGGATGTCGTCAGCGGTGGCCAGGCCGATCCGGAGCTCGTCGAAGAAGTTGACGTCGAGCACTATGCGTCAATCCCTCTCAGGGTTGTAAGTCTTTGGTCTGATACGGGGGTCCAGGGGCCGGCCGGAGGGTCCTCACCAGGTCCTCCGGCCGGACTCCCGTCAGACCTCTTCGACGCTGCTCGGCTCGCGCCGGGACAGGTCGATGCCGAGCTCCTCCGCAGCGCGGAAGACATCCTCGTCGGTGTCACGCATCTCGATGGACATACCGTCGCTGGACAGCACCTCCACGTTCAGGCAGAGCGACTGCATCTCCTTGATGAGCACCTTGAAGGACTCGGGGATGCCGGGCTCGGGGATGTTCTCGCCCTTGACGATGGCCTCGTAGACCTTCACGCGGCCGGTGACGTCGTCGGACTTGATGGTCAGCAGCTCCTGGAGGGCGTATGCGGCGCCGTAAGCCTCCAGCGCCCACACCTCCATCTCGCCGAACCGCTGGCCACCGAACTGGGCCTTACCACCCAGCGGCTGCTGGGTGATCATCGAGTACGGGCCGGTCGAACGCGCGTGCAGCTTGTCGTCGACCAGGTGGTGCAGCTTCAGGATGTACATGTAGCCGACCGAGATCGGCTCCGGGAACGGCTCACCGCTACGGCCGTCGAACAGCCGCGCCTTGCCGGACGGGAGCACCATGCGCTCGCCGTCGCGGTTCGGGATGGTGTGCTGCAGCAGACCCGCGAGCTCGTCCTCGCGCGCACCGTCGAAGACGGGGGTTGCGACGTTCGTGCCCGGGTCGACCTGGTCGGCGCCGATGGCCTGCAGGCGCTGCGCCCACTCGTCGGCGAGACCGGAGACGTCCCAGCCACGGCTGGCGAGCCAGCCGAGGTGGATCTCGAGCACCTGTCCCGGGTTCATTCGGGACGGCACACCCAGCGGGTTGAGGATGATGTCGACCGGAGTTCCGTCCTCGAGGAACGGCATGTCCTCGATGGGCAGGATCTTCGAGATGACACCCTTGTTGCCGTGCCGGCCGGCGAGCTTGTCACCGTCGGTGATCTTGCGCTTCTGCGCCACGTACACGCGCACCAGCTGGTTCACACCGGGGGGAAGCTCGTCGCCCTCCTCGCGGTCGAAGACGCGGACGCCGATGACCTTGCCGGTCTCGCCGTGCGGCACCTTCAGCGAGGTGTCACGGACCTCACGGGCCTTCTCACCGAAGATCGCGCGCAGCAGGCGCTCCTCCGGCGTCAGCTCGGTCTCACCCTTCGGGGTCACCTTGCCGACGAGGATGTCGCCGGCGATGACCTCGGCACCGATGCGGATGATGCCGCGCTCGTCGAGGTCGGCGAGGACCTCCTCGGAGACGTTCGGGATGTCCCGGGTGATCTCCTCGGGGCCGAGCTTGGTGTCACGGGCGTCGACCTCGTGCTCCTCGATGTGGATCGAGGAGAGGACGTCGTCCTGCACGAGGCGCTGCGACAGGATGATCGCGTCCTCGTAGTTGTGACCCTCCCACGGCATGAACGCCACGAGCAGGTTCTTGCCGAGCGCCATCTCGCCGTTCTGGGTGGCCGGACCGTCGGCGAGGACCTGGCCCTCGATGATCCGGTCGCCCTCGTTGACGATGACCTTCTGGTTGACCGAGGTGCCCTGGTTGGAGCGGGCGAACTTGGCCAGGCGGTACGTGATGTACGTGCCGTCGTCGTTGGCGGTGGTGATGTAGTCCGCGGAGACCTCCTGGACCACACCCGCCTTCTCGGCCTTGACCACGTCACCGGCGTCGACGGCGGAGCGGTACTCCATGCCGGTGCCGACGAGCGGGGACTCGCTCTTGATCAGGGGCACTGCCTGACGCATCATGTTCGCGCCCATGAGGGCACGGTTGGCGTCGTCGTGCTCGAGGAAGGGGATCATGGCGGTCGCGACCGACACCATCTGGCGCGGCGAGACGTCCATGTAGTCCACGTCGTCACCGGCGACGTAGTCGACCTCACCGCCACGGCGGCGGACCAGGACCCGGTTCTCGGCGAAGCGCATGTCGTCCGAGAGCGTGGCGTTGGCCTGCGCGATGACGAAGCGGTCCTCCTCGTCGGCCGTCAGGTAGTCGACCTCGTCGGTGACCTGGCCGTCGACGACCTTGCGGTACGGCGTCTCGACGAAGCCGAACGCGTTGACCCGGCCGTAGGAGGCGAGCGAGCCGATCAGACCGATGTTCGGGCCTTCAGGCGTCTCGATCGGGCACATGCGGCCGTAGTGGGACGGGTGCACGTCACGGACCTCGAAGCCGGCCCGCTCACGGGAGAGACCACCCGGACCAAGAGCCGACAGACGGCGCTTGTGGGTGAGACCCGACAGCGGGTTGTTCTGGTCCATGAACTGCGACAGCTGGCTGGTGCCGAAGAACTCCTTGATGGAGGCGACGACCGGCCGGATGTTGATCAGGGTCTGCGGCGTGATCGCCTCGACGTCCTGGGTCGTCATGCGCTCGCGGACGACACGCTCCATACGAGCCAGACCCGTGCGGACCTGGTTCTGGATGAGCTCGCCGACGCTGCGCAGACGACGGTTGCCGAAGTGGTCGATGTCGTCGGTCTCGACGACGATCGACTGGCCGCTGTCACCAACGGTCTCGGTCTCGCCCGCGTGCAGCTTCACCAGGTACTTGATCGTCGAGATGATGTCCTCGACGGTCAGGATGCCCGCGTCGAGCGGAGCGTCCGCACCCAGCTTCTTGTTGACCTTGTAGCGGCCGACCTTGGCGAGGTCGTAGCGCTTCGGGTTGAAGTACAGGTTCTCCAGCAGCGTCTGCGCGGCCTCACGCGTGGGGGGCTCGCCCGGGCGCAGCTTGCGGTAGATGTCGAGCAGCGCGTCGTCCTGGCCCTGGGTGTGGTCCTTCTCCAGGGTGGCGCGCATGGACTCGTACTCGCCGAACTCCTCCAGGATCTGCTCGGTCGTCCAGCCGAGAGCCTTGAGCAGAACGGTCACGGACTGCTTGCGCTTGCGGTCGATGCGCACACCGACCATGTCGCGCTTGTCGATCTCCATCTCCAGCCAGGCACCCCGGGAGGGGATGATCTTGGCGGAGAAGATGTCCTTGTCGGACGTCTTGTCGATGGAGGAGTCGAAGTAGACACCGGGCGAACGGACCAGCTGCGACACCACGACACGCTCGGTGCCGTTGATGACGAAGGTGCCCTTGTTCGTCATGAGCGGGAAGTCGCCCATGAAGACCGTCTGGGACTTGATCTCGCCGGTCTCGTTGTTGGTGAACTCAGCCGTCACGAAGAGCGGAGCGGCGTACGTGAAGTCGCGCTCCTTGCACTCGTCGATGCTGTTCTTCGGCGGCTCGAAACGGTGGTCGCGGAACGTCAGCGACATCGACCCGGAGAAGTCCTCGATCGGGGAGATCTCCTCGAAGATCTCCTCCAGACCGGACTTGGTGGGGACGTCCTGACCGGACTCCAGAGCCGCCTCGACCCGACTCTGCCAGGCGGTGTTCCCGAGCAGCCAGTCAAAGCTCTCGGTCTGCAGCGCGAGCAGGTTGGGAACCTCGAGGGGCTCCTTGATCTTTGCAAAGGAGATGCGCAGCGGGGCGGTGCTGGCACCGTTGTTCGTATTCGCGGTCGAGGCAGTGCGCGAGGCGGCCAAGAGGGGGTCCTTCCGAGGGCTCGGACTCACTACGCGCGTACCGGTCCCTCTCCCACACACAGAGACAGGACTCCCCGATTTGGCCGAAAGGCCAGGTCAGGGACGTTCTGATCGTCGGTGTTCAAGCGAGGGCATGCCCCTGGTGACGGGCAGGGGACAGCTAACAGGCAGCGCAAAGGGTCAGTGTAGCCACTTGGCACACTGATGTCCAGCCCCGGTTTTCGGAGACCCTCGTTGTTCTCAACACCTGCGGCAAGCCCACGCCCTCAATGCACGTTGATACTGCCCTCTTCATCGTCGATCCATGCCTCGGATTCGGATCCTTGTGACGACGCGTCCTGAGAATTGCGCGCTGCGTGCGGTTCGTCAAGGCCCCCATGGCCCAAACCACATACCACCTGGGGTGCTTGGAGGCACGACGAAGATCACCATACTCCGCACACCCGACGGTGCAAGGCAGCCACCACCCGGCACCCAGGAACGCCGAAGAGCGACCACCCGGATGGATGATCGCTCTTCGGTGCTCAGGCGTTACAGCCCCTTGTGGGGCCGAGAGGCCTTACTTGACGTCGACGGAGGCGCCGGCGCCCTCGAGGGCCTCCTTGGCCTTGTCCGCGGCGTCCTTGGCGACCTTCTCGAGAACGGGCTTCGGGGCGCCGTCCACGAGGTCCTTGGCCTCCTTCAGGCCCAGCGAGGTCAGCTCACGCACGACCTTGATGACCTGGATCTTCTTGTCGCCGGCGCCGGTGAGGATGACGTCGAACTCGTCCTTCTCCTCGACCTCGGCGGCGCCACCGGCGGCACCGCCGGCAGCCGGGGCGGCGACGACGGCCGCGGCAGCGGCGGTGACGTCGAACTTCTCCTCGAACGCCTTCACGAACTCGGAGAGCTGGATGAGGGTCATGCCCTCGAACTCGGCGAGCAGTTCGTCCTGGGTGAGAGCCACGATGGCTTTCCTTCCACTAAATTTCGGCTGGTGCCGGATGTACATGTCTGGCGGGCGTACGTTCGGCCCGCTGTGACCGCTCCTTGGGCGGGAGCCTCAGGCGGCGGTCAATGCGCGAGCCGAGTTACTCGGCACCGCCCTGCTCGTCCTGCTTGGCGCGAAGGGCGTCCACGGTGCGGACGAGCTTCGTCGGAAGCGCCTGGAAGAGCTGTGCAGCCTGCGTCTGCTTGCCCTTCAGGGCGCCCGCCAGCTTGGCGAGCAGAACCTCGCGGGACTCGAGGTCCGCAAGCTTCTTGATCTCGTCGGCGGACAGCGCCTTGCCGTCAAGGACACCGCCCTTGATGACGAGGTTCGGGTTGTCCTTGGCGAAGTCACGAAGACCCTTCGCCGACTCCACCGGGTCACCGGTGACGAAGGCGACCGCCGTCGGACCGTTGAACAGGTCGTCGAGCGTCGAGATCCCGGCCTCGTTGGCCGCAATCTTGGTCAGCGTGTTCTTCACCACGGCGTACTGGGCGTTCTCACCGAGCGAGCGACGCAGCGTCTTGAGCTGCGCCACGGTGAGACCCCGGTACTCGGTCAGCACAGCGGCGCTCGAGCTACGGAACTGCTCCGTGAGCTCGGCCACCGCGGCAGCCTTGTCGGGCCTTGCCATGAGCGTCGGCCTCCTTCCGGGTGATGACGACCGCTCGGAAGGGGCTGGGGAAAACGAAACGCCCCGGCGCAGGCGCACGGGGCGTAGCTCGACCGAATCATCACAGCGCCAGCTGCGAACTCCGGGAGCACTTCCACAGTCACCTGCGCGGGTCGTCCGCGGTTCAGCGGATCCTTCGGCCACCGCACCCTCCAGGAGCGCACGGCAACGACCAGCGGTCTTTGGCTTCCCCAGGAGGGTACGTGACCGGATCGCTGTCAAGCAAATCCGGTCCTGCGGCTCAGCTCCGGGCGCCCTTCATCATCGCGGCGAGGTCGGCGGTGTCCTTGGCCGGCGGGGCCGTGACCTGCACCGGCTTGTTGATGTCGAGGAACGTGAAGGTCAGGTCGAGCGGGCCCTTGTCGGCCTCGCCGCGCATCCGGAACTGCTTGGTGTGGTCGTCGCCGTCGATCCACATGTCCATGGTGAACGCGTCGACGCCCATCTTCTCGAACTGATCGAGGCTCTTCTCGCGCTGTTCCCCTACGGTCTTGCCCTTGTCCCTGTCCTTGAGCGCAGCCTTGAGGTCGGCGACGGTGACCTTGCCCTCGTAGTGGGTGGTCTTCACGCCCTCGACGGTCTCGGTGCCGACCTTCTTCACGTTCTTGGAGCCGGTGAGGAAGGTGGAGTTGGCCGCCGGATTCTGGTTGGCCTGGCCGGCGCCCAGCTGGTCCGCGTTCAGCCCCTTGCCGCCGCCGAGCGCGGACATGTCGAGCTTGATCCAGCTCTTGCCGTCCATCTCCTTGGCCATGGAGGCGTTCCCGCCGATGTACATGGCCTTGCCGACGAGGCGGATCTCGACGGGGCCCTCGGTGGCCTGGTCCGGGGCCGTCATCTTCATGCTCATGGCCAGCGGCTTCATGCTCATCGCCGCCTCGGCGTTGACCCGGCCCTCGCCCGGGACCTTGCCCTTCATCCGGTAGTGCGCGGACTTGATCTCTTCGCTGTTCTTCGCGGCCTTGGCGACGGCTGCCGCCGGTGTCATCGCGGGCGACTCGGCGGAGTCGCTCTTCTGACAGCCGACCGCTCCCCCGGCGAGCAGCAGGGCGGCGAGGCCTGCGCCCGTCGCTTTACGGCGCGTCGAAACCCGTACGGAAGTCCCCATTGATTCCCCCCATGTAATGCATGGCTGATACACAGTAAGGAGCCGAGCCTAACCTCAGGAGGCTGCAGGAGTCTTCCGTATTCCCGGTGACATCAGCAGCCCCGCCGCGTCAGGAGCTGCTGCCGGATCCGCTCGCGGTGTCGCTGCTGCCCGGTGTCCAGCCCTGCTTCTTCATCAGCTGCTTGAAGTCCTCGGTGTCGCTCGCGGGCGGCTCGGTGGCGGAGACCTTCACGCCGTAGTCGCTGTAGTACGCGGTCTGGGTGTACTCCCCGGCCGACATGCGGCCCTTCTCGACCTTCTTGACCAGGAGGTTCTGGTCGTCGACCCAGATGTCGACGGACTCCGTGCTGACGCCGGCCTGGGTGAGCTGCTTCTTCAGGCCGGCGAGCTGGCTCGCGGTGAGGTTGGAGTTCTTGCGGGCGAGGTCGGCGACGTCCACCGTGCCCGAGTAGTGCGTGGTGTCGACGCCGCGCACCTTCTCGGTGCCGACCTTCTTGACGTCCCCGGAGGCCAGCAGGAGCTTCACCGACTGGTTGGGGGTCGTGTTCTGCATCTGGTCCTTGAGGTACGCGCCGGAGCTGCCGCCGAGCTCGGCGAGGTCCGCGTAGCCGTACCGGAGCCAGTGCTTGCCGCCCGCCTGCTGGGCGAACTTGTCGCCCATCCTGGCGTAGTACGCGTCGGGCAGATAGCGGGCCTCCATCGACGTGGTGCCGAGCCGGCGCATGGTGGCCGCGATGGTGCCGCCGGTGTACGTGATGGTCATGTTGCCGGTGAGACCGTCCGCCCAGCCGAGGGCTCCGTCGCCCGTCATGGACATCAGGGAGCCCATGGTGGTCGTGGACTCGACCTTCGCCGAGTCGGCGCCGTCGGTGGACTTCTCGGCGGTGCGCAGGGCCGCTATGGGGCTGACGTGCGTCGCGCCCTTGCCGGAGGCCCCCTCGCCCTTGCCGGAGGAGTCCGAGGAACTGCAGGCGGCCACGCCCGACAGCGCGGTCACCGCTGCGATCGAAAGGCTCACCCGGCGCACGGTCGTGCTCTTCATCGGTCCCCCACCCCTATGCGATTGCTGTGCCCGCACGCTAACGCAGAGCACTGACACCCGTCCGGGAAAAGGGACGAGCCCCGCACCACGGAGGTTGCGGGGCTCGTGTGAAAAACGCGTACGCGCGACTGCCGTCAGGATCAGACGGCGGCCGGGTCCTCCTCGACGAGGAGGTTGCGGGTGCGGTTCGGGTCGACCGGGATGCCGGGGCCGATCGTGGTGCTGATCGCGGCCTTCTTGATGTAGCGACCCTTGGCGGCGGACGGCTTCAGACGGAGGATCTCCTCCAGCGCGGCGCCGTAGTTCTCCACCAGCTTGCTGTCGTCGAACGACACCTTGCCGATGATGAAGTGCAGGTTCGAGTGCTTGTCGACACGGAACTCGATCTTGCCGCCCTTGATGTCGTTGACGGCCTTCGCCACGTCCGGGGTCACGGTGCCGGTCTTGGGGTTCGGCATGAGACCACGGGGACCGAGCACACGGCCGAGGCGGCCGACCTTGCCCATGAGGTCCGGGGTGGCGACGACGGCGTCGAAGTCCAGGCGGCCCTTCGAGACCTCGTCGATCAGTTCGTCGGAGCCGACGATGTCGGCGCCCGCGGCCTCCGCGGCCGCAGCACGGTCACCGGTCGCGAAGACCAGGACCCGGGCGGTCTTACCGGTGCCGTGCGGAAGGTTCACGGTGCCACGGACCATCTGGTCGGCCTTGCGCGGGTCGACACCCAGACGGAAGGCGACCTCGACGGTGCCGTCGAACTTGGTCGTGGAGGTCTCCTTGGCGAGACGGACGGCCTCGAGCGGGGCGTAGAGCTTCTCCCGGTCGATCTTGGCGTCCGCAGCGCGGAGAGACTTGCTGCGCTTGCTCACTACTGCTCCTGTGTATGTCTGAGGAGTCGTGGTCCGGGCCGAGCAGGCCCTGCCACTTCTGCTGCTTGCGGGAGTTGGGCTCAGCCCTCGACCGTGACGCCCATGGAACGCGCGGTACCGGCGATGATCTTCGCGGCGGCGTCCAGGTCGTTGGCGTTGAGGTCGGGGAGCTTGGTCTGGGCGATCTCGCGGACCTGCGCCTCGGTGATCTTGGCGACCTTGGTCTTGTGCGGCTCGCCGGAGCCCTTCTCCACACCCGCGGCCTTGAGGATCATCTTGGCGGCCGGCGGCGTCTTGGTGACGAAGGTGAAGGAGCGGTCCTCGTAGACCGTGATCTCCACCGGGATCACCCAGCCACGCTGCGACTCGGTCGCGGCGTTGTACGCCTTGCAGAACTCCATGATGTTGACGCCGTGCTGGCCCAGCGCGGGGCCGACCGGCGGAGCCGGGTTCGCCGCACCGGCGTTGATCTGGAGCTTGATGAGCCCCGTGACCTTCTTCTTCTTGGGAGGCATTGCTCTCCGGGTCCTTTCGATTGAGGCGTGCCCCCGCCCGGGTCGCGTCCCGGATGAAGGCATACCGCACAACGATAACGGGTATAGATGCGCGGCTGAAAACCGAGCAGGTCAGACCGGCTACGAGAGCCCGCCTGACCTGCGTGGAAGCGGTCCGTCCAGAAGCTGCTAGTTCTTCTGGATCTGGTCGAACGAAAGCTCGACCGGCGTCTCGCGGCCGAAGATCTCCACCAGACCCTTGACCTTCTTCGAGTCGGGGTTGATCTCGTTGATGGTCGCCTGCAGCGTGGCGAACGGGCCGTCGGTGACGGTGACCGAGTCGCCGACCTCGAAGTCCAGCACCTGGACCTCGACCTTGCGCTGCGGAGCGGGCTTGCCCTCGGCCTCGGCGGCCTCGCGGGCGGCCTTCTCCTCGGCCTCCGGGGCGAGCATCTTGACGATCTCGTCCAGGGTCAGCGGGTACGGGTCGTAGGCGTTGCCCACGAAGCCGGTGACGCCGGGGGTGTTGCGGACGACACCCCAGGACTCGTTCGTCAGGTCCATGCGGACGAGAACGTAGCCCGGGAGCTTGTTCTGCTTGATCGTCTTGCGGTCGCCGTTCTTGATCTGGACGACCTCTTCCTGCGGCACCTCGGCCTGGAAGATGTAGTCCTCGACGTTCAGCGAGACGGCGCGCTGCTCCAGGTTGGTCTTCACGCGGTTCTCGTAGCCGGCGTAGGTGTGGATGACGTACCACTCGCCGGGCAGGGAGCGCAGCTCCTCGCGGAGGGCCTCGACCGGGTCGACCGGCTCGGACTCCTCCTCCGCGATCTCTTCCTCGGCGGACTCGTCGTCGGCGGTCTCGTCCTCGTCCACGACCTGCAGGGCGGCCTCCTCGGCCGGCTCGCCCGCCTCGGCCTCGGCAGCCTCGAACTCGTCCTGCTCGTCCGCGCCCTCGACGATGTCGAGCTCGTCGTCCACGGACTCGTCCGGCTCGATGGCGTCGTCGTTCAGGTTCGTGTCAGACACGGTGGCTGCTTCTTCCTGGATACATAGGGGTGGAACATGCGAAAGGGGCGCCGGGTACCTCGGCGCCCTTCGCTCTCGGCTCAGCCGAAGACGTACTTGGCCGCGTGGTTGAGCCCATAGTCAATCACGGTCACCAGGGCGATCATGACGGCGACGAAGAAGATCACCACGGTGGTGTACGACGTCAGCTGGTTGCGCGTAGGCCAGACGACCTTGCGGAGCTCGGCGATGACCTGGCGGTAGAAGAGGGCAAGCCTCTTGAACGGACCCTTCTTGGCCCGCTTACCGCCCTTGCGGGCCTTCTTCTTCGACTCCTGCGCCTCGTCCTGGGCGTCAGGCGTGTCGATGGAGCCCACGGCGTCCGCCATTCGTCCTCACCTGTTCCCGGGTCGTGGCCGTGCCGCGCCCGGTCTGAGCCGCACGGCGTTGCATTGCTGTACGTACATGCGCACACATCCTGGCGAAGGTGTGTGTAGCAGGGCCGGAGGGACTTGAACCCCCAACCGCCGGTTTTGGAGACCGGTGCTCTACCAATTGAGCTACGACCCTTTGTGTGTCCCCCAACGTACCGCATCCGACCGGGTGCTCGGTGTGCACCGCCTGCGGCGCGGCTGCTGATGGCCAACGAGGTGAGAGTGTACGTGGTCCGGAGCGCATCGTCGAACAGAAAGCGCCCGTAGGGGCCTTGGCGGAGGAAGATCGCCGGAAAACCGGTGGAAGATCACCCAGGCCACCGGCTGATTCCGGACAGGTGTTCAGTGGTCGACCCACACATGTTCAGTCTGTGAAACCCGCGTGCCGGGGCCGTTTCCGGTCTGAAACGATGGGCCCCATGAGCGCTGCAACCCCTCCCACCGAGCGCCGGGTCTCCGCCCGAGTCGGCGCGATCTCCGAGTCCGCCACCCTCGCCGTGGACGCCAAGGCCAAGGCCCTCAAGGCCGCCGGGCGTCCGGTGATCGGCTTCGGCGCCGGTGAGCCCGACTTCCCGACCCCGGACTACATCGTCGAGGCGGCCGTCGAGGCCTGCAAGAACCCGAAGTACCACCGGTACACCCCGGCCGGCGGTCTGCCCGAGCTGAAGGCCGCGATCGCCGCGAAGACGCTGCGCGACTCCGGCTGGGAGCCCGACGTCTCGCAGATCCTCGTCACCAACGGCGGGAAGCAGGCCATCTACGAGGCCTTCGCCGCGATCCTCGACCCGGGCGACGAGGTCATCGTCCCGGCGCCGTACTGGACGACGTACCCGGAGTCGATCCGTCTCGCGGGCGGTGTCCCGGTGGAGGTCGTCGCCGACGAGACCACCGGCTACCGCGTCTCGGTCGAGCAGCTCGAGGCCGCCCGTACGGAGAAGACCAAGGTCGTCCTGTTCGTGTCGCCGTCCAACCCGACCGGCGCGGTGTACTCCGAGGCCGACACCGAGGCGATCGGCCGCTGGGCCGTCGAGCACGGCCTGTGGGTGCTGACCGACGAGATCTACGAGCACCTGGTGTACGGCGACGCGGTCTCCGTGTCGCTGCCCGCGCTGCTGCCCGAGCTGCGCGACAAGTGCATCGTGGTCAACGGTGTCGCGAAGACGTACGCGATGACGGGCTGGCGCGTGGGCTGGGTCATCGGCCCGAAGGACGTGGTCAAGGCCGCAACCAACCTGCAGTCGCACGCCACGTCGAACGTGTCGAACGTCGCACAGGTCGCCGCCCTGGCCGCCGTCTCCGGTGACCTCGAGGCCGTCGCGAAGATGCGGGAGGCCTTCGACCGCCGCCGCAAGACCATCGTGCGGATGCTCAACGAGATCGACGGCGTGGTCTGCCCGGAGCCCGAGGGCGCCTTCTACGCGTACCCCTCGGTCAAGGGCCTGCTCGGCAAGGAGATCCGCGGCAAGCGGCCGCAGGACACCGTGGAGCTGGCCGCGCTGATCCTGGAGGAGGCCGAGGTCGCGGTCGTCCCGGGCGAGGCCTTCGGCACGCCGGGTTATCTGCGGCTGTCGTACGCCCTGGGTGACGAGGATCTCGTCGAGGGTGTCAGCCGGATCCAGAAGCTGCTGGCGGAGGCGCAGGACTGACCTGTGCGCGCGTAAGAACGGACTCCCTCGTGCGAGGGGGTCCGTTTTTTCGTGCGAGCAAGACCACGTACGGGGAATCCGCTTCCGGGACGGCCGGGGCGTACGGCAGGATCCTGGAATGGAGCGTGTACGTGATGTCTCTGAGCTGCCGAAGGCCCATCTGCATCTGCACTTCACCGGGTCGATGCGGCCCACCACCGTGCTGGAGCTGGCCGACAAGTACGGTGTGCGACTGCCCGAAGCCCTGACCGAGGCGCTGACCAGCGGGGAGCCGCCGAGGCTGCGGGCGACGGACGAGCGGGGCTGGTTCCGCTTCCAGCGGCTGTACGACGCGGCGCGCTCGTGCCTGAGGGAGCCCGAGGACATCCGGCGTCTGGTGCGGGAGGCCGCCGAGGAGGATCTGAAGGACGGCTCGGGGTGGCTGGAGATCCAGGTCGACCCGACCTCGTACGCGCCCCGTCTGGGCGGTCTGATCCCGGCGCTGGAGATCATCCTGGACGCGGTGGAGACGACCTCGCGGGAGACCGGGCTCGGGATGCGGGTGCTGGTCGCCGCGAACCGGATGAAGCATCCCCTGGACGCGCGGACGCTGGCCCGGCTGGCCGTGCGGTACGCGGACCGGGGTGTGGTCGGCTTCGGGCTGTCCAACGACGAGCGCCGGGGCATGGCGAGGGACTTCGACCGGGCGTTCGCGATCGCCCGCGAGGGTGGGCTGCTGTCGGCGCCGCACGGCGGGGAGCTGACGGGTCCTTCGTCGGTACGGGACTGTCTCGACGACCTGGACGCGAACCGCATCGGGCACGGGGTGCGGGCCGCGGAGGACCCCCGGCTGCTGAGGCGGCTCGCGGAGCGGGGTGTGACCTGTGAGGTCTGTCCCGCTTCGAACGTGGCCCTGGGCGTGTACGAGAAGCCGGAGGACGTTCCGCTGCGGACGCTGTACGACGCCGGTGTCGCGATGGCGCTGGGCGCCGACGACCCGCTCCTGTTCGGCTCCCGGCTGGCCGCGCAGTACGAGATCGCCCGGCAGGCGCACGGTTTCTCGGACCCCGAACTCGCCGAGCTGGCCCGCCAGTCGATCCGGGGCTCGGCCGCCCCGGAAGACGTCAGGGCGCGGCTGCTGGCCGGCGTGGACGAGTGGCTGGCCCGCCCGGCAGCCTGAAGTGGGCGTAGGGCGGATATGCCTTGAAGCAGATCATCACCTCGACCGGATGCCCGCCGCCGGGCGGTTCGGCCAGGGGGCAGATCGATCCCATGTACGCCGAGCGCCCCTGGCCGACACCGCCAGCCTGCTCAGTCCGTCGTGGTCGCCGAGCAGCAGGCCGATGGGGTCGGGAGCGCGCAGGGAGGTGTGCCGCAAGGGGTGCCGGGGCTGGACGACCCGGTATGCGTGTGGTCCGGTGCGGGGCCGGAACTGGCGCAGCCTCAGCCGCACACGGTGCTCCCCGAAGCGGCTGTCCGGGTGTTTGTCATGCACCCAGCGTGAGGTTCACGCGTGCGTGGGCGCAACGGAGATTCCGCCCAGCAGTGTCCTCGCGAGCCGTGCGGCGAACGCGTCGACCGGGGGCCGCTCCCCCGTGTCGGTCATGTCGTAGGCGAACGCGCGCTGTGCGCAGGCGCCCAGCAGCAGGGATGCCGCGGCGAAGGTGTCGGCGTCGGCGCGGACGCGGCCGTGGGCCTGTTCGGCGCGCAGGTAGGCGTCCAGGTCCTGGATGGGGCGGTGCGGGCCGGCGCCGAGCGTGCGCATGGCGTCGTCGTGGCGTCGTTTGAGCTGGGGCTCGGCGTACAGGGAGGCGGCGATCGGGAAGCTCTGCTCGTAGAAGAGTGCGGCCTGGCGGGCGATCCCGGTGAGGTTTGCCTCCAGGGTGCCCTGTCCCGGTTCGGCGGTGAGGCCGGCCAGGAGGGGCGTGAGCCGGGGCAGCCGCTCGGCGAGCACGCGCACGAACAGTTCCTCCTTGCTCTCGAAGTACTTGTAGAGGGCCGCTTCGGAGCAGTCGGCCGCCCGGGCGATCTCCTTGGTGGTGGTGCGGGCGAGTCCGACGGTGAGCATGAGCTCGTGGGCGGCGTCGAGGATGCGGACCCGCGCCGGCTTCGGCTCCATGAGGCGTCCAATCGGCTTGACGAGTGAGTGAGTGATTACCCACTCTAGAGGGAAGCAGGGGTGAGTGAATACTCACCCACCATTCCCGAGTACGGGAGCACTCATGAACCTCACCGTTTTCGGCGCCACCGGCGGCATCGGCCGGGAGATCGTGCGCCAGGCCCTCGGGGCCGGCCACCGGGTGACCGCGGTGGTCCGCGATCCGGCCCGGCTCGACGTCACGGGGGACGCGCTGGAGGTGTTCCGTGCCGACCTCACCGACCCCGACGAGTTGCGCGCCGCCGTCAGCGGCCGGGACGCCGTCCTCTCCGGTCTGGGCGCGCGCAGCCGCAAGGACGCCGGGGTCGCCACCCGGCTGACCCGTACGGTGCTGCGCGCGATGGAGACCGAGCGCGTACGCCGGCTGCTCGTGGTCAGCGCCGCTCCCGTCGGCCCCGCTCCCGACGGCGACGGCGCGTTCGACCGTGCGATGCGCGGTGTGGTGTCGGCCGTCCTGAAGGACATCTACACCGACCTGCGCGGCATGGAGGACGAGCTGGCCCGCAGCGGCACGGACTGGACGTCCGTACGGCCACCGCGCCTGCAGAACAAGCCGCTCACCGGCCGCTATCGCACCGTCGTCGGCGGCTTCCCGAACAAGGGCCGCTTCATCTCACGCGCCGACGTCGCGCACGCCATGCTGGCGATGATCGACGACGAGGGGACGGTGAAGCAGGGGGTGGGACTGGCGTACTAGGCGTACGCCCCATGCCCCGGCCCGTCCTCCCGGGCCGGGCCGGCGCTACAGGCTGACGCCGACCGTCACCGGCTCGTTGACCAGGGTGATGCCGAAGGCCTCGCGGACGCCGCTGACGACCTCGCGGGCGAGCGCGAGCAGGTCCTCGGTGGTGGCTTCGCCGCGGTTGGTGAGGGCGAGGGTGTGCTTGGTGGAGATACGGGCGGGGCCCGTGCCGTAGCCCTTGGTGAAGCCCGCCTTGTCGATCAGCCAGGCCGCGGAGGTCTTGGTGTGGCCTTCGCCCGCCGGGTAGGCGGGGGGCTCCACGCCGTCGCCGAGCCGTTCCTGCACGCGCGCGTGGAAGGCGGCGAACTGGGCGTCGGTGAGGATCGGGTTGGTGAAGAAGGAGCCGGCCGACCAGGTGTCGTGGTCCTCGGGGTCCAGGACCATGCCCTTGCCGGCGCGCAGCTTGAGGACGGTCTCGCGGGCCGCTGCGAGGGGGACGCGGTCGCCGGGTTCGACGCCGAGGGCGCGGGCCGTCTCGGCGTACTTGATGGGGCCGGAGAGGCCGTCGGCGTCCTCGAGTTCGAAGCGGACGCGGAGGACGACGTAGCGCTCCGGGTCGGCCTTGAAGCGGCTGTGGCGGTACGAGAAGGCGCAGTCGGCGTTCGGGACGGTGACCGTTTCTCGGGTGTGGCGGTCGTAGGCGATCACCTCGGTGATGGTCGAGGAGACCTCCTGGCCGTACGCGCCGACGTTCTGGATGGGGGTCGCGCCGGCCGAGCCGGGGATGCCGGCCAGGCACTCGATGCCGGCGAGGCCGGCTTCGACGGTGCGGGCGACGGCGTCGGTCCACACCTCGCCGGCGGCGAGCTCCAGGCGTGTGCCGTCGAGGTCGAAGCCCTTGGTGGCGATGACGAGAGCGGTGCCTGCGAAGCCCTTGTCACCGATGACCAGGTTGGAACCGCCGCCGATCAGCAGGAGCGGGGTGCCGGTGTCGTCGGCCTCGCGGACCGCTGCGATCACCTCGGCGTCGGTGGTGGCGGTGATCAGCCGGGTCGCGGGGCCGCCCAGCCGGAAGGTGGTCAGCGGGGCGAGGGGGGCGTCGTGTCGTTCCTGCACGGGCTCAAGGGTACGAGACGGGGAGTGGGGGGCTGGGGTGCGGATGCCTGCGGCGCTTTGGCGGGGGTGCGGGTGTTTGGCCAGGGGGTGCCGGTGCCTGCGGCGCTTTGGCCGGGGTGCACCTGTGGCGCCTGTGCGGCTGGCTGGGCGCGGATGCCTGTGGCGCCTGTGCGGCTGGCTGGGTGCGGGTGCCTGCGGCGCCTGTGCGGCTGTGGCAGGGGTGGTGCCTGCGGCGCTTTGGCCGGGGTGCACCTGTGGCGCCTGTGCGGCTGGCTGGGTGCGGGTGCCTGCGGCGCCTGTGCGGCTTCGGTGGGGGTGTGGGTAGCGCCTGTAGTTCGGTGGGTGGGGCGGGGCCGCGCCGGGGGGTGTCCGTCCTCGGTCCGGCGGTTGCCGGTGGTTGCGGCTGTGCTCGGGGGTGACGCCGGCCGCTGCGGGCGGACACCCCCCGACACGTCCCCTTCCCGCCGTACGCGACTGCGGGTGCCACTCGCCGCCCTAGCTGCGGGCAGTCCGT
>NZ_JBIAUY010000018.1:120356-173443 GCF_042893475.1 Streptomyces sp. NPDC001604 | reverse complement strand
AGTCGTGCCGCTGGGGCGGCACGGGTGGGCGCAGCGGCACCTCGCCGGCGCGGGAACCGGTTCCGGCGCCGTACGCGACTGCGGGTGCCACTCGCCGCCCTAGCTGCGGGCAGTCGTGCCGCTGGGGCGGCACGGGTGGGCGCAGCGGCACCTCGCCGGCGCGGGAACCGGTTCCGGCGCCGTACGCGACTGCGGGTGCCACTCGCCGCGGTAGCTGCGGGCAGTCGTGCCGCTGGGGCGGCACGGGTGGGCGCAGCGGCACCTCACCGGCGCGGGAACCGGTTCCGGTCGCCGGACGTACGTGGCGGCCCCGCCCTTTCGGACGGGGCCACTGCGGTGGGGGTCAGCCTGCGACCGGCTCCAGGGTCGGCGTCGGTTCGTCCGTGGGCGTCGGCGCGGAGGGCTCCGTGGCGCGCCGCCTCGGGATCAGCAGTGCCGCGAGACCGGCAAGCGCTACGACCGCGGACCCGGTCACCAGCGCCGGCTGCAGGCCGTCGACGAAGGTCTGCGCGGACTCGTAGCCACCCTGCGCCGAGAAGATCGACGACATGATCGCGATGCCGAGCGCGCCGCCCACCTCGCGCAGCGCGTTGTTGGCCCCGGAGGCGATGCCCTGCTCGTTGGCGCGGACACTGGACATCACCAGGTTGGCGGCCGGGGCGAAGTAGAGCCCCATGCCGATGCCGCTGATGATCAGGGCGGGCAGCTGGGCGGCGTAGGAAACGCCGGGCGCCACCACGGAAGCCATCCAGCCGAGACCGACGGCCTGCAGGAAGAGGCCGGTGGCGACGACGGGACGGCCGCCGATGCGGTCGGACAGGATGCCCGCGATCGGCGCGGCGATCATCGGCATGCCGGTCCAGGGCAGCATGCGCAGGCCCGCCTCCGTGGGCGAGTAGCCGAGTACGCCCTGCATGAACTGGCTGAGCAGGAAGATCGAGCCGAACATTCCGAGGAACATCAGCAGGCTCGCGGCGTTGATGCCGGAGAAGGCGCGGGAGCGGAACAGCCGCATCGGGAGCATGGGGTTCTTGGCGCGCAGGCTGTAGCCGACGAACGCTGTGAGCAGCGCGGTTCCGGCGAAGAGGCCGGTCAGGACCAAGGGGGCGGTCCAGCCGTCGGCCGGGCCGCGCACCAGGCCGTAGACGATCCCGAAGAGGCCTCCGCTGGCGAGCAGGGTGCCGGGGACGTCGAGCGGGGCGCCGGTGCCGTACGACTCGGCGAGGCGCAGGCGGGCCAGCGGCAGCAGGGCGAGGCCCAGCGGGACGTTCAGCCAGAAGATCCAGTGCCAGGAGACGTGCTCGGTGAGGCTGCCGCCGATCAGCGGGCCGGAGGCCACCGCGAGGCCGTTGACGGCACCCCAGATGCCGTACGCCATCCCGCGCTTGGCGGCGGGCACGGCGGCCGTGAGGAGGGTGAGCGTCAGGGGCATCATGATCGCGGCGCCCACGCCCTGCACCGCACGGGCGGCGATCAGGGAGTCGATGCCGGTCGCCATGGCCGCGCCGGCGGAGGCGCCGGTGAAGACGGTGAGGCCGACGAGGAAGAGCCGGCGGCGGCCGAACCGGTCGCCGAGTGCCGCGCCGAACATCAGGAGGACGGCGAAGGTGAGGGTGTAGGCGCTGACAGTCCATTCCAGGTCGTCCAGGGCGCCGCCCAGGTCCTTGCGGATGGAGGGCAGGGCGGTGGTGACGACGAGGTTGTCGAGGGCCGCCATGAATCCGGCGACGCTGGTGATGACGAGGGCCCAGACGGTTCCCCCGCGACGTGCGGTCTGCTGTGACATCGCTCCCCCAGAGGGTGATCAGTCGCTCGGTAGAGATTTGGTTAGTTATTGATGACTAACTTTCGCGGGCATGAAAAGGCGGTTGCGGCGCCTTCCCCGCGGCGTGCGTGGACTACTTCTCCAGACGGCCTTCCAGCCGTGCCTCGGGATACAGCCCCTCCCAGACTCGATGCTCGGGAGGAAAACCCATGGCCACCAGGCAGTTGATGAGCATTCCGTACGCCATGAACGTCGTCGTCCCGTCGGTGTCGGCACCCAGCGGCAGATGGACCGTGTCCCACAGCCGCATCCATCCGTTGCGCACCGCCTCGCCGAGCTCGCGGTCGCCCGCCTGCTCGGCGGCGCCCACGGTGACGTACATCTGCATCTGCATCAGCAGCCGCTCGGGCTGCTCCGCGATGACCTTGGTGTACGCGTTCGCCATCGCGCGCAGGGCCTCTTCGCCCTCCAGCCCCTTGGCGGCCTCCTCGAAGGTGCGGATGGTGTCCTCCATGCACCGCTGCGCCACCGCGAGGAAGAGTGCCTTCTTGCCCGGGAAGAGCCGGAAGAGATACGGCTGCGAGACACCGACCCGCTTGGCGATCGCCTCGGTCGACGTACCGTAGTAGCCGCCGCGGGCGAACTCCGTGGTCGCCGCTCGAATGACGCTCTCGCGCCTCTCCTCTGCGCTCATCCTGACCATGCGAGTAAGTTAGTACTCAATCACTAACTAGGTCAAGCCTGTGCCGGAACCTTCCTTGGCGCGCGCACGTTGTCGCAGGCAGAGGGCCACATGCAAGTAAGGGGCGCCCTCAATGGAGCGCACCCCTTACCAGCAGTACGTGCTGTACGCCCTCAGGCCAGCCGTACGACCGCCCGTGACATGCCCAGCACCTTCTGGCCGGCGCTGGTCGCCGTGAGGTCCACGCGGACCGTGTTGTCTTCGAGCTTGGCGGCCACCTTGGCGCTGACCTCGATGAGGGCGCCCTGGTCGTCGTTCGGGACGACGACGGGCTTGGTGAAGCGGACGCCGTACTCGACGACCGCGCCCGGGTCGCCGGTCCAGTCGGTGACCACCCGGATCGCCTCGGCCATGGTGAACATGCCGTGTGCGATGACGTCCGGGAGGCCCACCTCCTTGGCGAACTTCTCGTTCCAGTGGATGGGGTTGAAGTCCCCGGAGGCGCCGGCGTACTGGACGAGCGTGGCGCGGGTCACAGGAAAGGTCCGGGCGGGCAGTTCGGTGCCGACCTCGATGTCGTCGTATGCGATCTTCGCCGTCATGTTCTCGCTCACGCCTCCTCTGCCGCGCGCGCGACGAGCTTCGTCCAGGCGGTCACGACGTGCTCTCCGGCCTCGTCGTGGACCTCGCCGCGGATGTCCAGGATGTCGTTGCCCGCCATGGACTTGATCGCCTCGATGGTGGAGGTGACGGTGAGGCGGTCGCCGGCGCGGACCGGGCGGACGTAGGAGAACTTCTGGTCTCCGTGGACGACCCGGCTGTAGTCCAGGCCGAGCTGGGGGTCCTGGACGACCTGTCCGGCCGCCTTGAAGGTGATCGCGAAGACGAATGTCGGCGGCGCGATGACATCGGGGTGACCGAGTGCCTTGGCGGCCTCCGGGTCCGTGTACGCGGGGTTCGGGTCCCCCACCGCCTCGGCGAACTCGCGGATCTTCTCGCGGCCCACCTCGTAGGGCTCGGTGGGCGGGTAGCTCCGCCCCACGAAGGACTGGTCGAGCGCCATGGCTCGGCACCTCCTTTGTCTGCCTGCTGACTGCTGATTACTGATTGCCGCCGTCGGCCGTCGGCCGTCGGCCGTCGACCATCGGCTGCTGGCCGTCGACCATCAGCTGCTGGCCGTCGGCCGTCGGCTGCTGGCTGCTGCCGGCTGCGGATGCCGACTGCCTCGGGTGTCGGCCGGATGACTGACGGATGGCTGTCCGGGCGCCTGTGATCGGGCGGAACCGGCCGGTAACCGGGGGTGAAACGCCGCGAGGCCGTCCCCCGCTAGTGGGGACGGCCTCGCGTACGAGCCTGATTTATCGCGTCTCGCGGTGCGCGGTGTGCGCGTTGCAACGCGGGCAGTGCTTCTTCATCTCAAGACGGTCCGGGTTGTTGCGCCGGTTCTTCTTGGTGATGTAGTTCCGCTCCTTGCACTCCACGCAGGCCAGCGTGATCTTCGGGCGGACGTCGGTGGCAGCCACGTGAGTGCTCCTTGACGAACGGATGGGACGGGTTTAACGCATAGAAGAGTAGCCGATCGAAGGACCGACCCCGCAATCGGCTACTGTCAGTAGCGGTGACCGGACTTGAACCGGTGACACAGCGATTATGAGCCGCTTGCTCTACCGACTGAGCTACACCGCTGTGATGCGATCCGTTCCCGTCTTGCGACGGGAACCTCACACACCAGAGCCCCAATACGGAATCGAACCGTAGACCTTCTCCTTACCATGGAGACGCTCTGCCGACTGAGCTATTGGGGCGAGCGATGAAGACATTACACGCTCGGCCGCCGTTCACCCAAATCCGTTTCGCGGCCCCCGTCCCGGCCTGTTCCACCGGCGGGCGACGCCTCTGCCCCGGTCCGTTTCCCGGCTGTCCCGGGAGCCACTGAGGGCGCTTCCATACGGCGGACCACACCGGTACGACTATTGCGCTCCTCCCCGACACGGGCGGATCGCCACCCTAGGCTCGACTCACTCTGCGTGATCTTGCGTTCCCCTGCGCAGCCCCCGAGCCCCTGGAGTGCGATGCCCGACAGCCAGCCGCAGCCACCCCACTCGTCGTCCTCCTCTTCGGGCTCGTCGTCCTCATCGGGGTCCTCGGGTTCTCCGGGGTCCTCGGGACGGGTGGGCGACCCGGCCGCCCTGCTGCTGTGCGGGGCCCGGCTGACCGACGGCCGGACCGTGGACGTGCGGCTGAGCGGCGGGCGTATCGAGGCGGTCGGCACGGCCGGAAGCCTGGCTGCCGGCGGGGCGCGGGACTGCGGCATGCGCGTGGATCTCAGCGGCTATCTGCTGCTGCCGGCCCCGGCCGAACCGCATGCTCACGGGGACACCGCACTGTCCGCCGAGGACGACGGTCCGGCCTCGTACGAGCCCCAGGACGTCCAGCGCCGGGCCACCGAGGCGGCGCTGTTGCAGCTGGGGCACGGGGCGACCGCGCTGCGGGCACATGTGCGCGTGGGCGACGTTCAGGGGCTGGGCGCGCTGGGCGCCGTACTGCAGGCGCGGCGTTCGCTGCGCGGGCTGACGGAACTGACGACGGTGGCGATGCCGCGCATGCTGACCGGCGTGGCCGGGGCGGAGGGCCTGGCGATGCTGCGGGACGCCCTGAAGATGGGCGCCTCGGTGGTGGGGGGCTGTCCGGACCTGGATCCGGATCCGACCGGTTACGTGGAGGCGGTCCTCGAGGTCGCCTCCGAACACGGCTGCCCTGTCGACCTGCACACGGACGCCGCCGATCCGGCCCGGCTCGCCCGCATCATCGCGATGGCCGGGGGGCTGCGGCCCGGGGTGACGCTCGGGCCGTGCGGCGGCCTCGGCCGACTGCCCGCCGAGACGGCACGGCGCACCGCCGACCAGCTCGCGGCGGCCGGAGTGACGGTGGTGTGTCTGCCTCAGGGCGGCTGCGGCGGCACCGACCGGCGCGACACGGCTCCGGTACGGCTGCTGCGGGCGGCCGGCGTACGGGTGGCCGCGGGTAGCGGCGCCCTGCGCGACGTGTCGAACCCGGTGGGGCGCGGGGACCCCTTGGAGGCGGCCTATCTGCTGGCCTCCCGGTACGGGTTGCGGCCCGAGGACTCGTACGACGCGGTGAGTTCCTCGGCGCGGTCGGCCATGGGGCTGCCCGAGGTGCGGGTGGAGGCGGGCTTCCCGGCGGAGTTGCTGGCCCTGCGCGGCGACCGGCTGGCGGGGGCGTTGTCGCTGGCGTACAGCCGCATCGTGGTGCACCGGGGGCGGGTGGTGGCACGGACGAGCGCGGTACGGGAGTACTGCAACTCGGCCGCGGCCGCGGAGCTGGGGTTGCCTCGGCAGGGGCGGGGGGAGTTGTCGTGAGGGGTTGGGTGGGAGGGGTTGGCGGGACGGGTTGGCGGGAGGGGTTGGTGGGAGGAGTGGGGGCGCGGGTTTGTGGGGGTGCGTGCTTGTGGGGGCGCGTGTCTGTGGGGGTGTGAGAGGTGGGCGCGTGCGTTGCGGGGGTGTGAGAGGCGGGCGCATGCGTTGCGGGGGTGCGAGGGGCGGGCGCATGCGTTGCGCGGGCGCGTGCGTTGCGGGGGTGCGAGGGGCGGGCGCACACATTGTGGCATTGCGGGGGCGCGCGTTATTGGGGGTCCGCGTTTTCGGGGTGTTGCCGCCGTGGTGAGGAAGCCCGGCGGGCGTTGAGGGCGTGCAGGGGCGTGTAGGCGTTGAGAGCGGTCGGCGTGGGGATTGTGCGCGGGGCGCACGCCGGGCGTGTGAACCTGCCCGGGCTGGGCGCCCTGCTTCAGATCCGCCAGCAGGCCGATGCGAAGTCACGCCGTCGGTTCGGGTGACGGAAACGCGTGCCAGCAGAGCCCGCTCCGAGGTCTTGCACATGGAGTGAGCGGGCAGTGCGTGCCTCAGCGATGTGCGCCGGGAGCGCATGGTCGGGGCTCACGCGCCCGGCGCACGCCCTCCATTTGTGCGCTCCGCGTGCGCACCCTGAGGCGTGGCTCAAGTCGTGCGGCGGACGCGGCCGTCCGGGCGTACGGTCGGAAACATGCGCATTGTCATCGCTGGTGGTCATGGTCAGATCGCGCTGCGGCTGGAGCGGTTGCTCGCTGCGCGCGGAGATGAGGTCGCGGGGATCATCCGTCACGCCGAACAGGGCGACGACCTGCGGGAGGCCGGTGCCGAACCGGTTCTGCTCGATCTGGAGTCGGCCTCGGTCGAGGAGGTCGCGGCGCATCTGCAGGGCGCCGACGCGGCGGTGTTCGCAGCGGGTGCGGGTCCGGGCAGCGGGGCGGCCCGCAAGGACACGGTGGACAAGGGAGCGGCGATCCTGTTTGCGGACGCGGCGGTTCGAGCGGGCGTACGACGGCATGTGGTCGTCTCGTCGATGGGCGCCGATCCCGCGCACCGGGGGGACGACATCTTCGACGTGTATCTGCGTGCGAAGGGTGAGGCCGACGCGTACGTGCTGCGGCAGGACGCCCTGGACGCGACGATTCTGCGCCCTGGGATGCTGACGAACGACGCCGGCACCGGCCTCGTACGGCTGGAGGCGCACACGGGCCGCGGCACCGTCCCCCGGGACGACGTGGCCGCCGTACTGGCGGAGTTGGTGGAGACCCCGGCGACGGCCGGACTGACCCTGGAACTGGTCAGCGGATCGGCGCCCGTGTCGGTCGCGGTGAAGTCGGTGGCCGGGAACTGAGGGTGGACTGCGAGGGATGTTGTAGGAGGGTGCGGCTTGAGGAGCTCACTCTGGCTTCGCCCTAAGCCTCTTTAGAACAAGGGCAGTTGGCCCGGTATCTCCGGGACGACGTATCCGTCCAGTGACGGCTGGGCCGCGTCCGGTTGTGCCTGGCGGCGCGAGCCGGGGCAGGAGACGAGTACGCCGTTCTCGCGCGCGCCGGGCGGGTCGTGGCGAGCGAACCGTCCGGCGACGACGGCGATCTCGCGACGGCATTCGGGGCAGCGTCTGCGGCGAGTGGACATGGGGTCAGTGTGCCCCGGGGCGGGGCGTGTTGTGCGCGGGGCGCAAGCTCCGGCCCGCATGGACCTCGCGCGCCGTCATGTCGCCGAGGGAGCCCCCTGACCCCACAGTCACCCCCGAAGCCTTCACCGGGGCGCTACGAAGCCCGATAACGCTTGCTTAAGTCAATCAATCTACTTACTTTAAGGATGTCGCACACACCCGATGCCCCTTGCCTACGGAGGCCGACCCATGTCCCACGCCCTCCCCCGACCCGCCGCCGACGACGACGGGGTGGTGTCCGCAGCGCCACGGGCCAATGCCGTCGTAGCGGTCCTGGCCTTCGGCGGGATCGTGGTCTCGCTGATGCAGACCCTGGTGATCCCGATCGTCCCGGAGCTGCCGAAGCTCCTGAACGCCCCGGCGTCCGACACCGCCTGGGCCGTCACCGCCACGCTGCTCGCCGCCGCCGTGGCCGTCCCGATGATGGGCCGACTGGGAGACATGTACGGCAAGCGCCGCATACTCCTGGTCAGCCTGGTCCTGCTGGTCGCCGGATCGGTCACCGCCGCGCTCAGCGACTCCCTGGCGCCGATGGTCGTCGGGCGGGTGCTGCAGGGCATGGCGGGTGGTGTGATCCCGCTCGGCATCAGCATCATGCGGGACGAACTGCCCGCCGAACGGCTCGGTTCGGCCACCGCGTTGATGAGCGCCTCGCTGGGCGTCGGTGGCGCTCTCGGACTGCCCGCTGCCGCCCTCATCGCGGACCACTTCGACTGGCACGTACTTTTCTGGAGCTCGGCCGGCATGGGTGCCGTGGCGCTGCTGCTGGTGTTGTTCGTCGTCCCCGAGTCCGAGGTCCGCACGGGCGGCCGCTTCGATGTCGTCGGCGGCCTCGGCATGGCGGTCGGCCTGGTCTGCCTGCTGCTCGGCATCTCCAAGGGCGGCGACTGGGGCTGGGCCGGCGGCACCACGCTCGGCCTGTTCGGGGCGGCCGTCGTGGTGCTGCTGCTCTGGGGCTGGTACGAGCTGCGTACCGAGCAGCCACTGGTCGACCTGCGCACCACCGCCCGCCGTCAGGTACTGGTCACCAACCTCGCCTCGATCGCCCTCGGCTTCGGCATGTTCGCGATGTCCCTGGTGCTTCCGCAGCTCCTGCAGTTGCCTGAGGCGACCGGCTACGGTCTGGGCAAGTCGCTGCTGACCGCCGGTCTGGTCATGGCCCCCTCCGGCCTGGTGATGATGGCGGTCGCCCCCGTCTCGGCCGCCCTTTCCAAGGCCAAGGGCCCGAAGGCCAGCCTGATGCTGGGCTCGCTGATCGTGGCGGCCGGCTACGGCCTGCAGATCCTCCTGATGTCCGAGGTCTGGCAGTTCGTCCTGGTGTCCTGCGTCATCGGTTCCGGCATCGGCTTCACGTACGGCGCCATGCCCGCCCTCATCATGGGCGCCGTGCCCCCGTCCCAGTCGGGAGCCGCCAACAGTCTCAACACCCTGATGCGGTCCATCGGCACGTCGACCGCCAGCGCCGTCGCCGGCGTCATCCTGTCGCAGATGACCATGGACCTGGGCGGGGTCCCTCTCCCCTCGGAGAACGGCTTCAAGACCGTTCTGGCCATCGGCGGCGGAGCGGCGCTGCTCGCCTTCGCCGTCGCGTCCTTCATTCCGCGGCATCGGGCGGCGGGGGCTCGGGCTTCGACTGCGACTGGGGCTTCGACTGCGGCTGGGGGCGACTCCGCTTCCCAGGAGAGGGGTGTTGCCGGAGGGGCGTCCGCTACGGCGACAGCCCTGGTGTCTGCTACGACGCCGTCCGCGGCAGGGGGCGAGGAGAGCGTGCCCGGGCAGGCTGAGGAGGGCGCACCCGCGCCGCCTGAGGAGGGCGTGCCCGGACGGTCCGCGGCGGCCGCGGCTGCGGCCGCGATCGGGGAGGGTGCGCCTGGTCTGTCGGCCGCGCGGTCGCACGGATCCTCGCCCGGACCCGCGTCCTCATCGGCTTCCGTAGAGCCCGTCGGGCCTGACGGGGCGATGGGCTCCGCCGACGGCGGAATCCCGGTGAGCGGGCATGTCCTGGGGGCGGAGCGGGTCCCGGTGGCGGGGGCCGCGGTCACACTCATCTCGCTCGGCGGGGAGCAGCTGAGCCGATCGGTCTCGGGGGCCGACGGCTCGTACTGTGTCGACGCGCCCGCCGCCGGTTCGTACGTCCTGATCGCCTCCGCCGACGGCTTCCAGCCGCAGGCCTCGACACTCGTCGTCGCCGACGGGCCGGTCTCGTACGACGTCATCCTGCTGAGCGGCACGAGCGGCCTCGCCGGGTTGGTGCGGTCGGCCGACAGCGGGGCACCGGTCGCCGACGCCGTGGTGATCGTGACCGATGTGCGCGGGGAGGTGCTGACCACCGGACGGACCGACGTGCTGGGCGAGTTCACGGTCACCGACCTGGTGCCGGGGACGGTGACCCTCGCCGTCAACTCCGCCAAGCACCGCCCACTGGCCCTGCCCGTCGAGATCGGCGGCGCGGGCACCACACGCATCGAGGTCGAGCTCCGGCCCGGCGCCCATGTCCGGGGCACGGTACGCAGAGCGGGCGCCCCACTGAGCGACGCCCGGGTCACCCTGGTGGACGCGGCGGGCAACGTGATCGCCACGACCCGGACCGGGCACGACGGTGCGTACGCCTTCTCCGACCTGGACAGCGGCGCGTACACGGTGATCGCGACGGGCTATCCGCCGCAGGTGACGACCGTGACGGTATCGGCCGGCGGCACGGACGACCACGACATCGAACTTGCGTACAGCGGGGAATAGTTGCCCCTGCAGTTCTGATGAGGTTCCGTCTGCCCACAGCAGGAGGACCGCGTCGGATCGGCCTGAGACACGGCTCGCATGGACACCTCGAGCGAGGGGGGTCGTGCGGGCCGTTCGGCTTGATGGCGTGATGGGGGCGCAGTACAGGAAGTGGCGGCGCCAGGATTCGAACCCTGGGGACGCCTGAGCAGGTGCGCTCCCCCGCTGCGAACTACGGGTACGCCGGGGAACGGGCCGACGTCTATGTCGGGCTCGGCCCCCCTGCGACGTGCCCACGAGGTCGGAGGAGAGCACCGGGCCGTGGTGGTCGGTCATTTCCGGCCGCCGGCTGAGGTGCGAGAACGGCGCGTGCGCTCACTCCCTCGGGCACAGGTCCGGCTCGGCCGGACATGCCTCCATGCTTCCACGCGGCCGTGGTTCGCGTAGGGGGACGATGCTGTCGGATCCGGGGCCTTCAGCCTCCCGTGGAAGGCCGGGCGGTGCCGTCCAGGCGGGCGCGGTTCTCGGCGAGCATCTCCTGGACGCGGCGCTCGACCTCCACGGGGTCGACGCCGAGGGCACGGCCCATGTGGATGGACCACACCTCCGAGCGCACGTTGGTCTCGAAGTCCAGGTCGGCGCGGACGTTCTCGCGGGCGGCCTGGCGGTTCTGGCTCACCATGACGAAGGTGGACAGGAAGATCGCCTCCAGGCTGACGATCATGGTGAGCAGTCCGAAGGGAAACGGGTCCCAGATCGCTCCCTCCCCGAAGACCCCCTCGTTGCACACGATCCACGCCGTGAACCACGCGGCATGCAGATACACGAACGTCATGGTCCCGGAGAAGGCGGTGATACCGTCCGCGATCTTGTCCTGGGTCCCACGCATCCGCGCGAGAACGTCCTGTTCGTTGACGATCCGTACGCCCGGCCGCTTCGGCGCAGTGCCCATCGCTTCTCCCTGCCCGGTGTCCGACGAGGAATCGCCGTCAGCGTACGGCGGGCTACAGCGAAGTCGACCCGATGGAAGTCGCCCGTCGGGCCGGACCACTCCGTTGCCGTGCTGCTGCGTGTCTACGCGAAGGTTCTGGCGCATGCCCAGGAGCGGGCGAACCGCCAGATTCAGGCTGGCCTGCGGGAATGGGATGAGACCGGTCCGTCCCCCGGGGGACGCCTGAGGGACATGCCCTGATCAGGGGTGGGACTCACCTGAGATCAGGTGAGTCAAGTCGCCCTTTTCGTTCGCGTTTGAGTGAGGTTGTTCGAACACGAAAGGACCCCCTCTATCCTGCTCTTACACAGGTCAGAGGGGGTCTCTCTCAGCGTGGCGGCGCCAGGATTCGAACCTGGGAAGGCTGAGCCGGCAGATTTACAGTCTGCTCCCTTTGGCCGCTCGGGCACACCGCCGGGTTTGCTGCCGTTCGAACCGCCTTTCGGCGGTGCTCCCTGGCAACGACGTAAACAATACCCGATGCCGAGGGGTGCTTCGCCACCCGATTGATCTGCGCCCCGAGGGCGACGGGTGGCTAGGCTTGTCCGGATGCGGCCCGGACCACGCCGGGCTCGGCGCCCGCCCCCACGTACGCCGATACGCCCCCCGTACGCACCCCATCACGCACCGATACAAGGAGCCACAGGACATGGCCGACTCCAGTTTCGACATCGTCTCGAAGGTCGAGCGGCAGGAGGTCGACAACGCCCTCAACCAGGCCGCCAAGGAGATCTCGCAGCGCTACGACTTCAAGGGCGTGGGTGCCTCGATCTCGTGGTCCGGTGACAAGATCCTCATGGAGGCGAACTCCGAGGACCGGGTCAAGGCCGTCCTCGACGTCTTCCAGTCCAAGCTGATCAAGCGCGGGATCTCACTGAAGGCGCTGGACGCGGGCGAGCCCCAGCTCTCGGGCAAGGAGTACAAGATCTTCGCGTCGATCGAGGAGGGCATCTCCCAGGAGAACGCGAAGAAGGTGGCGAAGATCATCCGCGACGAGGGCCCCAAGGGCATCAAGGCGCAGGTGCAGGGCGACGAGCTGCGCGTCAGCTCGAAGAGCCGTGACGACCTCCAGGCCGTGATCGCGCTCCTGAAGGGCAAGGACTTCGACTTCGCGCTGCAGTTCGTGAACTACCGGTGAGCCACTGCTTCACCGTTGTCGGCTGACAGTCACCGGCCGGCGGCTGCCAGTCCACGAGGAAGGGTGGGCACCTGGCCGGTGCCCACCCTTCTCGCCTGCTGGCTGCGGTCCGGGGCGTTCTCGGTCGTGCTCAGTTGCGCGAGTTGCCGAACAGGATGCGGTAGACGATCAGGAGCACGAGTGAGCCGCCTATCGCCGCGGCCCATGTCGCGCCGTCGTAGAAGTGCTTGGTGATCGGATGGTCCAGCCAACGGGCCGAGATCCAGCCGCCGATGAACGCACCTGCGATGCCGATGAGAGTCGTGCCGATGAAGCCGCCCGGGTCGCGGCCCGGCAGCAGGAACTTGGCGATGGCTCCGGCCAACAGCCCCAGAATGATCCAGCTGATGATGGTCATGCCGTGAACCTGCCCTTCCGCACTGTGGCTGCACTTTCCGGACAGTGAGATTTCGGTCAAGATCCGCTGCGCACCGCGTGCTTGTTCCTGCTCTGTTGATGAGCAGGACGTCGCAGCGGCACTCATCGGTTGCAGCGATCAGTAGGGTGCGGAACATGGCATCGACCGGTACAGCTTCCGAACTGCGGCGCACGCTGGGCGTGGGCGACGCCGTCGTCATCGGGCTGGGCTCGATGGTGGGGGCCGGGATCTTCGCCGCCCTGGGACCGGCGGCGCGTGCGGCCGGGTCCGGGCTGCTGCTCGGCCTCGCCGTCGCCGCCGTCGTCGCCTACTGCAATGCCATGGCGTCGGCGCGGCTGGCCGCCCTGTATCCGGCCTCGGGCGGTACTTATGTGTACGGGCGTGAGCGGCTCGGCCCGTTCTGGGGTTATCTCGCGGGCTGGTCGTTCGTGGTCGGGAAAACTGCCTCCTGTGCGGCGATGGCGCTCACCGTGGGGGCGTACGTCTGGCCGGGGCAGGCGCACGCCGTGGCGGTAGCGGCCGTGGTGGCGCTGACCGCGGTGAACTACGGCGGAGTTCAGAAGTCCGCGTGGGTCACACGGGTGATCGTGGCGGTGGTACTGGCTGTCCTCGCTTCCGTCGTGGTGGTGTGCCTGGGGTCCGGGACGTCCGACGCGGGGCGCCTGGACGTAGGTACCTCGGGCGGTGTGGGCGGGGTGCTGCAGGCGGCGGGGCTGCTGTTCTTCGCGTTCGCCGGGTACGCGCGCATCGCGACCCTGGGCGAGGAGGTACGGGATCCGGCGCGCACCATCCCGCGCGCGATCCCCTTGGCTCTGGGCATCGCGCTGGCGGTGTACGTGTGTGCGGCGGTGGCTGTCCTTTCCGTGCTGGGGGCCGACCGACTCGGGGGTGCGGGTGCTCCGCTGGCCGATGCGGTGCGGGCGGCCGGCGTGCCGGGGCTGGTTCCGGTGGTGCGCGTGGGGGCCGCCGTGGCGGCGCTCGGTTCGCTGCTCGCCCTGATCCTGGGCGTCTCTCGGACGACGCTGGCCATGGCCCGCGACCGGTACCTTCCCGGCGCGTTGTCGGCCGTGCATCAGCGCTTCCAGGTGCCGCACCGGGCCGAACTGGCCGTGGGTGCCGTGGTCGCCGCCCTGGCCGCCACGGTGGACGTTCGGGGTGCGATCGGTTTCTCCTCCTTCGGTGTGCTGGCGTACTACGCCGTGGCCAATGCCTCCGCCTGGACGCTGAGTTCGGCCATGAGGCCTCGGCTGTTGCCTGCGGTGGGCCTTCTCGGTTGCGTGGTGCTGGCGTTCTCGCTGCCCGCGGTTTCGGTGGTCGTGGGCGCGGGAGTGCTGGCGGTGGGTGTGGGCGCGTACGGCGTACGGCGACAGGTGGCTGCGCGGTAGCGCACTGGGCCGAACGCCAGTCCGGGCGGGCGGGCGCCTGGTCAAGGCTTCCGGCCCAGGGTGGGCAGGTCCGGCCGTCAGGGCCGGGGCTGGGCGCGTTCTTCCGGCTTCCGGATGTTGTCTCGCGGGATATCCGCGTCGCCGTACTGGAGGGTTTCTTGCGCTGTCGTACGCATGGTCGCGGCTGCTATGACGCTCGTGCCGCCGTGGGGCGTATGCGGAAGTCGGTCCAAGGGATCATCTCGAGTTCCTCGTTCGTCTCCTCGTACCAGCCCGTGCCGTCCACCCAGGACCTCAGCCAGGCCGTGAGGCTGGGGGCGTCGACGTACCACGCGTGGTGGGCGTGGTCGGCGTTCGGCTCGAAGAGGAGGACGGGGGCTTCCGAGGTGCGGCAGTCCACGCACGCGTACATCGCGCAGCCCCAGTGGGATATCGGCAGGACGCCTTCGGGCCAGGGCCAGTCGGGGTCCTTTCGGGCGCTCTCGCGATTGGCGAGGTATTGCGCTACGGCGGCAGGCTCGTCGGCGGGCGGACTGTCGAGGAGGGGCAACAGGCCGTACTCCGGGCCGAACCCGCCGTCTCCTATGCGCAGGTAGAGGTCGGCGAGCAGCGGAGGCAGGGGGAAGCCCAGGGCGGTCTCGGCGCGGGCCAGCGTGGACGCGTCGACTGGCTCCGGAAGTGAAGGCCAGCCCCACGGGCGGGTGTTGTGCGCCTTGGCCGACACCCGTACCAGCAACTGCTCGTTCTCGGTCATGGGTTCATGATGCAAGGCGCCACTGACAATCGGTCCGGCCTGTGGACAACCTTCGAGCTGTGGAAAACCTGGTCACTCGGATGGGGGCGAGCAGACCGCCCCCGCCCTGGTCCCGGTTGGTCAGCTGGTGGCGAACGGCTGGTCCGTAGGCACGATTTCGCGGCCGAGCGGCAGCAGCGAGACCGGGATCAGCTTGAAGTTGGCGATGCCGAACGGGATACCGATGATCGTGATGCACAGGGCGATACCGGTGACGATGTGCGTGAGCGCGAGCCACCAGCCCGCGAGGATCAGCCACAGGACGTTGCCGAGACATGAGGGCGCACCGGCGTCGCGGCGCTCGACTGTCGTGTACCCGAAGGGCCACAGGGCGTAGACACCGATGCGGAACGCCGCGATGCCGAACGGGATGCCGATGATCGTGATGCAGAGAAGGATGCCCGCGGCCAGGTAACCGAGGAACAGCCAGAAACCGCTCAGGACGAGCCAGATGACATTCAGGATGGTTTTCACTGGGGGCGACCTGCCATCTTCTCGAGCCGGGCGATGCGCTCCGCCATCGGCGGGTGTGTCGAGAACATCTTGGAGAGTCCCTGGCCCGGGCGGAAAGGATTCGCGATCATCATATGGCTCGCGGTCTCGATGCGCGGCTCGGGCGGCAACGGCAACTGCCTCGTACCTGCTTCGAGCTTGCGCAGCGCACCGGCGAGCGCGAGGGGATCGCCGGTCAACTGCGCGCCGGAGGCATCGGCCTCGTATTCCCTGGAGCGGCTGATGGCCAACTGGATGAGACTGGCCGCGAGCGGGCCCAGGATCATGATCATCAGCATGCCGAGGATGCCCGGGCCGTCGTCGTCGTCGGACCGGCCGACCGGGATCAGCCAGGCGAAGTTGACCAGGAACATGATCACGGAGGCCAGGGCCCCGGCGACTGACGAGATGAGGATGTCGCGGTTGTAGACGTGACTGAGCTCATGACCGATGACACCGCGCAGTTCGCGCTCGTCCAGGATCCGCAGGATGCCTTCCGTGCAGCACACGGCGGCGTTGCGCGGGTTGCGGCCCGTCGCGAAGGCGTTCGGCGCCTCCGTCGGGGAGATGTACAGGCGTGGCATGGGCTGACGGGCCTGGGTGGAGAGGTCGCGGACCATGCGGTAGAGGGCGGGGGCCTCGAACTCGCTGACGGGGCGCGCACGCATCGCGCGTAGCGCCAGCTTGTCGCTGTTCCAGTACGCGTACGCGTTCGTGCCCAGTGCGATCACAACCGCGACGACGAGCCCCGTGCGGCCGAAGAAGCTGCCGATGACGATGATGAGGGCGGACAGTCCTCCGAGGAGAACTGCGGTCCTTAGCCCGTTGTGCCGGCGGTGCACGGTACGCCCTCCAAGTCGTGCAGCAGGGGAACCCTTTGCTTGCTGATGTCGGGTGCCACTGGTGCCGTGGTGTCACGTCCAGTGGACCCTCCCGTACTGGTCAACGCCAGGCGAGGGCCACTAGTTCCCTTGTGCGTACGGCGACCTGCGTGGGCCGTCCGGGTGACGGCGCCCCTGGGTGGCCGGCGTCGGCTCAGAAGAGGGCTGTGCCGGCGAAGCGCAGGACCAGCTGGGGTGCTCCGGAGAGGACGATGCCGAGGGCGCCGGTGAGGGTGATCGCCGCGGTGAGGGGCGCGGGGAGGCGGTGCTTGACGGGCTCGCCCTCGGGGGCGCGGAACAGCAGTGCCGTCCATTGGAGGTAGTAGAACAGGGCGATGACGACGTTGACGGCCATGACCACGGCCAGCCAGCCGAGTCCCGCGTCGACCGCCGCCGAGAACACGGTGACCTTGGCGAACAGGCCGATGATGCCTGGGGGCAGTCCCGCCAGGCAGAGCAGGAAGAACGCCAGCAGGAGAGCGGCGACCGGATTGCTCGCGTAGAGGCCGCGGTAGTCCGTGATGCGGTTCGCGGACCTGGTACGGCCCATCAGTGCGGCCATCGCGAAGGCTCCGAGGTTCACGGCGGCGTACATGAGGGCGTAGGCGACCGTGGAGCCGATCGAGTGCTCGGCGTTGTCGGAGTAGGCGGCCGCGGCGATCGGTACGAGGAGGTAGCCGGCCTGGCCGACCGACGACCAGGCGAGCAGCCGTACCGCGCTGTACGCGCGCGTGGCTTGCTGGCGCAGGGCGCCGACGTTGCCGACCGTCATGGTGAGCGCGGCAAGCACCGCGAGCGCGGGCCCCCAGACGTCGGCGTACGAGGGGAACGCGACGACTGTGACGAGGATCAGGCCGGAGAAGCCGACCGCCTTGCCGACGACCGACAGATAGGCGGCGATGGGCAGGGGCGCGCCCACGTAGGTGTCGGGAACCCAGAAGTGGAAGGGCACGGCGGCCGTCTTGAAGGCGAAGCCGACGAGGGTGAGGACGACACCGGTCTGGGCGAGCGTGTGGAGCTGTCCGTCGACGTGCTGGATCCGGTCGGCGACCTGGGTGAGGTAGAGGGTGCCGGTGGTGGCGTACACGAAGCTGATGCCCATGAGGCTGACGGCGGTCGCGGTGACCGACGACAGGAAGAACTTCAGGGCCGCTTCGGAGGACTTCTTGTCGCCGTGCCGGATGCCGACGAGGGCGAAGGCGGGCAGGGAGGCGACCTCCAGGGCGACGATCAGCGTCGCGAGGTCGCGGGAGGCGGGCAGCAGGGCGGCGCCGGCCGCGGAGGAGAGCAGCAGGAACCAGTACTCCCCTTCGGGGAGTTGTCTGTCGGCGTCCTTCAGGGCCGTCACCGACAGGAGGGCGGCGAGGAGGGCGCCGCCGAGGACCAGGAACTGGATGACGAGCGTGAAGCGGTCCGCGGTGTAACTGCACGCGTGTGTGCCGTTCACGCAGAAGGTGCTGCGGTCGCCGTCCAGGAGGGGCAGCAGCAGGAGCGCGGAGGCGGCGAGGCCGGCGATGGAGACCCAGCCGAGGAGTGCCTTCCTGGCGTCGGCGAGGAACAGGTCGGCGACGAGGACGACGAGTCCGACGACCGCCGTGAGGGTGGGTGGCGCGATGGCGAGCCAGTCGACGGACTGGACGACGCTCGCGGCCAGCGGCTGCGCCAGGGAGCTCATCGGGTGCCTCCTGAGAGGAGCTGCTGGACGGCCGGGTCGGTCAGGCCGAGAAGGGCCTTGGGCCACAGGCCGGCGGCGACGGTGAGGGCGACGAGCGGGGTCCAGGCCGCGAACTCGTACGTGTGGACGTCGGCGAGCTGCGGCGCTTCCGCGGGTACGGCGCCCATGCAGACGCGGCGGACGACGACCAGCATGTATGCGGCCGTGAGCAGAGTGCCGAAGGCCGCGATCGCCATGAAGGTGAGGAAGGCCGGCCGGCTGAGGTCGCCGGCGGGCCTGAACGCGCCGAACAGGGCCAGCATCTCCCCCCAGAATCCGGCCAGGCCCGGCAGACCGAGCGAGGCCACTGCGCCGAAGGCGAGCAGACCGCCGAGGCGGGGGGCCTTGCCGTAGAGCGCGGCACCGGTCTCCTCGGCGAGGGTGTCGAGGTCGGTGGTGCCCGTACGGTCCTTGAGCGCGCCGACCAGGAAGAACAGCAGGCCGGTGATGAGGCCGTGGGCGATGTTGGCGAACAGGGCGCCGTTCACGCCGGTCGGGGTCATGGTCGAGATGCCGAGCAGGACGAAGCCCATGTGACCGACGGACGAGTAGGCGATGAGGCGCTTGAGATCGCCCTTCGCTCCCTGCTTGGCGAGCGCCAGGCAGGCCAGCGAACCGTAGATGATCCCGACGACGGCGAAGGCGGCGAGGTAGGGCGCGAAGGTGTGGAGCCCGTCCGGCGCGATCGGGAGGAGGATCCGGACGAAACCGTACGTACCCATCTTCAGCAGGACCCCGGCCAGCAGGACCGAGCCGACGGTCGGGGCGGCGGTGTGGGCGTCGGGCAGCCAGCTGTGCAACGGCCACATCGGCGTCTTGACCGCGAGCCCGATCCCGATGGCCAGAACGGCGATGACCTGCACGGATGTGGTCAGCGACCGGCCGTTGTCAGTGGCGAGTGCCACCATGTCGAACGTGCCGGCCTTGATCCCGATCAGGAGCAGGCCGAGCAGCATGACGACCGAACCGAGCAGTGTGTAGAGGATGAACCGCCAGGCGGCCTGGGTCCGGCCCTCGCCGCCCCAGCGGGCGATGAGGAAGTACATCGGGACGAGGACCATCTCGAACGCGAGGAAGAACAGCAGCAGATCGAGGACGGCGAAGCTCGCAAGGGTGCCTGACTCGAGGACCAGAACCAGTGCCACGAAGGCCTTCGGGGTCGGGCCCGACGGCATCTTGAAGTACGAGTAGAGCGCGCAGAGGAAGGTCAGCAGCGCGGTCAGGACCAGAAGGGGGAGGGAAATGCCGTCGATGCCGAGGTGGATCCGCACGTCGAGGGCGGGGATCCAGCTGATGTCGGTCGTGGCCTGCATCTTCGACGGGTGGTCGTGGTCGAAGCCGAGCGCAAGGACGATCGCGGCGATGAGGACCGCGCCGGTCACGGTCACGCCGTGGCGGAGCACGGCCTGCTCGGGTGACTTCCCCTTCAGTCCCGGCGGAGCGGGCAGGAGAGCGGCGACGGCCCCGAGGAGCGGGCCGACGACGACGAATGCCAGAAGGAACTGCATCACGGACTCGTTGATATCGATCACGCCTGCTCACGCTCCCGTGGCGACGAGGAGGACGGCGACCGCCAGGACGACGGTGCCGGCGAGCAGCGCGCTCACATAGGTCTGCACATTGCCGGTCTGGGCGCGCCGTACGGCGGTACCGAGCAGACGGGGCAGGGCGCCCGCGCCGCGTACGTAGGTCTCGACGACCTCGCGGTCCAGGAAGCGGACGAGACTCGCTCCGGCCAGGACCGGGCGGACGAAGAGGGCCGCGTACACCGCGTCGAGGTGGAAGCCGACGGCTGCGTGCCGGTGCAGCGGGCCGAGCAGCAGCCGTCCCGGGTCCGCCGGGTCGGGTGCGTAGGCCACTCCCCCGTAGGCGGGCGCGTGGCTGGCGATGGCCTCGGCCTCGACGAGTCCGGCGTCGCCCTCGGGGTGGGCCGCGACCGCGCCGAGCGGGGCGCGCGACGCGAGGGCGGTGGTGTGCCGCCAGGCCGCATAGGTGACGATGCCGCCGACCAGGGCCACACCCGTGCCGAGCACGGAAGTGGTGAGCGTCGGGGTGAGGTCACGGCCGTCGAACCAGTCGGGCAGCGAGCGGTAGGTGAGCCCGCCGAGCGCGAGGGAGGGGACGGCGAGGACCCATAGCACCACGGTCATGGTCAGTGGCTGGCGGCCGTGGTCGGGGGCCTCGGCACCTCGGCCGTGGAAGGCCAGCAGCCACAGGCGCATCGCGTACGCCGCGGTGAGTACGGCGGTGAGCAGGCCGGCGACGAGAGTGATCCAGCCTGCGGCGAGGGGGGTGTTCCCGGTGTGACCGGTGACTACGTGCTCGGCGGCGCCGAGGACGGACTCCTTGGAGAAGAAGCCGCTGAAGGGCGGGATCGCGGCGAGCGCGAGAAGCGCCACGGTCATCGTCCAGTAGGCGTCGGGGATGCGTTCGCGCAGGCCCCGCATGCGGGACATGGTGGCCAGCGAGTTGGTGCCGGCGGCGTGGATGATCACACCGGCCGCGAGGAACAGCAGCGCCTTGAAGGCGCCGTGGGACAGGAGGTGGAAGACGGCCGCTCCGCGGTCGCCGACTGCGAGGGCGCCGGTCATATAGCCGAGCTGCCCGATCGTCGAGTAGGCGAGGACGCGCTTGATGTCGTCCTGGGCGAGCGCGGCGAGACCCGAGCCGACCATCGTGACAGCCGCCATGACGGCCAGGACGACCATCGCGGCCCGGGAGGCCTCGAAGACCGGGAGGAGGCGGGCGATGAAGTAGACGCCGGCGGCCACCATCGTCGCGGCGTGGATCAGCGCGGAGACGGGTGTCGGGCCCGCCATCGCGTCGGGGAGCCAGGTGTGCAGTGGGAACTGTGCCGACTTGCCCGCCACTCCCGCCAGGAGCAGCAGGGCGATCACTGTCGGGTGGTGGAGTCCACCGCTCGCGACGGTGCCGAGGACCTTGGTGATGCGGAAGGAGCCGGCATCGGTGGCGAGGGCGAACAGGCCGATGAGGAAGGGGACGTCACCGAGCTTGGTGACCAGGAAGGCCTTGATGGAGGCGGCGCGGGCCTCCGGGGTCTCCCAGTAGTGGCCGACCAGGAAGTACGAGCAGATACCCATGATCTCCCAGCCGACCAGCAGCACGATCAGGTCGCCGGAGTAGACGACGAGCAGCATCGCGGAGGTGAAGAGGGAGACCAGGGCGGCGTACGAGGGGTAGCGCGGGTCGTCGCGCAGGTAGCCGGTCGAGTAGATCTGCACGCAGGTGGCTACGACGCCGACCAGGACGGCGACGAGGGCGGCGAAGCCGTCGATGTGCAGGGCGAGTTCGATGGGGACCGAGCCGGTGGGCGTCAGCTCGGTGGCGGCGTCGATCGCCTGGTCGCCGCCCTGGCGCACGGCGACCAGCACCGCCAGCACGAGGGAGGCGAGGGTCGGCAGGACGGCGAGCGGGCGGACGAAGCCGGGGGCCGTGCGGCCCAGGAGCAGGCCGCAGGCGGCGCCCAGGAACGGCAGGAGGGGGACGAGGGCGGCGAGGGTGGTCGTGGTCACGCGGTGGCCTCAGCCTTCCCGGTCTCTTCCGCCGTGAGCGCGTTGCCGTCGGGGCGGTCGCTCTCGTGGCCCTCGGCGCTGTCGCGAAGCTTGTCGATGTCCGAGGTGCCGCGGTTGCGGTAGACGGCGAGGACGATCGCCAGGCCGATGCCGATCTCGGCGGCGGCGATGGCGATGGTGAACAGGGTCAGGGCCTGGCCGGAGTGCAACTTTTCCCGGGCGGCCTTGCTGAGCCAGACGTCGAAGGCGACGAGGTTGAGGTTGACGGCGTTGAGCATCAGCTCGACGGACATCAGGACCAGGATCGCGTTGCGGCGGGCGAGGACGCCGTACAGGCCGGTGCAGAAGAGGAGGGCGGAGAGTACGGCGGGATAGGCGAGGTGCATCAGCGGGCGCCTTCCTGCTCGGCCGGACTGGTTCCCTCGACCCGGCCTTTCCGCTCGATCGGGTGATTACGGGAATCCGGGACGGATGGGGAACTACCGGTTGCTGCCCGGGAGTTCACAGGAGGAGAGCTCATCTCCGCCTTCGCCTTGCGGGACAGGACGATCGCGCCGACCAGGGCGGCGAGGAGGAGGACGGAGAGGGCCTCGAAGGGGAGGACCCAGTTCTGGAAGAGGCTCGCCCCGGTGACGGCGGTGGAGCCGGCTGCCGGGCCGTCCAGGTCGATCCAGGTCGTGCGGAAGGCGTCGACGACGACCCAGACCAGGGCGGTGGCCGCGGCGAGGGCCACGGTGAGCGCGGCCCACCGGTTGCCGGAGTCGGCGTCCGGGGAGCGGCCGATCGGGGCCTTGGTGAGCATCAGACCGAACAGGAGGAGGACGACGACGGAACCCACGTAGATGAGGACCTGCACCCAGGCGATGAACTCGGCGGTGAGCAGGAGGTATTCGACAGCGAGGCCACCAAGGGTGACCACCAGCCACAGGGCGGCGTGCACCAGTTGCCGGGTGGTGACGGTGACCAGGGCTGCGCCGAAGGTGGCGAGGCCCACGAGGAGGAAGGCGATCTCGACACCAGTCGGTGAGAGGAAGCCGTGGGCGCCGGCGGCGGTCGTGATGGCGTGGGCGTGGGCGTGGGCTGCCGTTGCGTGAGCTGCCGTGGCGTGTGCCATCGTCGCGGTGGCTGCGATGAGGGTCACGACGCTCCTCCCTCGGGTTCGGTCGGCCGGGCAGGGTCGGCGGCTTCGGTGGACTCGGCCTGCGCGGCAGCGAGCTTCTCCGCGGTCTTGCGGGCGGCGGCGATCTCCTTCGGCTCCTCCGCTCCGGGGTCGAGGGCGGGCGGGGCCGGGACCGTCCACATCCACTCGCGGAGCTTGTCGCGTTCGTGGGTGAGTTCGTGGATGTCGGTCTCGGCGTATTCGAACTCCGGGGACCAGAACAGGGCGTCGAAAGGACAGACCTCGATGCAGATACCGCAGTACATGCACAGGGAGAAGTCGATGGCGAAGCGGTCGAGGACGTTACGGCTGCGTTCCCGGCCGCCCGGGGTGGCCGCCGGCACCGTCTCCTTGTGGGAGTCGATGTAGATGCACCAGTCCGGGCACTCCCGGGCACAGAGCATGCAGACCGTGCAGTTCTCCTCGAACAGGCCGATGACGCCGCGGGTGCGGGGTGGCAGGTCGGGCTGGACGTCCGGGTACTGCTCGGTGACGGTCTTCCGCGTCATCGTGCGGAGGGTGACCGCCAGGCCCTTGGCCAGACCGGAGCCGGGGATGCGGGAGCGGGTGGGCGGGAGCGGCTCAGCCATCAGGAGATCACCACCTTGACGATGCCGGTGAGGGCGATCTGAGCGAGGGAGAGAGGAACGAGGAGGGTCCAGGAGAGTTTCTGGAGCTGGTCCTCGCGTAGCCGGGGATAGGTGACGCGGAGCCAGATCACGAGGAAGGCGAGGACGGCCGTCTTCAGCAGGGTCCAGACCCAGCCGAGGCCGTCGGCACCCCAGGGGCCGTGCCAGCCGCCCAGGAAGAGGACGGTGGTCAGGCCGCACAGGACGATGATTCCGGCGTACTCAGCGAGGAGGAACAGGGCGAAACGCAGTCCGGTGTACTCGGTGTACGCGCCGAAGATGATCTCCGAGTCGGCGACGGGCATGTCGAAGGGCGGGCGTTGGAGTTCGGCGAGACCGGCGACGAAGAAGACGATCGCGCCGACGATCTGCCAGGGCAGCCACCACCAGTGGAAGGCGTCCAGGATGCCGGGGAGGGAGACCGTGCCGGCCGCCATCGCGACGGAGGCGGCGGCGAGGAGCATCGGGAGTTCGTAGGCGAGTAGCTGAGCGGCCGTGCGGAGGCCGCCGAGGAGGGAGAACTTGTTGGCGGAGGCCCAGCCGGCCATGAGGGAGCCGAGGACGCCTACACCCATCACCGCCAGGACGAAGAAGATGCCCGCGTCCAGGACCTGACCGACGGCGCCCTCGCCGGGCCCGATGGGGATGGCGAGGAGAACCAGGAGGTACGGGAGGAGGGCCACGGCGGGGGCGAGCTGGAAGATGCGGCGGTCTGCGCCCGCCGGGACGACGTCTTCCTTCTGCGCGAACTTCACGCCGTCGGCGACGAGTTGGGCCCAGCCGTGGAAGCCGCCGGCGTACATCGGGCCGAGGCGGCCCTGCATGTGGGCCATGACCTTGTGCTCGGTCTGGCCGACGATCAGGGGGAAGGTGAGGAAGACGACGAACACGATCAGGAGTCGCAGGGTGACGTCCAGAGCGTCGGTCACTGCGGGCCTCCTGCGGGGTCATCTGGGTTCGGTGTCGGATCTTCGGCGGACGGATCTTCGGGGGTGGCGTGGGGTGACTCCTCGGCGGGGGCCTCCTTGGCGGAGGCCGGCCTTGAGGGGCTGTCACCGGAGGTTGACTCGGCGGAGGGGCCTGAACCCGCGTCGGAGTCGGCGCCGGCGGAAGGTTTCGAGCTGGGTTCGCCTTCGCTCGCCGGTTCGGCGACGGGCTCGGCATCCGAGCTCGGCTCAGCCGCCGGTTGCCGCTCGGGAACCGGGCTCGGCTCAGCCGCCGGTTGCCTCTCGCGAACCGGGCTCGGCTCGCCCTCCGGGGCCGACTTCGAGCCAGGGCTGGGCTTCGTTTCCGCGCTGGGATTCGTTTCTGCGCTGGGCTTCGTTTCTGCGCTGGGCTTCGTTTCCGGGCTCGACTTCGTTCCAGGCCCCGCTTCGATCTCCGGGGCCGGCCCACCCTCCAGGGCCGACCCGCCCTTCGAGGCCGACCCACTCTCCATGGCGGACCCGCCCTCCCGGGCCCGTCCGCTCTCCAGCCCCTGCTCGCCCTCAGGCCTCGTCTCCGGCTCGTCGAAAGCCGGGCGGGCGTGGTGCCACGGGGCGTCCGAACTGCGGGGGGCGGGTGCGGGTCGGGTGGTTGGGCTCTGTGGCGACGGCGTTCGGGGGGTCTGCGAGGCCGAGCCTTCGCTCGCGCTGCGTGTACGTCGCGGCGCTGCCGCACCGGAGGCACCCGGCTGCCGGCCGGCTGGGGCGCCCTCGGCCGCAGTCGACGCCACCTGACTCGCCGACCCCTCCGCCGCCGACCGCGCACGCCGCGGAGCAGCCGGGGCATCGGCACGCCCTGCGTCCGCCGCCCGACCGCTCGCACCCTCCGCCTGGCTCGCCGACCCCTCCGCCCCCGACCGAGCACGCCGCGGAGCAGCCGGGGCATCGGCAGAAGGCGGTGTGGCTGCCTGGCTCGCCGAACCCTCCGCCGCCGAGCGGGCGCGGCGCACCGGGCGGTCGCCTGCCGCACGGGCCGGGCGGTCGGTCGGGGGGCGGCCTGCGGCTCGGGTGGGGCGGGCCGGGGCAGGGGGGAGCTGGCCCTTCAGAGGGCCCCACTCGTTCGGGTCGGGGACGCCCGGGGGGAGCATCTGGCGGCGCTTGGGGCCGCCGTGGTCGGACTCGCCGGGTTCCTTGGCGCCCGGCCAGGCCTTGGCCACACGGGCGGCCAGCACGAAGTCCTTGCGCAGGGGGTGACCTTCGAAGGTTTCCGGGAGGAGGAGGTGGTCCAGGGCGGGGTGGCCCTCGAAGACGACGCCGAACATTTCGTGGGTCTCGCGTTCGTGCCAGGCCGCGCCCGCGTAGATGCCGACGGCGGAGGCCAGCGTCGGCGCCTCGTGCGGGACCGTGGTGCGCAGCAGCAGACGGCGCAGGGGAGACAGGGAGACGACGTGCGCCGAGACACGGAAACCCGTGCCCGGTTCGTCGACCGCGCTCAGCCAGTCGAAGTAGGTGCACGACAGCTGGTCGCGGGCCACCTGCAGCGATTCGAGCCAGCTCGCCGGCGGGACGTCGACCGTCAGGAGCTCGTACGACTCCTCGGCGGTGGCCTCCGCACCGAACAGCTCGTCGGCGGGGGCGGGGAGCCAGCCGACCGTGCTCATCGGTCCTCCTCCGAAGGAGACTCCGAAGACGACGGAGGCTCCGACGACGACAGAGAGCCGGGAGCCGACGAAGAATCCGCAGCAGACGAAGAGCCAGGAGCCGACGAAGAGTCGGGAACAGACGGGGAGCCGGCAGCCGGTGGCTTCACCAGGTCGCTTTGCAGGGCCGCCGCCGACGGGCGGGCCGGTGCGGTTCCGTACCGCTCCCCCAGCGACTCGCGGGCGATCTTCTCCTGGAGCTTGAGGATGCCCTGGAGGAGGGCCTCGGGGCGGGGCGGGCAGCCGGGGACGTAGACATCGACCGGGATGATCTGGTCGACGCCCTTGGTGACGGAGTAGGAGTCCCAGTAGGGGCCGCCGCAGTTGCTGCAGGCGCCGAAGGAGATGACGTACTTGGGTTCCGGCATCTGTTCGTACAGGCGCTTGACGGCCGGGGCCATCTTGTCCGTGACCGTGCCGGAGACGACCATCAGGTCGGCCTGGCGGGGGCCCGGTGCGAAGGGGATGACGCCCAGGCGGATGAAGTCGTGGCGGGCCATCGACGCGGCGATGAACTCGATCGCGCAGCAGGCGAGACCGAAGTTGAAGACCCACAACGAGTACCGGCGGCCCCAGTTCAGGACCACCTTCATCGGTTCGGGGGCCAGGCGGGCGAGGGCGCCCAGCCGTTTCGGCTCCGGGAGGAGTACGGGCTGACCGTTGGTGTCCGGCGTCGTCACGTCCATGCCAGGACGCCCTTCTTGTATGCGTACAGCAGGCCCACGGCAAGGAAGCCGAGGAAGATGAACATCTCCACCAGTGTGGTCACGCCGTACCCGTGTGCGGCAAACACGGTCGCCCAGGGGAACAGGAAGATCGAGTCGACGGCGAAGATGACGTACAGGAAGGCGTAGACGTAGTAGCGGACCTGGGTGTGGGCCCAGCCCTCGCCGACGGGGTCGACTCCGCACTCATACGTCAGGAGTTTCTCGGGGGTGGGGACCATGGGCCGCAGCAGTCGGCCGGCGCCGAAGGCGACCGCGACGAAGAGCACGCCGACGACGGCGAGCAGTCCGACGACCGAGTACGACTGGAAGTAGTCCGCCGCGACGACGGTCGGACCGGCGACGGTCGATTCCCGCACGTCCGTACCCCTCGCTCCCTGCGACCTTGATGAACGCTGCTGTTCGACGATCTGTACGCACGGGAGTCTAGGCCCTGATAAAGAGACGGTAAGCAGCCCGTCACCGCTTGAGACGACCTTGAGATGCCGGGAAGCCGCCGAGGAGCCGTCAGGGTGGGGTTTTCCCCAGTGGACGGGGGCGGCCGACCTCATGGCGCGGGCGCCCGGCGCGCGGCACGCTAGCCCATATGACCGAACGACACGCGCGCCCGATGGGGGCCCCGGAAGGTGACGGCGACCGTCTGCCGCCTGCCCGTTTCGCCTACGACCGGCACACCTGGAAGGAGATCGCGCATCTGCTGGCGAACCTTCCGGTGTCACTGATCGGGTTCGTCTACGTCGTGACTGTGCTGTTCACCGGCTTCTGGCTGACCGTGACGGTGATCGGGTTCCCGCTGCTGGCGGCCGGTCTGACCGGCGCCCGGCTGCTGGGCAGGATGGAGCGGGCGCGGGCCAGGAAGCTGCTCGGCGTGCGGGTGGACGAGCCGAGCCGGCTGCCCGGACGCGGCACCGGTTTCCTCGCGTGGATGTGGATGCGGGTGAAGGACCCGGTGGGCTGGCGGACGGTGCTGTACGACTTCATCCGGCTGCCCTGGGGGATCCTGACCTTTGTCATCACGCTGACCTCGCTGTTCGTGCTGTGGCCGGTGCTGCCGTTCATCGCGAGGGGGCTGGCGAATGCCGACCGGGCGATGGTGCGCGGGCTGCTGTCGCCCTCCGACGAGCTGGAGCGGCGTATCGCGGAGCTGGAGTCGGACCGGGGGGTCGTGGTCGACACCGCCAACGCCGATCTGCGGCGGATCGAGCGCGATCTGCACGACGGGGCGCAGGCCCGCCTGGTCAATCTGGCGATGGGTCTCGGCCTGGCCAAGGAGAAGCTCCTGGAGGACCCGGACTCGGCGGCGGAGATGGTCGCGGAGGCGCACGGCGAGGTGAAGCTCGCGCTGCAGGAGCTGCGGGATCTGGCCAGGGGGATCCATCCAGCCGTACTGACGGACCGCGGGCTCGATGCCGCGCTGTCCGCGGTCGCCTCGCGCTGCACCGTTCCCGTGAAGGTGACGGTCGACCTCGACTCGCGGCCCGCCGCGGCCATCGAGGGCATCGCCTATTTCACCGTCTCCGAGCTGCTGCAGAACGTCAGCAAGCACAGTGCGGCGAAGACCGCGTCCGTGGAGGTGTGGCGGGCGACGGACCGGCTGCTCATCCAGGTCGAGGACGACGGCCGCGGGGGCGCGCGCCTGGACGGCGGGTCGGGGATGCAGGGGCTCGCCGACCGGCTGGACGCCGTGGACGGACTGTTCGTCATCGACTCGCCGCAGGGCGGGCCGACCGTGGTCACGGCGGAGCTGCCGTGGCGCGACCGCGCGCCCGGCAAGGGGTAGGGAAAACCCCCCTTCCAAGAGGCCGACGGCCTCCATGGTCCGCGGACCTGCGGCGCAGCAGTGTGGGGGTACGGCAGGACCGCCGCAGCCGGACAGGGCGAACGGGACGAGTAGAACGGACGACGCCGATGGCCACGGAGTACGGACAGGGCTACGGGCACGACAGCGGGCTCGCCTTCACCGAGGGGGCGCGGCGCCGGCTGCCGGCCGGGCTGCGGGCGCCGTTCGAGGGGCGCAGCTGGCGCGAGTTCGGGTATGTGCTGCTGAGCCTGCCGATCGGCATCATGCTCTTCGTCTACGCCGTCACGATGGTGTCGCTCGGGGCGGGTCTGCTGGTGACGTTCCTGGGGATCCCGGTGCTGGCGGCGGGGCTGGCCGGCTGCCGGGGCTTCGGCGCGCTGGAGCGGGCGCGGGCGCGGGGGCTGCTGGGGCTCGAGGTGGGCGACCCGGAGCCGCTGCGGATGAGGAAGTCCGGCGTGATGGCCTGGATGGGGGCCGTGCTGAAGAGCGGCACCTCGTGGCGGGCGCTGCTGTATGCGCTGGTGCAGTTCCCGTGGTCGGTGTTCTCGTTCGTGGTCGCCGTGAACTTCTGGGCGTACGGCTGGGGGCTGCTGACGTATCCGCTGTGGTTCTGGCTCTTTCCGATGTACGGCGGTCAAGGCGGGCTTCAGCTGTACGGCGACGGCAGCCACAGCATCTACCTCGACAACCCCTTCGAGATCACCGTCACGGCGCTGGTGGGGCTGTTGTTCACTCTGGCCACGCCGTGGATCGTGCGGGCGCTGACGATGGTGGACCGGGTGCTGGTGCACGGGCTGCTCGGGCCGTCCCGGCTGGCGACGCGGGTGGTGGAGCTGGAGTCCGACCGGGGCGTCGTGGTGGACACCGCGGCTGCGGATCTGCGGCGGATCGAGCGGGATCTGCATGACGGGGCGCAGGCCCGGCTGGTGGCCTTGGCCATGGATCTTGGGCTGGCGAAGGAGAAGCTGGCGGAGGATCCGCGGGCGGCGGCGCGGATGGTGGACGAGGCGCACGGTGAGGTGAAGACGGCGTTGCAGGAGCTGCGGGATCTGGCGCGCGGGATCCATCCGGCCGTGCTGACGGACCGCGGGCTGGACGCGGCGCTGTCCGCTGTGGCCTCGCGGTGCACCGTGCCGGTGCAGGTGGAGGTGGATCTGGCGGAGCGGCCGGCGCCGGCGATCGAGGGGATCGCGTACTTCACGGTGTCGGAGCTGCTGCAGAACATCAGCAAGCATGCGCGGGCCACGTGGGCTGCGGTGGATGTGTGGCGGGTGGAGAGCCGGCTGATGGTGCAGGTTGTGGACAACGGGGTGGGTGGGGCGGATGCGTCCGGGGGGTCCGGGCTGGGCGGGCTTGCTGAGCGGTTGGATGCGGTGGACGGGATTCTCGTGGTGGATTCGCCGGTGGGGGGGCCCACTCGGGTGACGGCGGAGTTGCCGTGGCGGGGCGAGCGGGCGGTGGGGTGAGCGCCGGGGGCCGCGGCGGGGCCGCCGTTGGATGCAGCTCGCCCCCGCCGCCCCTACCCGTCCCGTCCCAGGGGCGCTGCCCCTTCGGCCCCGCCAGGGGGCTCTGCCCCCTGGACCCCCGATCGGCCTGAACGGCCTCCTCCTCAAACGCCGGACGGGCTGAAAGTGCCTGCCCCGCCCAGACGTGAACGCCCGACGGGCTGAAAGTGCCTGCCCCGCCCAGACGTGAACGCCCGACGGGCGGAGGACCTCAAACGCCCTCAAGTCCCCGACGGGCTGAAAATGCCTGGCCGGAAGCCGTCGTACCGTGTGTATTCGCATTGATTCCCGTTGGTCACGGGCGGTCGGGTCCGAATGCTGGAATGCTGGACCACTGGCAGACGGAGTCGGGCTGGCGGGGGGCCGGGGAATCGTGGAGGACAGGGTGCGGGTGGTCATCGCCGAGGATTCAGTGCTGCTCAGGGAGGGGCTGACCCGGCTGTTGACCGATCGTGGGCATGACGTGGTCGCCGGGGTGGGTGACGGGGACGCGTTGATCAAGACCATCACCGAGCTGGATGCGCAGGGCGAGCTGCCCGATGTCGTGGTCGCGGACGTGCGGATGCCGCCGACGCACACCGACGAGGGGGTGCGGGCCGCGGTGCAGCTGCGCAAGGCCCATCCGGGGCTCGGGGTGCTGGTGCTGTCGCAGTACGTGGAGGAGCGCTACGCCACCGAACTGCTGGCCGGTTCCAGTCATGGCGTCGGATATCTGCTCAAGGACCGGGTGGCCGAGGTCCGGGAGTTCGTGGATGCCGTGGTGCGGGTGGCCCAGGGGGGTACCGCGCTCGACCCGGAGGTGGTCGCGCAGCTGCTCGGGCGCAGCCGTAAGCAGGACGTGCTGGCCGGGCTCACCCCGCGGGAGCGGGAGGTGCTGGGGCTGATGGCCGAGGGACGGACCAACTCGGCCATCGCGCGGCAGCTGGTGGTGAGCGACGGCGCCGTGGAGAAGCACGTCAGCAACATCTTCCTGAAGCTCGGGCTGTCCCAGAGTGACGGGGATCACCGGCGCGTTCTGGCGGTCCTCACCTATCTGAACTCCTGAGGGGCTGACACTGAGTCAGTAAGCGCGCGTTCAGTCATCGATCCAGGATCCGTCCAGCCTCCGTCCACACCCAGAACCGAACGAATCGCACGAAGCGTCTCCAAAGGGAGCGCCGGGGGGCGAGAAATCATGACAAGTCAGGGCGCCGCACCGTCTCAAAACTGTGTCCATGATGCAAATGGCCACGGGAAGGCGACCCTAACCGACGTAGGGTTGATTTTGGGAAGGCCTACGGGAAGGCCGGTCCCAGACAGCCGCCTCGAGGGAGGTCCAGTTCAGTGACCAGCCAGGTCAGCAGGACAGCGGAGCAGGCAGACGGAGCCGTCGTAGGAGAGCAGCGGGGGCCGGGCGGAACGAAGGACGTACGCAAGCTGGACCGGGTGATCATCCGCTTCGCGGGGGACTCCGGCGACGGTATGCAGCTCACCGGCGACCGTTTCACCTCCGAAACCGCGTCCTTCGGGAACGATCTGTCCACTCTTCCGAACTTCCCCGCCGAGATCCGGGCTCCTGCCGGGACCCTGCCCGGTGTGTCGTCCTTCCAGCTCCACTTCGCCGACCACGACATCCTCACCCCGGGTGACGCGCCCAATGTGCTGGTCGCGATGAACCCCGCCGCCCTCAAGGCCAACATCGCCGACCTGCCGCGCGGCGCGGAGATCATCGTCAACACGGACGAGTTCACCAAACGGGCGATGCAGAAGGTCGGGTACGCCGCCTCTCCGCTGGAGGACGGGTCGCTCGACGGGTACAGCCTCCACGAGGTGCCACTGACGACGCTGACGGTCGAGGCCCTCAAGGAGTTCGATCTCTCCCGCAAGGAGGCCGAGCGCAGCAAGAACATGTTCGCGCTGGGGCTGCTGAGCTGGATGTACCACCGGCCCACCGAGGGCACCGAGAAGTTCCTGCGGACCAAGTTCGCGAAGAAGCCGGAGATCGCCGAGGCGAACCTCGCCGCGTTCCGCGCGGGCTGGAACTTCGGCGAGACGACCGAGGACTTCGCGGTCTCCTACGAGATCGCCCCGGCCACGACCGCCTTCCCGACCGGCACCTACCGCAACATCTCCGGGAACCTGGCCCTCGCCTACGGCCTGATCGCCGCCTCGCGCCAGGCCGACCTGCCGCTGTTCCTGGGCTCGTACCCGATCACTCCGGCCTCGGACATCCTGCACGAGCTGAGCAAGCACAAGAACTTCGGCGTAAGGACCTTCCAGGCCGAGGACGAGATCGCCGGCATCGGCGCGGCGCTGGGCGCGGCCTTCGGCGGCTCGCTGGGGGTGACGACGACCTCCGGCCCGGGTGTGGCGCTCAAGAGCGAGACCATCGGGCTCGCCGTCTCCCTGGAGCTGCCGCTGCTCGTCATCGACATCCAGCGCGGCGGGCCGTCCACCGGTCTGCCCACCAAGACCGAGCAGGCGGATCTGCTGCAGGCCATGTTCGGGCGGAACGGCGAGGCCCCCGTTCCGGTGATCGCCCCCCGCACCCCGGCCGACTGCTTCGACGCGGCCCTGGAGGCGGCGCGGATCGCGCTCACGTACCGCACCCCGGTGATGCTGCTCTCCGACGGCTATCTGGCCAACGGCTCGGAGCCCTGGCGCATCCCGGAACTGGACGAACTCCCGGACCTGACCGTGCAGTTCGCGCAGGGCCCGAACCACACCCTGGAGGACGGCACCGAGGTCTTCTGGCCGTACAAGCGCGACCCGCAGACCCTCGCCCGCCCCTGGGCGATCCCCGGCACTCCCGGCCTCGAACACCGCATCGGCGGCATCGAGAAGGAGGACGGAACCGGGAACATCTCGTACGCCCCCGCCAACCACGACTTCATGGTCCGCACCCGGCAGGCCAAGATCGACGGCATCGACGTGCCCGAGCTGGAGGTCGACGACCCGCACGAGGCGCGCACGCTGGTGCTCGGCTGGGGCTCGACCTACGGACCGATCACGGCGGCGGTACGGCGGCTGCGCACGGCCGGGGAGTCCATCGCGCAGGCCCATCTGCGGCACCTGAACCCCTTCCCGCGGAATCTCGGCGCGGTTTTGAAGCGTTACGACAAAGTGGTGATTCCCGAGATGAACCTCGGGCAGCTCGCCACGCTGATCCGGGCGAAGTACCTGGTCGACGCCCACTCGTACAACCAGGTGAACGGCATGCCGTTCAAGGCTGAGCAGCTCGCCACGGCTCTCAAGGAGGCCATCGATGGCTGAGACGTCCACGGAAGGCACGGGCACGATCGAGGCGCTCTCGCTCGTCCCCAAGGCCGAGGCCCGCCAGTCCATGAAGGACTTCAAGTCCGACCAGGAAGTGCGCTGGTGCCCCGGCTGCGGTGACTACGCGATCCTGGCGGCCGTCCAGGGCTTCATGCCGGAGCTGGGCCTGGCCAAGGAGAACATCGTCTTCGTCTCGGGCATCGGCTGCTCGTCCCGCTTCCCGTACTACATGAACACGTACGGGATGCACTCGATCCACGGCCGGGCGCCCGCCATCGCGACCGGGCTCGCCGCCAGCCGGCGGGATCTGTCCGTGTGGGTGGTCACCGGTGACGGCGACGCCCTGTCCATCGGCGGCAACCACCTCATCCATGCGCTGCGCCGCAATGTGAACCTCAAGATCCTGCTGTTCAACAACCGGATCTACGGCCTGACCAAGGGGCAGTACTCGCCGACCTCGGAGGTCGGCAAGATCACCAAGTCGACGCCGATGGGCTCGCTGGACGCGCCCTTCAACCCGGTGTCGCTGGCGATCGGCGCGGAGGCCTCCTTCGTCGCCCGCACCATCGACTCCGACCGCAAGCATCTGACCGAGGTGCTGCGCCAGGCGGCCGCCCACCCGGGCACCGCGCTGATCGAGATCTACCAGAACTGCAACATCTTCAACGACGGCGCCTTCGAGGCCCTGAAGGACAAGCAGCAGGCCGAGGAGGCGGTGATCCGGCTCGAGCACGGGCAGCCGATCCGCTTCGGCAGCGGCCTGTCCAAGGGCGTGGTCCGGGATGTGGTCACCGGTGACCTGAAGGTGGTCGACGTGACCGTGGAGAACGAGGCCCGGATCCTGGTGCACGACGCCCACGCCGAGTCGCCGACCACCGCCTTCGCGCTCTCGCGGCTGGCCGACCCGGACACCCTGCACAACACGCCGATCGGTGTGCTGCGGTCGGTGGACCGGCCGGTGTACGACACCCAGATGGCCGACCAGCTGGACACGGCGATCGTGCAGAACGGCAAGGGCGACCTGGCCGCGCTGCTGGCGGGCGGGGACACCTGGACGGTCGTCGGCTGACCGACACATACCAAGGGAGGGCCCGGATGCGGCGGTGCGGCATCCGGGCCCTCCCGTGCGGTGTCACAGACGCCGGCGGCGGCCGCCCCGCGCGAGGACACCTTCCTCTTGCGCTCGACGAGCGCCCGCCGCATGTGTCCCACAGCTGCCGACGGACGCGTCGGCCCTGCTCCGCCCCCGCTCAGCGCTGCCGCTTCGCCGCGTCGTACGCGTCCCGCGCCTGCTGTACGGCGTCCATGCGCTGCTCGGTCCACATCGCCAGCGCCCGCACCTGCTGCGCCGCCTCGCGCCCCAGGTCGGTCAGGGAGTAGTCGACCCTCGGCGGGATCACCGGCTTGGCGTCGCGGTGCACCAGTCCGTCGCGCTCCAGGGTCTGCAGGGTCTGGGTGAGCATCTTCTCGCTGACGCGGCCGATGGCCCGGCGCAGTTCGCTGAAGCGGTAGGGGCGCTCCAGGAGTTCGATCAGGACCAGCACGCCCCAGCGGCTGGTGAGGTGTTCCAGGACGAGCCGGTAGGGGCACATCGCCTCGCCGGTGTCGTACTTGGCGACGGGTGCCGACTCCACGACGGATTCCGGAGTACTTACTGCCATGCCAGTACCTTACTTCAAAGTGGGTACTTTCCAATAGTTAGCGCCACTCCTAGGGTTAGTGACACATCCGCACCCCACAAGGAGATCGCAGATCATGAGCATCGTCGTCACCGGATCCACCGGACACCTCGGCCGTCATGTCGTGGAGCAGCTGCTGGAGAAGGTCCCGGCAGAGCAGATCACCGCCGTCGTACGCGACGAGGTGAAGGGCGCCGACTTCGCCGCACGCGGGGTGAAGCTCGCGGTCGCCGACTACAACGCCCCCGAGACCTTCGACAGCGTCTTCTCGGCCGGTGACAAGGTGCTGCTCATCTCCGGCAACGAGTTCGACAAGGGCCGTGTCGGCCAGCACAAGGTGGTCATCGAGGCCGCGAGGGCCGCCGGTGTCGCGCTGCTCGCCTACACCAGCGCCCCCGGCAGCCTGACGGCCGCGCTCGCCGACGACCACCGCGGCACCGAGGAGGCCCTGCTCGCCTCCGGTGTGCCGTTCACGCTGCTGCGCAACAGCTGGTACCACGAGAACTACACCGAGAACCTGGCCCCCGTGCTGGAGCACAACGCCGTCGTCGCCGCCGCCGGTGACGGCCGGGTCTCCTCCGCCTCGCGCGCCGACTACGCGGCCGCCGCCGTCGCCGTACTGACCGGCGAGGGGCACGAGAACAAGACGTACGAGCTGGGCGGCGACGAGGCGTGGAGCTTCGCCGAGTACGCGGCCGAGCTCAGCAAGCAGACCGGCAAGGAGATCGCCTACAGCCCCGTCTCGGTCGAGGCCCTCACCGGGATCCTGACCGGCGCCGGGGTGCCCGGCCCGCTCGCCGCGATCCTTGCGGGCGTGGACGCCTCCATCGAGAAGGGCGAGCTGGTCGTCTCCACCGGCGACCTGTCCCGCCTGACCGGCCGGCCGACCACGCCGCTCGCCGACGCGATCGCGGTGGCCGTCAAGGGCTGACGCTCCCGGGCGCCGGGTGCGACACCCCCGCCTGTCATGACCGTATGGCGATACGGGCATGACAGACGGGGGCGCTCGGCGTTACCTTCTGCCTGGCACGCGTGCGCGACGAGGTGAGGAGGGGCCCGTGACCGGGAAGTCGAGGGGCGAGCGGCGCACAGGACTGCTGAACGGCTTCGCCGCCTACGGGATGTGGGGCCTCGTCCCCCTCTTCTGGCCCCTGCTGAAGCCCGCCGGCGCGGTCGAGATCCTCGCCCACCGGATGGCCTGGTCCCTGGTGTTCGTGGGCGCCGCGCTCGTCGTGATGCGGCGCTGGGCCTGGGCGGGCGAGCTGCTGCGGCAGCCGCGCAGGCTGGCGCTGGTCGCGGTCGCCGCGGCCGTCATCACCGTCAACTGGGGCGTGTACATCTGGTCCGTGAACAGCGGTCATGTGGTCGAGGCCTCGCTCGGGTACTTCATCAACCCGCTGGTCACCATCGCCATGGGCGTGCTGCTCCTGAAGGAACGGCTGCGGCCCGTGCAGTGGGTGGCGGTCGGGACCGGCTTCGCCGCGGTGGTCGTGCTCACGGTGGGGTACGGGCAGCCGCCGTGGATCTCGCTCACGCTCGCCTTCTCGTTCGCGACGTACGGGCTGGTGAAGAAGAAGGTCGGGCTCGGCGGGATCGAGTCGCTGGCCGCGGAGACCGCGATCCAGTTCCTGCCCGCGGTGGGCTATCTGCTGTGGCTGGGCTCGCGCGGCTCGTCGACGTTCACGACGCACGGGGTCGGACACGGGGCGCTGCTCGCCGCGACCGGCGTGGTGACCGCGTTGCCGCTGGTGTGTTTCGGGGCGGCGGCGATTCGGGTGCCGCTGTCGACGCTGGGGCTGCTGCAGTACCTGGCGCCGGTGTTTCAGTTTCTGCTCGGGGTGCTGTACTTCCATGAGGCGATGCCGGTGGAGCGGTGGGCCGGGTTTGCGTTGGTGTGGATTGCCTTGTGCCTGCTGACGTGGGACGCGTGGCGTTCTGCGAGCAGGCTTGCCCGGGTGCGCGTGCCGCAGGTTGAGACGGCGCCCTCCGCTGTGGTGGACGTCTGACTTGGACCCTGCCTCCAAGGTCCCCAGGGCCCCGTGTCGGCCGGAACGGCCTCGTCCTCAATAAACGCCGGACAGGCTGAGAGACAGACGAAACGCCGGACAGGCTGAGAGACAGACGCCGACCGGCGCGGGGAGTTGTCGACCCGGAAGACATCGGCCGCCGAGCCGCATATAAGTGGTCCATGACGCAGACGCCCTCACCCACGCCCTCCTCCGGCCCCACCCCCGTCCACTGGAAGCTGGTCGTCGACGCCGGTGATCCGCATGCGCAGGCCGACTTCTGGGCCGCGGCGCTGCGGTATGAGGTCGAGGACAACAGTGCGTTCGTGGAGCGGCTGCTGGAGCTCGGGGCGCTGCCCGCCGCGGCCACCGTCGAGTTTCATGGGCGGCGCGCCTTCCGGGACCTGATTGCGGTACGGCATCCGGACGATCCGTACGACAAGGAGCGGGGGACGGGGCTCGGGCGGCGGCTGCTGTTCCAGCGGGTGCCGGAGGCCAAGAGCGTCAAGAACCGGCTGCATCTCGATCTGCATCCCGGCGACGGGCGGCGGGACGGCGAGGTCGAGCGGCTGGTGGGGCTGGGGGCGAGCGTGCTGCGGCGGGTGAAGGAGCCCGCCGGGGAGTGGGTGGTGATGGCGGACCCGGAGGGGAACGAGTTCTGCGTGCAGTAGGTCGCAGCGGCCGGATGTTCCGTCATGCGAACTGGCTCGGCAGCCGCTCCGGACCGCAACAGCGACGCCGTCGCCCATGCGGTGCGGGAGCTGTCCGAGTGGCCGCCCCCGGTCGTCAACCCGGCGTCTGCCGGGCCGACTTGCGGGCGCGTTCCGTGAGCCGGCCCATGCGGGTGCGGGCCGACTCCAGCCGTTCGATGTCGTCGGCCGCCGGGCCGTCCTCGGCCGTCAGCTCGGTCCACAGGCCGATCAGCTCGTGGCCGAGGTCCAGGCCCTGCTGCGGATCGCGCACGGCACGCCAGGCGGAGGCGGCGCTCTGGATGTTGCCGTAGGCCGCCTCCGCGTCCCCGCTGCGCCGGTGGAGCCGGGCCAGGTCGAGCGAGAGCCGGAACGCGCGGATCGGCTCGCCTGCCAAGTAGGCGATGTACGCGGTGAGTTCACGCAGCCGGAGCACTTCGGCGTGCTCCGGTCCGAGGGCCGCCGACGCCTCCTCGACCGTGGTCTCGGCCAGCGCGGCCGCGGCCTCGGTCCGGCCCGTCTTCACGGCCTCGTTGATCTGCGCCATCGGCTCCGCGAGGAACGCGGGAGCGGTCGGCGGTTCGTCACCGAGGACCGCTTCGGCCACGGCGTCGAAGCCGCGGGCGGGGGTGGGCCTGGGGTCGGGGTCGAGGGCCGGGTCCGGGGGAACCAGGAGGAGGGGGGCGGTCGCCGGGCGCTTGGATGCAGGCGCGTCCGCGGTCTCCTTGCGGGGTGCGGATTCCTCGCGGGGTACGGGTGCGTCCTCGGGTTCCGGGTGGTGGTGCTGCGGGACCGCGTCCATCGGCGGGGGCGGGCCGAACTCGCCGGTCGGGGCCGCCACCGTGCCCGGGGCCCTGTCCGGTGCCGGTTGTGGCAGCGCACGCAGCACGAACGTCGGGGAGGTCTCCCGCGCGGGTTCCGCGGGCGCCCGCAGCACGTGCGTCGGCTTGTCGCCCTGGGGCGCCTGCTCCGGCCGCCGCGGCGGGGACGGCGGAGCCTGGGCCGCGGGAACAGTCATCCCTTCGGGTTCCCCGGTGAAGCTGCTGGCCCCGTCCGTGTCCACCTGAAGGTGTACGACGCAGCCGATCCGCTCGTCGTGCACGGTGGCGAGGACGGGGTGGCCGGTGGCGAGGGCGATGCGATGGAGATGGTTCAGGACGGCCTGTTGGATCTCCTCACCGGCGGCCGCGGTGACCGGCACACCGCCGACCCAGGCGCCGTCCGCACCTGCTACGGGTACGCGGACGTCGATCGGTGCCGCCACCAGGGCCGCCGAGCCCTCGGCGCGCTGCTGTTCCCGCTTCTTCTCGCGGCTGAGTCGAGCCATCGGTTCCCTCACTCGGATGCGTCGGGGAGTCTGCGGACAGCGCGTTCGGGTTCCATGGTGCTCCCTCCCGCCGTCGGGTTTCCCGCTCCCCCGGCGTCAAGATCCGTTCGTGCACGTACTGTTGAGTCTCGCCGGTCGCTGCCGGTTCTCCGGTCACCGTGGCGTCACAGACTCGTCCCAGGAGCCCGCCCCCGCCGTGTGGCCGGCGCCATGAGCACCGGTGGGTGTACGAGGGAGGGAGGCGGGCATGCGGACGGACGTGCAGCAGGGACCTGAGATCTGGATCCGCGGCCCGGTCACCGTACCCGAGCCGGGACCGCAGCGGCCCGCCCCGTCCACCGCCACCGCCCGGCGCTACTCCTGGGTGGGCACGCACGGCGGCGCGGGCGTGTCCACCCTTGCCGCCGTCTACGGCGGTCACGACTGCGGCCGTGCCTGGCCCGGCCCCGAGGACCCGCGGTCCGTCCTGCTCGTCGCGCGTACGCATGCGTCGGGGCTGACGGCCACCCTGCGCACCCTGGAGGTCTTCCGTCTCGGGGAGGCCCCGCCGGGGCTCGACCTCGACGCCGTCGTGCTCGTCGCGGACGCGCCGGGGCGGCTGCCGCGGCCCCTCGACCGGCAGATCCGGCTGATCGAGTCGCTCATCGACGTGTACCGCGTGCCCTGGGTGCCCGACTGGCGCCTCGGTGACCTCGGCGGGTCGCCGCCGCGTGAGACGCAGTCACTCGCCCGCCTCACGGGGGCGGCTAGGCGGTGATGTCCTTCGCCGTGAACCGCGCCCATGCCGCCGAGCCGAACACGGCCGCGTACAGAGCCTGGATCTCGAGGTTCTTCACCAGGTCGTCCCAGTAGACCGGGTCGCGCATCAGGTCGGCGAAGGACAGCCAGTAGTGGGAGAAGAAGTACGGCTGTACCGCGTGGAGCTGGGGTATCTGGTCGAGGATCTGGACGGTGATCAGCAGTCCGACGGTCGTCGCCATCGCGGCGATGCCGCTTCCGGTCAGGGTGGAGACGAACAGGCCGAGGGCCGCGACGCCGATGAGGGACACGGCGACGACCAGGGCGATCAGCACGGCTCTGCCCAGGCCCTCGGTGAAGCTGATCTGTGTGCCGGAGATGGTCGTCAGTTCGCCGAGCGGGAAGAGTATCGCCCCGACGGTGAGCGCCGAGACGGCCACCACGAGGGTGGCGACCAGGCAGAAGGTCATCACGGTCGCGTACTTGGTGAGCAGCAGGCGGGTGCGGCCGGCCGGGGCGACCAGCAGATAGCGCAGGGTGCCCGAGTTCGCCTCGCCTGCGATGGCGTCGCCCGCGACGACGCCGATCGCCATCGGCAGGAAGAACGGGAGCGTCGCGGCCAGCGCGGTGAACACCAGGAACAGGCCGTTGTTGGTGATCTGCGAGATGAAGGCGGGGCCGCCGCCGCGACCGGGGCCTTCCGGCGAACTGCCGCTGGTCTCGATCTTGACTGCGATGCCGACCAGGATCGGGACAGCCGCGAGCACGGCGAGGAGCGCGAGGGTCCGCCAGCGGCGGAACGTGGTGACCAGTTCACTGCGGAAGAGCCCGAAGGTCCACAAGGGACTCGGCTGACGCACCTCGGTCACGACCGCTTCAGCCTGCGACATCGAACCCCTCCCCCGTCAGTGCCACGAAGGCGTCCTCCAGGGACGCCCGTTCCACGCCGAAGCCACGGACCCGGACGCCGGCTGTGACCAGCGCGGCATTCACCTCGGCGAGGTCGCGGTCGGGGGGCTCGGCGGTCACCCGGTCGTCGGTGACGACGACATCGGCGGCGCCCTGCTCCTTCAGCACGCGGGCCGCGTCCCCGAGGTCGGGCGTGGACACGACCAGCCGGCCGCGCACCCCCGCGGCCAGGTCGGCCACGGCGCCCTGGGTGATCAGACGACCCTGCGCCATCACCGCGGCATGGGTGCAGACCTGCTCGATCTCGTCGAGCAGGTGGGAGGAGAGGAAGACCGTCGTGCCGTCGGAGGCCAACTCCCTGACCAGGGAGCGGATCTCACGCATGCCCTGCGGGTCGAGCCCGTTGGTCGGCTCGTCGAGCACGAGCAGTCTGCGGGGCTGCAGCAGCGCCGCCGCGAGGCCGAGCCGCTGCTTCATGCCCAGCGAGTACGCCTTCGCCTTCTTGCCGGCCGCCGCGGTCAGGCCCACCCGGTCCAGCGCGGCCGCGACACGGGCACGGCGGGTGCGCGGATCGGCGGTCGGGTCGGCGGCGTCGTACCGCAGCAGGTTGTCGCGGCCGGAGAGGAAGCCGTACAGGGCGGGGCCCTCGATGAGGGCGCCCACGTGCGGGAGCACGGTGCGCGAGGCACGCGGCATGGGCCGCCCGAGGACGCGCGCCGTACCCGATGTGGGCTCGATCAGGCCCATCAGCATGCGGATGGTGGTGGTCTTGCCCGAGCCGTTCGGACCGAGGAAGCCGAAGACGCTGCCCGCCGGGACGGTCAGATCCAGGCCGTCGACGGCGAGTTGCCCGCCGCGGTAGCGCTTGGTGAGCCCATGGGTGGCGATGAGGCTGTCACCCGGCGGCTCGCTCTGCTCCGGCTCCGTGGCGGACTCCTCGTCCATCGGCTTCCTCGATTCGCACTGGTACGACCTCACGCGACGACTACGTACAGTGACTACGCTCGGGCCCCGCGCAAGGTTCCCGGGGCTAGCCCGCGTTCGCCGCCCTGATCAAGGCGTCCTTGCTCACCGCGCCGACGTAGACCTTGCCCTTGTCGGTGATCAGGGCGTTGATCAGGCGGGTCTTGAAGACCGTGCCCGAGCCGAACTTGCCGGAGACCTTGTCGCCGAGCGAGTCGAGGAAGCCACCGAACTGGCCGCCGGCCTTGGAGCCGGACGGGATGCCCTCGCCGCCGGTGTCGAAGGTGGCGATGGAGTTCCAGCCCTTGCCGATGACGTTCGGTCCGTCGGCCCCCTTGCCGAGGTCCTGGCCGGGCTTGCCGTGGGGCCCGGAGGCCTTGTGGTCGCCCTTCGGGCCGCCCTCGAAGTGGCCCTTTGTGTGGTCGCCCTGCTTGTCCTCGGTGACCTTCGCACCCTTGGGCGGGGTGAAGTCGAAGGTCGAGGCGCTCGGCTTGGCGAAGCTGACCTGGGTGAAGCCGGCGTCGATCACGGCGGCGCCGCCGCTCGCCGGGGTCAGGGTGAACTTCAGCGGCAGCCCGGTCTTCGAGTCCACGGCCACGGTGATCTGACCCACCGTCGAACCGGACTGCTTCGGCTTGACGACCAGCCGGTACGCGTCACGGCCCGCGACCTGGGCGGTCCCCTCGACGGTCACCGAGGTGGTGGAGTCGACCGACTTCAGGGCGTCCTTGGTGAGGTCCTCGGGCGTGGCGGGGACGTCTTGCTTCTGCTGCTTCTCCGCGCCCGCGGGGGCGGTCGAGTGGTAGACCTCGTTCGACTGGCTGTCGTAGCCCCAGACGTCCTTGCCGTTGTGGATGATGCTGTATTCGGCCGCGTTCTCCAGCAGCGACAGCTTCTGCCTGTCCTGGCCGTCGGCCGCGACGCGCAGGGTGTGCGTGCCGGTGGCGAGTTCCGTGAGCTTGGAGGTCGGGTCGGCGGACGAGCCGTCGCCCGACCTGCCGGCGCCGGACGTCAGGCTGCTCTCCAGACCGCCGAGGTCCGGCAGCCCCAGGTCCGTGGTGATCTTCACGGTGCCGGACACCTGCTGTACGTCCGACTTGGCGATCTTGTCGATGAGTTGCTGCGCGCTGATCTTCGGCAGGTCGGGGTCACCGGAGTCGGCGAGCGCCGGGACCAGCCCGATGGTCGCCGCCGCCACCCCCACCACCGCGACCGGGACGACGTACCGCGCGGCCTTGCGACGACCCGCGCGCAGGTCGTCGGCCTCCCCGGCGGTCGTGCTGTCGTCGGATTCGTACGGTGCCATGTGTGCGCTACCTCCGTCGTCGGCGGCGGCTTGTCCAACTCGCGTGTTTCCGTTGTCCACCCCGAGCCGCCATTCTCACCCGAATCGGTGATCAGTGGTGATTTCCGTGGTTTCCATCTCACCAAATCGGCCAGGAGGAAGCGTCAGCCCCGGGGGCCAACTCCGTGTACACCTGGGGTATGACGCGAGAGGGCGGCGCCTGCCCCGACCCGTAGGGGTCGTAGGAGGGAAGACGCCGCCCGAGGTGAGCTCCCGTCAGTTCTGCAGGAAGACGTAGTCCGCCCGGTACGGGACTCCTACGATCTCGCCGGGCGTGCAGGAGCCGGCCGGGGCCACTCCGCCCACGGTGTTGAGCCGCAGGATCTCGGTGGTGTTCGCGAGCAGGCCGTGGTGCTTGCCGGACCGGGTGGCCTTGAGGTCGAGCTCGGGGATGTTGCCGTCCCCGTTCGGAGTCTTGGACAGGACGGCTCCGGTCACCGCGCTTCCGTCCGGTGCGACCCACTGCGGCGTACCGGAGTTGGGCGCGACGAAGGAGTGCCGGATACCGCCGCCGAGCAGGGCGCCGACATCCCGCTGGGCGAAGGCGTAGCCCCCGGCGGCGGCAGGCTTGCACTCGTAGATCTGCTTGCCCTTGATCACGGACGCCTGGAAGTTGTGCAGGGCGTCACGGAAGTCGAAGGCGGCGACGGTGACCTTGTGGAGCTGGCCACGGACGGCTCCGCCGGGGAACTCGGTGGTGTGCAGATTGGCGTAGAACGAACCGGGGTCGGACTTGAGAGCGGCGAGCAGGGCGGCGTCCTTGACCTGGACCGTGCCGGTGACGCTGTGCCGCTTGCTGTTCTTCAGCAGGTCGGTGAAGTCGACCTTGACGCCGCCGTTGGTGCCCTTGGCGCCCTGGTGGATGTGGAGCATGGTCGGTTTGCCGGTGCCGCGCCAGGTCACGGCGACGGACACCTTGTCGTCCTGCACCTTGATGAACTCGAGAGCGGCGCCGTCCTGGTCACCGACGGCCGGACCGCCCGCGACGGGCACCTCGTTGGCCCCGCGCAGACTGGCGGCCAGAAGGGTTCCCCCGGTGCCGTCGGACGCGGCCCCTCCGGTGGCGTGGGCCGGGATCACCGCGGCGGCGATCCCCCCGGCGGCGGCCACCGCGACAGCGGTGGCCATCAGGCTCTTACGGCGCTTCGAGAACGTCGTGTTCATGCGCATGATTCTGTTGTCTCCCCGTAGACGGGCCGACACCCCCTGCGTCGGCCTTCTGAGGATGACTACGGAAGCGATCTCATTCTGGACTCAGTCCAGATGTGTGACGTACGCCACATCGCTTGGAGTGCAGGTCAGAGCCCGCTCGAACGGCAGCTCAGCCGGCCCGATGCACCACGGCGTCACACATCTCCATCAGCGCGAGCTTCGCATCGCACTCCGGCAGCGGAGCCAGCGCCGCTCGCGCGTCCTCCGCGTAGCGCACCGTGTCCCGGCGCGCCTGCTCCAGCGCCGGGTGCGCCCGGAGTCCGGCGAGCGCCTCGGCGTGCCGCGCGTCGTCGCTCAGGTCGGAGTCCAGCAGCTCGCACAGGGCGATGTCCTCGGCAAGCCCCAGCCGGGCCGCCCGCTCCCGCAGCCGCAGCACCGGAAGCGTGGGGACCCCCTCGCGGAGGTCGGTGCCCGGGGTCTTGCCGGACTCGCGCGACTCGGAGGCGATGTCCAGTACGTCGTCCGCCAGCTGGAAGGCGACTCCGAGCCGCTCCCCGTACTGCGTGAGCACGTCCACGACCGTCTCGTCGGCGCCCGACATCATCGCCCCGAAGCGGCACGACACGGCCACCAGCGAGCCCGTCTTGCCGCCCAGCACGTCCAGGTAGTGGTCGACCGGATCCCGGCCGTCCTGCGGCCCCGCCGTCTCCAGGATCTGCCCGGTGACCAGGCGCTCGAACGCCTCGGCCTGCACCCGGACCGCCTCGGGCCCGAGGTCGGCGAGGATGTGCGAGGCGCGCGCGAACAGGAAGTCGCCGGTGAGGACCGCCACCGAGTTGCCCCAGCGGGTGTTGGCGCTGTCGACGCCGCGCCGCACGGCGGCCTCGTCCATCACGTCGTCGTGGTACAGCGTCGCCAGATGGGTCAGCTCCACCACCACGGCCGAGGGCACGACCCCCGGTGCATACGGGTCGCCGAACTGGGCGGCGAGCATCACGAGCAGCGGGCGGAACCGCTTCCCGCCCGCCCGCACCAGGTGCTGGGCGGCCTCCGTGATGAAGGGCACCTCACTCTTGGTGGCTTCGAGCAAACCTTCCTCGACGGCCGCCAATCCGGCCTGGACATCGGCTTCCAGAGCCTGGTCCCGCACGCTCAGCCCGAACGGCCCGACGACGGTCACGAGGGGTCTCCTGTCTGCTGGTGTCTACTGGCGGTTACACGGTTTGTCGATAGGTCGCTGACATCACTCAAGTCAGCGTATCCGGTCACCTTTCGATCACCGATGCCGCCCACCCGTCCAGCCTGGGCGGTATCGGATCACGACCGGTATGTTTTCGATCAACCGATAAGAACGGATATCCATCGACTTGTCTATCGGGGTGTCGGCCGGCGCGCCTCTCGGCGTGTCCCCCGGTGCGTCCGTACGAGTCGGTACGCCCGAGTGCCCTTCCCTCAGGAAACGACTCACGAGGACCTCCGGATCCCGGCACGGGGTGCTCGACGGGCGACCGCCATGACAACGACGTGCACCACACGCCAGGTTCCGCTTTCGCCCCCCAATGAGGCGATGGGCGGCTGGTTGACCACGAGTTGGGGCCATTGCCCTATTTGCCACTCTTGCGAATGCCGGTGACTTGACTCACACGGCAGTACGGGCCGACAAGCGCTGCCCTCTCGCCGGTTCCCCTCTCCCGTACGCGAGTTGAGACTTGGCAACCGCAAAGGATCAAGTGCCCCATAAGCCTCAGAGCAAGGTCAACAGGCGTGATCTGTGAGGCCGACCCTTGTTCCCGCCATGTGCTCTCGCATACGTTCCCGGCCTGTCGGGTGGACGCCGAATCCTGCCGCCGCCCGGACACGACCATCGACCAACTGACTCGCACGGCAGGAGCGGGGGAACCAGGTAGGCCGCCGGACCGGGCATCGTCCCGGGCCGGCTAGGGGTGAAGTCGCGTGGCCGTACGGCTGCGCGGCCGGGCATCTCCCCGCCCGAACCCGACAGCTCACCTCGCAGGCGACGGAGAGGATCCCGCCATGCCTGCAACAGGTCAGCACCGCCGTCCCAGAAGCAACCGCCTCGCCCGCAAGCTCGCCGTCACCGGTACCGGCGCCGCCGTTCTCGCCCTCCCGCTCATCGGGGCGAACAGCGCGTCCGCGGCCACCCCGACCGTCGCCAACGTGAAGTCGATGGGCTACGCCGACAACCTCGACGGCTGGATCCGGGGCGCCCTCCAGGTCATGAAGCAGAACGGTATCCCCGGGACGTACAACGGCATTTACCGCAACATCATCCGCGAGTCCTCGGGCGACCCGGCCGCCATCAACAACTGGGACTCGAACGCGGTCGCCGGCACCCCGTCCAAGGGACTGCTGCAGGTCATCGACCCGACGTTCCTCGCCTACCATGTGCCCGGCACGGCGATGAACCCCTTCGACCCGATCGCGAACATCACGGCCGCCTGCAAGTACGCCGCCGCGCGGTACGGGTCGATCGACAACGTGTTCGGTGCGTACTGAGCACTCCGTGGGAGTGCCGCGATCGGCCGTTCGTCGGCTGCGGCGCCTTCGTGGCTGGTCGCGCCCCGCGGCGGAGCCGCAAGTCAATACAGCCCCGCGCCCCTGAAGGAGCGCTGCCGTAACGTAGCGGACTTCGCTGAGGCCGCTCAGAGCTCCTCCAGCTCTCCGAGTTCATGGAGCTCATCGAGCTCCCCGAACTCGAAGAACATTCGCTCGAGGACGACGGCGATGCCGTCGTCCTCGTTCGACAGGGTGATCTCGTCGGCCACCGCCTTGAGTTCGGGGTGGGCATTGGCCATGGCGACGCCGTGGGCGGCCCAGTCGAACATGGGGATGTCGTTGGGCATGTCACCGAAGGCGATCGTCTGCTCGGGGCCGAGTCCCAGGTGCGCGGCGGCCAGTGCGAGGCCCGTCGCCTTGGTGATGCCGCATGGCTGGAGTTCGACGGTCCCCGGTCCCGACATGGTGACGGTGGCCAGCGAACCCACCACCGAGCGCGCCGTCGCCGCCAACTCGTCGTCGGACAGGGCGGGATGGCGCAGCAGCACCTTGCTGATGGGTTCGCACCACAGGTCGTCGCGCCGGTCGACGCGGACCGCCGGCAGCGTCGGATGCGGCATCAGATAGCCCGGTTCGATGAGCGTGAGTCCCTCCACACCGTCCTGGTCGACAGCCGCGTACACCTGGCCCACCTCGGCCTCGATCTTGCCGAGGGCGGTCTCGGCCAGCTCCCGGTCCAGGGTGACGGACCACAGCAGACGGTCCGCGCCCACGTCGTAGACCTGCGCGCCCTGCCCGCACACCGCGAGCCCCCTGCCGCCCAGTTGGTCGAAGAGCGGCCGCACCCTGGGGGCCGGCCGGCCCGTCACGACCAGGTGCCGGGCGCCGGCCCCGGCGACCCGTGCCAGAGCGGCGAGGGACCGGTCGGAGAGCGTGTCGTCGCCTCGGAGCAGCGTGCCGTCCAGGTCGGTGGCGATGAGTGCATATGCGGTGGGTGCGGCCATGATCAGAGAATACGGACAGGACGCCCCACCGACTCATCGCGAACCGGACGACGGCCGATTGCCCCACCGTCCCTCGCTCAACTCCCCTATCCTTGTGGGCTCTTCATCGTCCGGCGGGAGCCCGCGGCCGCTGCCTAGCCGTGCGCTGCCGCCAGGTGTTTGGCCAGCCTCGGAGAGGCGAACTCGGTGCCGCAGACGAAGCGCATCACCGGGCCGTACGACGCCGCGGCCGGCAGGCCGGTGAAGTACAGGCCGGGGACCGAGGAGACGTATCCCGCGCCCAGTTTGGGGGTGCCGCGGCTCACCGCGAGACGCGTGCGCAGTTCGTGGCCCAGGAAGTCCATGGCCGCGATGTCCACCCGGTATCCGGTGGCCGCGATGACATGGTCCGCGGACATGTCCAGGATGCGGCCCGTGTGGGTACGCACCCTCAGCTTGCAGCAGCCGTCGGCCGCGTCCGCCCCCACGATCCGGTCGACCTCGCTGACCTGAACCTTCCCCTCGAAGCGGTCACGCAGCCACCACGCCCCGAGCGGGCCGAGGACGCGCCGCACCAGGTAGTGGCGGGTCTCGGCCGGCAGATAGCGGTAGGGGTGCGGGTAGTAGCTGAGGGCCCACAGGGACCAGGCGCGGCCGAAGGGCGACTCGGGGCGCAGCTTCGGCTGCTTCCACGGCGGTGCGCCGAAGGCGACCCTGCCGCGGCCGCGGGAGACCACCCGCACCTGTGCGCCCGCCTCCGCCGCCAGCGCCGCCGTCTCCAGCGCGGACTGGCCTGCGCCGACCACGATCAGTTCCTTGCCGGCGTAGCGCGTGAGGTCGTGCTGCTGGGAGCTGTGGGAGACCGGGCCCGTGGGGGTGGGTCCGTCCGCCGCGGCGGTGGCCAGTTCGGCCGGCAGGTGTGCGAGGCCGGACAGGCCGGTCGCCACGACGACCGCGCGGGCGGTGAACAACTCCCCGGAGTCCAGTTTGAGTTCGAAGCCGCCGCCCTTGTGCCGGTCCACCGAGACCACCCGCACCTGCTCCAGTTCGGGCACCAGCTTCTGCTGGAACCACTCGCCGTAGGAGATGAAGGTCTCGACGGGGATGATGTCCTCGTCCGTCACCAGCCGCCTGATGCCGGCGGCGTCGCAGTAGTCGGCGAGTGTGTGGCCCTGCTGCGGCGCGTCCAGACTGGAGGCGGCAGGGGTCGACTTGAGGAGCATTCCGGCGGGCATGTGGTCGCGCCAGCTGACCATGGGCTCGCCGAAGACACGGACCGGCAGTCCGCGGGCTCGGAGATGGGCGGCGGTCGACAGGCCGAAGGGCCCGGCGCCGATGACTGCAACCGGTTGAATCACGAAGTCCCTCCCCAGGACGCTCACTTCGTCACTTCGTGTGGTTCGTCTCGGACCGCTGACCGGTCGGCTAGCCGCCCGAACTGGTGGAGCTGCCACGGCGGTTGGTCCGCCACAGCTGGTACAGATGCTTCGCGCCCGGCCGTACGAAGCGCGCGAGCATCGTGAGGAACGGCAGCGGGTCGTCACCCGCGAGCCAGGCCAGCTCCGTCCCGCTCGCGTGCGCCGGTGCGTGCGGCGTCGTATAGCCGCTGCGGCGGTAGGCGAGCAGGGCGGGCAGGTCGATGTTCTCCACGATGTACCGGTGGCCGGCCCGCTGTTCCCCCTCCGGGACGGAGCGGCCGGTCAGGTCCAGATGCATGGCGCGGACGACGTCCACCCCCGACTCGTTCTCGAACAGCCGGAACTGGGCGCCCATGCGTGGATTGAAGTCGAGGAGTTTGTACTGTCCGTCGCGCCGGTCGAAGCGCAGGTCGAGGTCGATGACGCCGGTGAAGCCGATCTGTTTGATGAAACGCGCGGCGATGTCCGCGAGTTCCGGATTGTCGACCACATACGCATTGGCCGTCATGCCCGCGTGCGGCGGCCAGGAGCGCACCTTCACGCCCGTGAACATCGCGAGCGGCGTCGAGTCCTGGTCGAAGTAGGCGTGCACGATCCAGTCCTCGGCGTCCTCCCTGGGCAGGTACTCCTGGAGGATCACCCCGGGACACTCGCCCCAGTCGCGGGCCAGGCCGAGCAGGCCCTCGCGGGTGGCGATCCGCGTCGTGCCGTTCACCGCCGGCCGTTTGCGCCGTACGAAGGCCTCACGGTTCTTGGCCACCACCGGGAAGCGGGCCTTCTCGGCGAACGTGACGATGTCGTCGTACGACTGCGGGAAGGCGGCCGTGGGGCTCGGGATGCCGTGTTCCACGCACAGTTCGTGCAGGCCCTGCTTGCTCGCGAGGCGGCGGGGCAGGGCGGGCTCGACCCGCGGGAACAGGAAGCGGCCGGCGAGTTCGTCCTGGTGCTCGGCGATCAGGACGGCTGCCTCCTCGTCGGTGGGGACGAGGACGGTGGGGCGGCCGATGCGGCGCCCGATGCGCAGCAGGCCCTCCACCAGACGGGCGGGTTCCTCCGTGCCGGTGGTCGGCCAGACGAAGGCTTTCTCGAGGTAGCGGGAGGAGGCGGCGGGTGTGTAACGGTCCTCGGTGATCGCGTACATGGGCACGCCGAGGCGGCCCAGGCTGCGGATCGCACCCACACCGCCGTGGTGCAGCGGGTAGTCGCCGAACTTGACGATCAGGCCGGGCACTTCACGGTCGGCCGCGAACGGCACACTGCGCGTGCTGCTGGCCACGGGTCCCCCCACGTGTCCCCCCTACGGACCGGACCCACCCCGTCCGTGTCCCCCAAAGGACGCTAAGCCGGAATTGCCACATCCGACAAGCCCAATTCGGACATTGCAAACTCTTTAGACACTGCCCAAGACCGGCCACGCGGCCGTAACGTGTGGCGCGGCCACCCAGCAGCCGTATAACGGTTCGCGCAGGTGGCACACGACAGACGGCTCGCGACACAGTGAGAGTGAGGCAGCACCCCATGCCCCCCTTCGATGTCCCCGAGGGCGATCCCTTCGGTCCGCACAACCTTCCGTACGGCGTCTTCTCCCCCGCCGGCTCGACGGAGCGGACCGTCGGCGTCCGGCTCGGCGACCAGGTCCTGGACGCGGGCGCGGCGGCGCGGGCGCTCGGCTCGCCGTACGCCTCCCTGCTCGCGCAGCCCTCGCTGAACCCGCTGCTCGCCGCGGGCCGCACCGCCTGGTCGGACGTGCGGCGCGCCCTGACGGCGTGGGTGACGGTACCGGCGCACCAGGAGGCGGTAGGGGCGTTCCTGCATCCGCTGGCGTCGGTGACGCTCCACCTCCCGTTCGAGGTCGCGGACTACGTCGACTTCTACGCCTCGGAGAACCACGCCCGCAACGTCGGCCAGATCTTCCGCCCGGACGCCGCGGACTCGCTGACGCCCAACTGGAAGCACCTCCCGATCGGTTACCACGGGCGGTCGGGAACGGTCGTGGTGTCGGGTACGGACGTCGTACGGCCGTCCGGGCAGCGCAAGGCCCCGGCCGATGCGGCGCCCGTCTTCGGGCCGTCCGTCCGCCTGGACATCGAGGCCGAGGTCGGTTTCGTGGTGGGTGTGCCCTCGGAGCGCGGGCGCCCGGTGGCGCTCGGCGACTTCCGGGAGCATGTCTTCGGCCTGTGCCTGCTCAACGACTGGTCCGCGCGCGACATCCAGGCCTGGGAGTACGTCCCCCTCGGCCCGTTCCTCGGCAAGTCCTTCGCCACGTCGGTGTCGGCGTGGATCACCCCGCTGGACGCCCTGGAGGAGGCGCGGGTGGCGCCCCCGGAGCGGACCCATGCGCTGCTGCCGTATCTGGACGACGCGGCCGACTCGGGTCACGAGCCCGGCGGGTACGACCTTCGGATCTCCGTCGCGATCAACGGTTCCGTCGTCTCCGAGCCGCCGTTCTCCACCATGTACTGGACGGCCGCGCAGCAGCTGGCCCATATGACGGTGAACGGCGCCTCCCTGCGGACCGGCGACCTGTACGGGTCGGGCACGGTGAGCGGCCCGGAGCCCGCGCAGCGCGGGTCGCTCCTCGAGCTGACCTGGAACGGGCGCGATCCGCTGGAACTTCCCGAGGGCAAGCGGACGTTCCTGGAGGACGGGGACGTGGTGACGTTGTCGGCGTGGGCGCCCGGACCGGGCGGAACCCGCGTGGGTCTCGGCGAGGTGAGCGGACGGATCGTGGCAGGCGCGACGGAGTGAGCGGGAGTTGCGGGACGTGACGGCGGCGGTACGGGTCGTGCGGACGGTCGTACGAGACGTGCGAGATGTACGGGGTGTGTCGTACGGGATGGCCGTCGTCCCCTGACTCCTGCGCCGTTCGCCGTCATACTGGCGGCGGGCGTCTTGTGCGCCGAGCCGCACCACCGCACCGCCCCGCCCCTTCCTCCGACCAGGATCCGGAGACCGTGGCATGACCGTCTGTCTGCTCCTGCTGAGCGTCGTCGCCCTGATGGCCGCCGTGCCGGTGCCGCGTGCGCTGGTGCGGTCGGCGTGGCCCGAGCGGGAGCCCGTGGTCGCGCTGTGGGTGTGGCAGTGCCTGGTCGCCACCGTCCTGCTGTGCTGTCTGACGGCGCTCGTGCTGGGCGCGGCCGCCGTCTTCCACACCTTCCGCGACCACGTCTTCGCGCCGGCGCCGCCGGCCGTGACCGCGGCGTACGACCTGACCGCCGCGCCCGCCTGGTCCGCGGCCCTCACCCTGCTGCTGGCCTGCGGCGCCGCCTGGACGACGGCGATGCTCGCCCGCGAACTCGTCGAGGCGCGCCGCCGCCGCGGACAGACCCGGGCGCATCTGCGCGAACGCGCCCCCGAGCTGCCCGCCGGACTGGAGGAGGCGGCCCGCGGCCCGCTGCTGGTGCTGGAGGACGAGTACCCGGACGCCTGGTGGATGCCCGGCCACCCGCCCCAGCTGGTCGTCACCACGGGCGCCCTGCACCGGCTCACCGACCACCAGCTCGACGCGGTCCTGACGCATGAACGCGATCATGCGCGGGCGCACCACGACTGGCTGCTGCATCTGTCCAGCGCGCTGGCCACCGGCTTTCCCCGCGTCCCGCTGTTCGCCCACTTCTGCGAGCAGACCCACCGGCTGGTGGAGCTGGCGGCGGACGACACGGCGTCCCGCCGGTGCGGCCATCTGACCACCGCGCTCGCGCTGATCGAGCTGAACCAGCACCGCGGCGTGCTGTCCTGCGCCTCCAGCCACCGCCTCCTCGGTGAGCGTGTCGACCGCCTCCTGGAGCCGCCGCCGCGGCTTGGGCGCCGACACCGGGCGCTGACGACGACGGTGGCGGCGCTGGTGCCGTTGCTGCCGCTGCTGATCGCGTTCGCACCGGGGCTCACGGCGCTGGGCTGAGCCTTGCCGTGGGGGCTGCTTTCTTTGGGACGGGCCCTTTCGGCCTGACGGTCTCGTCCTCAGACGCCGGACGGGCTGACATTGGCTGAGCTCGTCTCTTCCTCGCACGCCGGACCGGCTGGAAGTGGCCGAGCTGGCCTCGTCCTCAAACGCCGGACGGGCTGACATTGGCTGAGCTGGTCTCGTCCTCAAACGCCGGACGGGCTGACATTG